>JAOPVX010000075.1 GCA_025965975.1 Mycobacterium sp. | reverse complement strand
CGGGCTGCCGAGCGGGTGCTCGAGATCCAGATACTCGCCGCGGAACGGGGTTTCGTCGCCGTTCCACATGTGCCCTGCCAGTCGCAGCAACTCGGTCATCCTGGCGAACCGCTCGGCGGTGTCGGGGAGGAACAGCCCCATCGCGCGGGCCTCGTCGCGGTTGTAGCCGGCACCGATGCCCAGCCACGCGCGGCCGGCCGACAGCACGTCGAGCGTGGTGACGGCCTTGATCAACAAGGCGGGGGCGCGGAAGGTCGCCGCGGTGACCATGGTGCCGAGGCGGATCCGCGACGTGGCGGCCGCCAGATATCCCAGCGCGGTGTAGGCCTCCAGCATCGGTTCGTCGAGCCGGCTGGCCGGGTCGGCCTGCAGAAGGTGGTCGGGCACCTAGAGGGTGTCGACCGCGGTGTCATCGAGATCGGCGGCCAGCGACGCGAGCCGGTCGTGGAGGCGATCGGGCCACCAGTAATTCGTCACGCTCACACTGAGTTTCATCGCCGCGCCCCCGTCGCCTCTGCCGCCTGCCGGTTCGGTCGGCGCAGCGGGAGCAGCGCACCGGCCACGATCAGCCAGATCAGTCCGGTGAACCGGGCGACCGGCAACAACGGCGTCAGCGCGGTCCAGATCAGCACCAGTGTGGTCAGTTCGGCGACACCCGCGATGACGAGGCCGGTCCACGCAACCGGTCTTGGCAGCAACCCGACGATCAGGCCGGGCACCGCGATCCCGGCGATCAACAGCCCGAGCGTGACCACATGCCAGGGACCTCCGGTCAGGTACGTGAGGTAGTACAGCGCGCGGACCAACGCCGTGTCGGAGGTGACCTCGGGCCGCGACAGCGTCCATGCCGTCAAGCTCGATAACGCCAGCCCGGCCGACGCGAGCAGGCCCCCCGCCAATGCGATCGTCGCCCCAGGTGCGGTGACGCCGAGCTGACGCAGGCGAGCGCTTGCGGTGGCCGCGTAGATGGCGAGCGGTATCGATGACCCGAACGTCCCGACCGCGATGGCTACGGCCGCCGCGTGATGACCGGAGACGTAGTCCTGTATCGCGGTGGCGGAGCCGTACGGAAGCGGCATGACGCCGGCCAGTGCGACCCCGACCACGAGTCCGGCGAGCAGCAGTACCAGGGAGATCGCGGCAAGCAGCGCCAGCGGAGGGCCGCCTTGCTGTCGTCGTTCAACCGCACCATTCGTATTCACAGATAAATCGTTCATGTTGTGAACGATATGCCTGATCGACGTCATGGACAAGAACTTTCAATGATTTGCGAGATAAATCGTTCACGACTGATACGATTCGTTCGTGTCAGCAGCCTCAAGCAAGGGTGACAGTGTGGCGTTCTTGCTGTCCCAACTCGGCCACCGTTCCGCCTCGGTGTTCACCGACCTGATCGCGTCGATCGACCTCACTCCGCCGCACGCAGGGATCCTGCGCGCGATCGCGGCCGAACCCGGGCGCAGCCAGCAGGCGCTCAGCGGCGAGCTGGGTTTGTTACCGAGTCGGGTCGTCGCCTACGTCGATGAGTTAGAGGACCGTGGCTACGTCGAACGTCGCCGCAACCCCGACGACCGCCGACTGCATGCGCTGCATCTGACCGCGTCCGGCAAGAAGGTGATTGGCAAGATCGGCGAGTTGGGGCGTCAGCACGACCGGCTGCTCACCGCGGGGCTGGATGCGCAGCAGCGCGACACCATGCGCCAACTGCTGGCGACCATGGCCGAGCACCAGGGCCTCAGGCCGCACGTTCACCCGGGCTACCGCACGTTGGGACGCGCCACCAACTCCCGCTAAGCCAGCCGGGTGATCTCCACGACGACGTCAAGGTCGGTCGACCCCTCCCCTGAGTAAATGCCTTTCAACGGCGTGACATCCGAGTAGTCACGCCCAACCCCGACGCTGATGTACTGCTCGTTGATGTCGGCGTCGTTGGTTGGGTCGTAGTTCCACCAGCCACCGGTCCAGGCCTGCACCCAGGCATGACTCTGGCCGTCGATGGTGTCCCCGATGACGGCCTTGCGGTTGGGATGCAGATAGCCCGACACATAGCGCGAAGGAATTCCCATGCTGCGCAACAGGATCAGCGTCAGATGGGCGAAGTCCTGGCAGACGCCCTTGCCTTCGCGGTGCGCATCCAGCCCCGACGAGTGCACACCGGTGGTGCCGGGTACGTATTCAAGTTCGCTGTGCACCCAGTTCGCCGCGGCGGTGACCGCCTCCTGCGGATCGTGGTAATTCGCGATTCGCTCCCCCACCCGCCGGATCCTCTTGCTGTTTGGCGTGTAGTGGGTGCCGGTGAGCACCTCGTCGAACCGGTCGATGACCGCCTCGGCGCGCAGATCGTCCCAGGTCGCCTTGTGCTCGGGCATATCGCCCCCGTCGGTCTCCACCACCGACGACGAGGTGACCTCGAGTTCGGTGTGCGGGGCGTGCAGGTCGAACGCGGTCACCGCGGTGCCCCAGTAGTCGACGTAGCGGTATGACCTTGTGGCGGGTACGGTTTCGACGCGGTTGAGGATGACGTTCTGCCTGGAGTCGGAGCGCGGCGTCAGCCGGGCCTCGTTGAACGACGCGGTCACAGGGGATTTGTAGGCGTAGCCCGTCGAGTGCACCACCCGGAGCCGCCACATCAGCGCTGTTCCTCGTGCGAGACGCTCGTCATTAGACTTCACCTTCTTCGATGACCAACGAGCCGATCTGCCCGGCATCGTGCCACGCCACCCAGGGTGCGGAGTGGAAGTACTGCAGCGCCAACGCATCTCCGACATCGCTACATGTAGTCTGCAGACCGGCCAGCCGCTTCTCCAGCGATTCCAGCAGTACACCGGGGCGCAGGAATTCCAGTTCGCTGCGCGCCCGGCCGAGCACGCGCTGCGCCTCCGCCGTTGCCCCGACCCGGTTGTGCGGCCTCTTCATCAACTCGTCGAGACTGTGCTCGGCCAGCCGCAGCGAGTAGAAGATGGACCGTGGGAAGAGGCGGTCGAGCAGCATGAATTCGACAACACGGCTTGCGTCGAGCACACCGCGGTAGGTGCGCAAGTAGGTGTCGTGGGCGCCGACAGACCGCAGCAGGGTGACCCAGGCCGGCGAGGTGGCGCTGTCTCCCACCCTGGAGAGCAGCAGCCGCACCGTCATGTCGACCCGCTCGATCGCGCGGCCAAGCACCATGAACCGGTACCCGTCGTCACGGCTGAGCGTCGAGTCGGCCAGCCCGGCGAACATCGCCGCACGGCCTTCGACGAAGGACAGGAATTCATGGGGGCCGAGCCGTTTGGCCGCGCGCTCGCGTTCGGCCAGCGCGTTGTAGGTGGTGTTGAGGCACTCCCAGATCTCGGTGGACGTGACTTCGCGTGCCCCACGGGCGTTTTCCCGCGCGGCCGAGATGGAGTCGACGATCGAGCAGGCGCCCTTTGTGTTGCGGCTGAACGCGACCAGGTCGGTCAACGACCACAGGTCCAGCGTGTCTTTGGGCGGTTCGATGCCGAGCACTTGCAGGAGTGTTCGGGATGCCTGGTCGGGGTCCACGCTTGAGTCTTCGAGCAGTTGATGCACCGTCACGTCGAGAATGCGGGCGGTGTCGTCGGCCCGCTCGACATAGCGGCCGATCCAGTACAGCGATTCGGCGTTGCGCGCCAACATCAGTCCATCACCGCCTGCTGTTGCTGCTGGCTCTGCTGCGAACTGTCCGTCGGCCCCAGCACCTGCGATTGCTGTTGCTGGCGTTGTTGGGACGACCCGTCCGACCCGTTCTCGGCCTTGGGGCCCTTGGTCGTCTTGGGTAGGGACCGCACCACCTCGGCGGCGGCGAGCTCGCGGTCGGCCACCGACGCGCGCGACGCCAGCACCCAGGTGTCCTTGGAGCCGCCGCCCTGGCTCGAGTTGACCACCAGCGAGCCCTCGGGCAGCGCGACGCGGGTCAGGCCACCTGGCAGCACCCACACCTTGTCCCCGTCGTTGACGGCGAACGGTCGCAGGTCGACGTGGCGGGGTGCCAGCTTGTCGTCGATCTGGGTGGGCACGGTGGACAGCTGCACGACCGGCTGGGCGATCCAGCCGCGCGGGTCGCTGCGGACCTTCTTGGTGATCACGGCGAGCTCCTTCTCGGACGCTTCAGGGCCGAACACGATGCCGTACCCCCCTGAGCCTTCGACGGGCTTGATGACCAGTTCGTCGACCCGGTCGAGCACTTCGGCGCGTTCGTCGTCCAGCCAGCACCGGTAGGTGTCCACGTTGGCCAACAGGGGCTTCTCCCCGAGGTAGTACTCGATGATGGTCGGCACATAGGTGTAGACCAGCTTGTCGTCGCCGACGCCGTTGCCCACCGCGCTGGAGATGACGACGTTGCCTGCGCGTGCGGCGTTGAGCAGGCCCGCTACACCGAGCACCGAGTCGGGCCGGAACTGCATCGGGTCAAGGAAGGCATCGTCGATGCGGCGGTAGATGACGTCGACCTGCCGCTCACCGTCGGTGGTGCGCATGTAGACGGTGTTGTCGCGGCAGAACAGGTCGCGGCCCTCGACGAGTTCCACGCCCATCTGGCGGGCGAGCAGCGAGTGCTCAAAATAGGCCGAGTTGTAGACGCCTGGCGTGAGCACGACGACGGTCGGATCGGCCTCGTTGGACGCCGCGGCGTTGCGCAGTGCCCGCAGCAGGTGCGACGAGTAGTCGCCGACGGCGCGCACCCGGTGGGTGGCGAACAGGTTCGGGAAGACTCGCGCCATCGTGCGCCGGTTCTCCATCACGTAGGAGACGCCCGAGGGCGAGCGCAGGTTGTCCTCGAGCACCCGGAAGTTGCCCTGTGCGTCGCGGACGAGGTCGATGCCTGCGACGTGGATGCGTACGCCGTTGGGCGGGACGATGCCCACAGCCTCACGATGGAAGTGCTCGCAGGACGTCACCAGCCGCCGCGGGATGACCCCGTCGCGCAGGATCTCCTGCTCGCCGTAGATGTCGTCGAGATAGTGCTCAAGGGCCTTGACCCGCTGCGTGATGCCGCGCTCGAGCCGCGTCCACTCGGCCGCTGAGATCACCCGCGGCACGAGATCCAGCGGGAACGGGCGTTCCTGACCCGACAGCGAGAACGTGATGCCCTGGTCGACGAACGCGCGACCCAGCGCATCGGCGCGCGCCTCCAGTTCGGACGCATCCGACGGAGCAAGCTCGTTGAAGATGCCCTTGTACGGCCCGCGGACATTGCCCTGCCCGTCGAACATCTCGTCGAAGGCCTGCGAATAGCTACCCAGACTGTTGTAGCCGTCGAAGATGCCCTCGTACCGTTTACGCGTCCGCGAGTTGGTGCGCGACGTCCGTGCGGTCTCGGTCGGCAAGGTTCGAAGGCTCACCCATCACATGCTGCACCACCTGAGCCGTTTCGGCAGGCCAGTGGGCATCGCTTTGGGAGATTCGGGGGCGCGCTGGTACCGTGAACACTCGCTGCCCGTCGCCGGGCACCTCACACAGACTTAAGCAATCCCGTCGAGATTTACGAAGGAATACACGCGTGGCCAACATCAAGTCGCAGGAGAAGCGCAATCGCACCAACGAGCGCCGCAGACTGCGCAACAAGTCGGTGAAGTCATCGCTTCACACGGCGGTCCGTGGATTCCGGGAGGCCGTCGAGTCGGGCGACAAGGACAAGGCCGCCGAGTTGCTGGTGTCGACCAACCGCCAGCTGGACAAGGCCGCCAGCAAGGGCGTCATCCACAAGAATCAGGCTGCCAACCGCAAGTCGGCGCTCTCGCGCGCTCTGAACAGGATCTGAGCGCTCAACAAGCTCACCCGCCGCTATCGGCCGCGAGTTCGGCTACTTTCCTGACCGCCGCCTCCAGCGCGTAGTCCGCGTCGGCGGCGGCCCCCTTCACATCCGCGTTCAGCGTCGCGACCAGCCGCATGGCTTCGGCGACAGATGCCCGCGACCACCGTCGTGCCTGCTTTTGCGCTTTCTGCACCCGCCACGGCGGCATGCCCAATTCGGCGGCCAGCCGGTACGGGTCGCCCGACATCGGCGCCACCCTTGCGATGGTGTGCACGGCCTCGGCCAGCGCGTCGGCCAGCACGACCTGCGGTTCGCCCCTCATCATCGCCCAGCGCAGCGCCTCGGCGGCTCCGGCGACATCGCCAACGACGGCCTTGTCGGCGATGTCGAAGCCCTTCACCTCGGCCTTGCCGGAGTGATACCGACGTACCGCGGCGGCATCGACGGTGCCGTCGGTGTCGGCGACCAACTGCGAACAGACAGCGGCCAGCTCGCGAATGTCGGAGCCGACCGCGTCGAGCACGGCGGTGACGGTGTCGTCGCTGACTTTGACCTTCAGCGCACGGAATTCGTGGCGGACGAAGTCGGCTCGCTCGCTGGCCCTCGTGATGCGCGCGCACGGATGTACCTGTGCACCAAGGTTTTTCAGTTGATCGGCCAGCGCCTTGGCGCGGCCGCCGCCGGCGTGGACGACGATCAGCATGGTGCCAGGGGGCAGGTCGGCGGCGGCGACCGCGATCAGGCTGACCGCATCCTTGCCCGCCTCCGCGGCGGCCTCGAGCACCACCACGCGTTCGTCGGCGAACAGTGACGGGCTCAGCAGCTCGGCCAGCTCGGAAGTGCTGACCTCGCCGGCGCGCAACCGATCCACCGGCACGTCGTCGGTGCCGGCCCGCTTGCGCGCCTGCCGAAGGACGGCGGCGACGGCACGCTCGACGAGCAGCTCTTCGTCGCCCAACACCAGGTGCAGGCCCGCGGCCTCATCGCTCACCCCACGATCGTGTCATGGTCGCCCGACAGCCCCGACACCGGTGAAGCGGCCGTTGGCGTCGCCGGCGGCGGCTTCCTGTGGATGAAATCCAGTCTGTGGGGAGCCGCGTTGTCTACAGTGACTCGATATGGATCGTCGTATTCCGATGATCGCTGGTATCGCGTTTGCGGTGTTGTTCGCCGCTGCGCTGCTTACCGTTCCGACGCTGCCCGGCATTGACAAGCCGGGCTACGACATCGTCTCGCACGTAAACGAGCATTCCGGTGCGATGCGAATGCAGGCGCTGTTGGTGACGTTCGGGTCGTTGGCGTTGGTCGTGGTGCTCGGGTATGCGCGTGATCGCCTCACAGGCCCGCCGGGCTATATGTTCACCATCGGCTCTGCCGTCGTGGTCGTCGAGGTGTTCATCGCGACGTGGTTCACGGCGGGGCTCGCCCTGCATCCCGACCAACTCGGATCGGCGACCGCGCGCACCATCACAGACATCGCCACCATGTGGGGGCCGATCCTGACGGTCGCCGACATCATGGTGGCGGCACCAATCTTGTTGGCGGCCAACGATGGTCGATTCCCGCGATGGCTCGGCATTTTGGCCGCGGTGTTCGCCGTCGAGCAGCTGATCGAGACGATCACGATCATCGGCCCGCCGGCCAGCTTCATCTCCCCCGGCGGCGCGATGAACTTCTACCTCGGCGGGCCGCTGTTCATCGTCTTCTTCCTCGCTCTTGGCGTCGCGTTGTCCATGGAGCAGCCGGCGGAGGTTCAGGAATAAGTCGCGGAGGGTGCGGCCTGCCCGATGCAGCTTCTCGGGGGCGTCAACAAATGATGACGCGCGGGAAGGGAAGTGCTCGAGTGGAGGCGGCTTGTGGTCGGCGGCTAGCTCGCCGTAGCGGCCGAAAGTTCGAATCTCCACAAGACGATCACCGTAGGATGCTCGGCGTGGACGGCGTGCACGACCTCGGCGGCCTGGACGGGTTCGGCCCGGTCGAGCACGAGGACGCCGAGCCGTTCTTTCGCGAACCGTGGGAGCGCCGGGTCTTTCGGCTAATGGTCGGTTCAATCGGTGCACTGGGCGGTCCCGGCGGACGGTTCCGCCATTCGATCGAGCGCATGGATCCCGCGCATTATCTGTCGTCACCGTACTACGAGCACTGGCTGACCGGTGTCACGACGCTGGCCGTCGAATCGGGCTTCGCGACGCAAGACGAACTGGAGCACCGCGCCGGCGGACGCTTCCCGCTCTCCCGGCCCGATCGCGGTTTACTGCCCGAGGACCTCACCGATCGCACGGAGCCGCGCTACGCGCTCGGCGACGACGTCCGCGTTCGCGAGTGGCATCCGCCGGGACATACGCGCGCGCCGCGCTACGTGCAGGGCAGGCGCGGCACGGTCGTGCGCGTCGACGGTGCGTTCACCATCGACGACATCGAGGCCCACGGCGGCGGATCCGTGACCGATCCCCTCTATTCGGTGCGCTTCACGTCACGCGAGTTGTGGGGCGAGGCCGGAGCCGACGGCGAAGTCATGCACGTCGACCTGTTCGAGCGCTACCTCGAGGACCCGCAATGACGGCTGACCACCACCCCGCCGAGCTGGCACCGATCGAAGCCAGGGTCGCCGCGATCGAGTCGGTGCTCGTGGAAAGGGGCATCCTCGACACCGACACCCTCGACCAGATCGTCCAGCATTTCGAGGACAACCTCGGTCCGATGAACGGCGCGAAGGTGGTGGCCTTGGCGTGGTCGGACCCGTCCTACCAGGAGCGACTCCTCGCGGACGGCACCGCGGCGATCGCCGAACTCGGCTTCGACGGGCCCCAAGGCGAGCTCATGGTCGTCGTCGAGAACACCCCAGACGTGCACAACCTCGTGGTGTGCACGCTGTGCTCGTGCTACCCGTGGCCCACGCTCGGGCTGCCGCCGAAGTGGTACAAGGCGCCTGCCTACCGGGCGCGGGCCGTGCGCGAACCGCGCAAGCTGCTCGCCGAGATGGGCACGGTGATCCCCGCCGACGTCGAGATCCGGGTGTGGGATTCCAGCGCCGAGGCACGTTATCTGGTGTTGCCGATGCGGCCGGACGGGACGGCGGACATGTCCGAGGAGCAGCTCGCCGCGATCGTCACCCGCGACTCGATGATCGGTGTGCAGCGGCTATGACCGGCGCACCGTTCGACGACGCGTCGCTGCCCCGCGACAACGGCGAGCTCGTCTTCGAAGCACCGTGGCAGGCACGCGCGTTGGCGATCGCGGTCACCCTTGTCGACAAGCTCGGTCTGCCGTGGGACGCGTTTCGCCTGCGGTTGATGGACGAGATCGCCAAGGCCCCTCAGCGCCCCTATTACGAAAGCTGGGGCGCGGCACTGGAATCCATGGTCGTCGACCTGGATCTGACAACGCCCGCGGCGCTCGACGACGCCGCGCCGACCGCGCGCACGCCGCTCTAACCATTACCCGTGAGTTGCCAGCGATACAATTTGTAACCCGGCGACGTCGTCGGTAACGAGATAAGTGATTGTGGGGCAGTCGATTTCCCCGCCATCGCGGTTGCGGCGGGACAAGGTGCCACGGTAGAGCGCCGAGACGGCGTTGAGTACCGACACTTCCGAATGCAGCACATCGGTGTGGTCATAGCCGTTGGCCCGCAGGCCGTCGACAAGGCTCTGCATCACCGCGGCCGCTTCGTCGTCGGTCATCACCGTGATGACACCGTCGTCACTGGTCACGATCAGCGGGACACCGTAGTGGCTCAGCAGCACGGACATGTCCCGATCGCCTCGGGTGCAGGCGGCGAAGGTGTCGATATATTCATCGATCCAGCGGCTGACGGTAGCGGCGTCCAAAGACATGAGGCGATCATGCCCCAAACGTTTGCCAGTGCTAGGCGTTCTGGCCGGATGGCCGTCCCTTCAGCGGTTCGTCGAGCGAGATGCCGCGAACATCGTCGGGAACCTTTGGCGCGGTCAGTTCCGGCGTCTCGCCGTTGGTGGAGGCGGTCGCCTCCTCGCCGCGTTCCGGTGTCGAACGTTCCAGGAATCGCAGCAGCTCGACCGGGAACGGCAGGATGAGCGTGGAGTTCTTCTCGGCGGCGACCTCGACGACGGTCTGCAGCAGCCGCAGCTGCAGCGCCGCCGGCTCTACCGACATCACCGCGGCGGCCTGGGCGAGTTTCTCGGACGCCTGCAGTTCGCCGTCGGCGGTGATGACGCGGGCCCGTCGCTCACGCTCGGCCTCGGCCTGCCTGGCGATCGAGCGTTTCATCGAGTCGGGCAGCACGACGTCCTTGATCTCGACACGGTCGATGTGGATGCCCCAGCCCAGCGCGGGGCTGTCGATCAGCAGCTCGAGGCCCTGGTTGAGCAGTTCGCGGTTGGACAGCAGGTCGTCAAGGTTGCTCTTTCCGATGATCGAGCGCAGGGAGGTCTGCGCCACCTGCGCGATGGCGGACATGTAGTCCTGCACGTCGACCGCCGCGCGCACCGGATCCTCCACCTTGAAGTAGATGACCGCGTCGACGCGCACGGTCACGTTGTCGCAGGTGATGCCGTCTTGGGCTGGCACCGGCAACGTGATGATCTGCATGTTCACCTTCTGCAGGCGATCGGCGATCGGGATCAGCATGGCCAGCCCCGGTTGGCGAACGCGGTTCTGCAACCGCCCGAACCGGAACACGACGCCCCGTTCGAACTGCTTGATGACCCGGATGTTCTGCAGGGTCAGCCAGATCGTTCCGAGGCAGGCCGCCCCGGCCACTGCCAGTGTGTAGAGGATGCTCATGGTGTCCTCCTCGAGGGACCAACCCGCGGCAGTCATTCGGCCCCGCAGGCCTCATGACCCGATTGTGGCCCTCCAGCCGTCGCTTCGCCAGCACACCCACTCGATCTCCACGAGGGCACCCACCGCGAGACCGGTGACACCGACACACGTGCGCGACGGCAGCCGGTCGGTAAACCAGGCCGTGTAGGCGGCGTTGAAGGCACCGTAGTCATTCCAGTCCAGAAGGTAGGCGCGGACCGAAACGACATCGGCCAGTCCCCCGCCGCACAACTCGGTGACCCGCAGCAGGTTGCGCAGCACCTGATCGGTCTGGATCGCGACGTAATCGCCGACCACGGCGCCGGTGACGTCGGTCGGCATCTGGCCCGTCACGTACAACGTGGGCCCGGCGGCTGTGGCGTGGGCGAACGGCGCGACGGCCGGTGGCACGCCATCGGCGGGAGTGAACGTGAACGAGCGAATCGCGTTGGCGCTCACCCCGGTATCCCCGTCCAGCGTGGGAAGCAGCGTTTGTCGATGCGGCCGTGCACGCCCTGACGCTGGTCGACCACCTGAGTGACGGTGAAGTCGGCGGCGACGGACATGAACGAGTAGGCGTCCGCACGCGAAAGCCCAAGGTAGCTCTGCAGAATGCCGTGTGTGCGCAGTGCCGCATACTTCATCGCCTCGTCCAGCGTGTCGCCGAACCCGTGCACCAGCAGTTCGGTGGAGGTCTCGAGCACCGGAACGGTGAACGGCAGGTCGCGGCGAATGGTCAAGCGCAGCAGACCATTCAATGATGCCTCAAGCGCGGTGCCGCTGATTTCGCCGTCGCCCTGCGAGACGTGGGGATCGCCTGCGGACAGCAGTGCGCCGGGCACTTGGATCGGGTAGTACATCCGTCCGCCTGCCCCAATGCGCCAGTTGTCGACATTGCCGCCGTGGTCGCCTGGTGGCACCGATGACACGCGCTCCGCCTTGGCCGGGGCCACGCCCATGGTGCCGAAATGCGGGCGCAAGGGCACGACGACGCCGGGCAGCGCGGGCTGGCGTGCGTCGTTATCGGGGCTGACGATTGTTCCTGGCTGATCCGCCAGCGGTGTCGCGGTCCAGTCGTACGCGAACAGGGCCCGGCCGAGGCTGGCATCGCTGTCGATTTCGTAGATGGTCACCCGCTCGACCGGGATCTCGCCGTACAGATAGCCCCAGTGCGCCGCCAGGTTGGAGCCATACGGCAGCCGCGGTGTGGCCTCCAGGATGTCGACCTGCAGCACGTCTCCCGGACGGGCACCGTCGACGGCGATCGGGCCGGTGAGTAGATGCGGACCGGGGCCGCGGTCGGTGACGCGGTCGAAAACGTCGCTGATGCCCCCGTCCATCAGGAGGTCGGGTGCATCGCCTGCGTGGTGGGTCAGGGTCTCGATCGCCACCAAGTCGCCGGAGGCGACGGTGAGTACCGGCGGAAGGCGCGGGTCGAAGTAGCCCCAGTGCACGGTCGACGGGGTCGCCGGCAGCCGGTGCACGGTCGGCGATTCGGTATGGCTGAGCACCATCGGTTGATCATGCCAGTCGGTGCCGATGGCGTCGCCGCCAGCATGCACATGCGTCAACAGATTTGTTGCTGCCAACCGCCGATCAAATTCTGCCAGTGGAATGAAAGCGGTGATCTTGTTGGTTAAAGAAAACAGCTGCGCAGCGTCCGAACCGCGACACCCATGCCACGGCTCGAAACAAATGAAGAAGACGAAACAAGAAGGCAGCAACAATGAAGAAGTTCGGATTTGCGACTGGAGCCGCGAGGGCGGCGACATTCACATCTGTCCTTGCCGGCGGATTGACCGCCGCGATCCTCGGCCTTGCCGCACCGGCGGGGGCCGCCCCGACCGGTCCAGGCAACGCCCAGGACACCATCAACCAGCTGCACGCCGACGGCTACCACGTGATCGTGAACCGCGTCGGTTCGACCCCGCTGGATCAGGCCACCGTGGTCGCCGTGCGGCCCGGCCAGACCTACAGCCGAACCGATTCCGGTAGCCCCGGTGACAATTTCGGCACCACGGTCATCGGCAAGACGATCTACGTCGACGTCAAGTAGACCGCCCAAATACGAAGGGGCACCCCCACAAGGGGTGCCCCTTCGCCATGAAATCTCAAATGGACCAGTAACACTGGCCCGCTGATCGGAACAGCGACTGCGTGGCGGTGTGTCACGATGCCAATCTGAGGTATGGCCCATTTGTCAGCGACGGGATCGGTGATGGCAGAGGAACTGACCTACGACCGCACGCTTCGTGAGATTTCCACCGACGCGGGTGCCCTGCGCTATCACGAGGCGGGCGAGGGCCCTCCCCTGCTGCTTCTACACGGCTCCGGTCCCGGTGTCACCGGCTGGCGGAACTTCCGCGGCATGCTCGACACATTCGGCAAGCATTTCCGTTGCCTAATTCTGGAATTCCCCGGTTTCGGCGTCAGCGACGACTTCGGCGGTCACCCGATGGTGACCGCACTGGGTGCAGCGGTCACCTTTGTCGAAGCGTTGGGACTCGACTCCGTTGACATCATCGGCAATTCCATGGGCGGCGGTGTCGGCATCAACTACGCGATCCGGCACCCGGCCAAGGTTCGACGCCTTGTCACGATCGGCGGAATCGGAACAAATGTATTCAGCCCTGGCCCGAGCGAAGGCATCAGGTTGTTGCAGGAGTTCACCGAGAATCCGACTCGCCAACGGCTGGTCGACTGGCTGCATTCGATGGTGTACGACCCCGCACTGGTGACCGATGAGCTGATCGAGGAGCGCTGGGCATTGGCCACCGACCCGCCCACGTTGGCGAGCGCTCGCCGTATGTACGGTAAGGCCGCCTTCGGCCAGATGATGGCAGCGATGCGCGCATCGGATGCCCCGATGCCATGGGCGATGATGCACAAGGTGAAGGCGCCGACGCTGTTGACATGGGGGCGCGATGACCGGGTCAGCCCGCTGGACATGGCGTTGATCCCAATGCGCACGATTCCCAACGCCGAGTTGCACGTGTTTCCCAACTGTGGGCACTGGGCGATGATCGAGGCCAAGGCGGCGTTCGAAGCCGCAGTACTGGCTTTTCTGCTGCGCGATAGCTAGCGAACCCGATTCCGGTTCCGCTGATCGGGACAGCGAGCCATGATGGCTTCGGCGGGGTCCACCATCTCCTAGCGCCGACAGATAAGGACACATCATGGCCGACAGGGTTCTCGACAGGGTGGCGGCGATCGCCGAGCACTTGCGCGAGCAGGCGTTGGAGGCGGAGCGGCTCGGCCAACTGCCCGACGAGACGGTCAAGGCACTCAAGGCCGTCGGCGCGATAAGGCTGCTGCAACCCAAGCAGTACAACGGCTTCGAGGTGCATCCTCACGAGTTCGCCGAGACGGTGATGGCGGTCGCGTCACTGGATCCGGCGTCGGGATGGATAACCGGTGTCGTGGGTGTACACCCCTACCAGCTCGGCTACGCCGACCCAAAGGTCGCTGAAGAGATCTGGGGCACCGATACCGACACTTGGGTTGCCTCTCCCTACGCCCCGCAGGGTGTGGCGAAACCGGTCGACGGGGGCTACATCTTCAACGGCCGCTGGCAATTCAGCTCGGGAACCGATGCGTGCGACTGGATCTTCCTGGGCGCCATGGTCGGTGACGCGGACGGCAGACCGCTCATGCCGCCTAGGATGCTGCACATGATCCTGCCACGCAGGGACTACGAGATCGTCGAGGACTCCTGGAATGTGGTGGGCCTGAGGGGAACAGGATCGAAGGACATCATCGTCAAGGATGCCTTCGTGCCTGAGTACCGGACGATGAATGCCACCGAGGTGATGGACGGCACCGCCCAGCGCAAGGCGGGGATGACCGAGACGTTGTACCTGATGCCATGGTCGACGATGTTCCCGCTCGGCATCACCTCGGCGGTGATCGGGATCGCCGAGGGTGCGCTCGCCGCCCACCTGGACTATCAGCGCGACCGTGTCGGCGCCGCGGGGACGGCGATCAAGGACGACCCCTACGTCATGTATGCGATCGGTGAAGCGGCCGCCGACATCAACGCGGCGCGCCAGGAGCTGCTCGCCAACGTCGACCGGATCTACGACTTGGTGGACTCCGGCACCGAGGTGTCGTTCGCCGACCGCGCGGCAGGCCGCCGGACACAGGTGCGTTCGGCCTGGCGCGCCGTGATGGCCGTCGACCAGATCTTCTCCCGCTCCGGTGGCAACGCGTTGCGGATGGACAAGCCGCTGCAACGTTACTGGCGAGACGCCCACGCCGGACTCGCCCACGCAATCCACGTGCCCGGCACCACCTTCCACGCCTCGGCGCTCAGCTCGTTCGGTGTCCAGCCCGAGGGTCCGCTGGCGGGCCTGATCTGATCGAGAACGGGACAACACAATGGCTGATATCAAGAGCCTCGGTTACATCCAGGTTCAGACCAACGACATCGACCGCTGGCGCGCGTTCGCATTCGGCGTGCTCGGATTCGCCAAGGGAACCGGTCCTGACGAATCCGCCCTCTACCTACGCATGGACGAGCGCGCCGCGCGGATCGTAGTGACCCAAGGGGAAACCGATGAAGTCGTCACCATCGGATGGGAGGTCCGGGACCGGCCTGCGCTGCTTCGCGTTTCCGAAACGCTGCAGTCCGCGGGTGTTGGCGTCAAACCACTTCCGCAGGAAGAGGCCGACGCCCGGCGCGTCGAGGAGGCCATCACGTTCGCCGACCCCAGCGGAACCACGATCGAGGTGTTTCACGGGGCGGTCCTCGACCACAGCCCCGTCGTCACGCCGTTCGGCGCCCGGTTCGTCACCGGTGCACAGGGATTGGGGCACGTGGTCCTGCCCGCAATAGATCCCAACGCCGCCTTCGATTTCTACACCGACGTGCTGGGTTTTGTCTCCCGCGGCGCGTGGCGGGTGCCAGCACCACCGCAGTACGGCCCGGTGCGGATCAGGTTTCTCGGCGTGAACGAGCGACACCACAGCCTCGCCGTCTGCCCGGCCGCCCGCGGAGGCGCGCCCGGACTGGTCCACATCATGGTCGAGGTCGACAGCCTCGACGCGGTCGGGCTTGCGCTGGACCGGGTGAACGCCGAGGGCTTCCAGCTGTCGTCGACGCTCGGACGGCACACCAACGACAAGATGGTGTCGTTCTACGTGCGCGCACCCGGGGGGTGGGACATCGAGTTCGGCACGGACGGCATGCGGGTTGACGAAACGTATTACACCGCAGAGGAAATCACCGCCGACAGCTACTGGGGCCACCAGTGGACGGGCGAGCTGCCGGTGGCGATCCGTCCGTGACGATAAGTGCAGACGTGCGCCCCACGCCAGCTGATCAGATCGCGAACTGGGATTTCGAAGCCGATGTCGTGATCGCCGGGTACGGGATCGCTGGCGCCGCCGCCGCGGTTGAGGCCGCGTCGGCCGGTGCCGACGTCCTCGTGCTCGAGCGAACCGGTGGCTGGGGCGGGGCCGCCGCGATGGCGGGCGGGTTCATCTACCTCGGCGGGGGCACCGGACTGCAACAGGCCTGCGGCTTCGACGATTCCGTCGACAACATGTCGGCATTCCTCAACGTCGCCATGGGGCCGGGCGCCGACGAGAACCGGATCGCCGACTACTGCGCGGGCAGCGTCGACCACTTCGACTGGCTGGTGCGGTGGGGCGTCCCGTTCAAGCCGGAATTCTGGGGCGAGCCGGGCTGGGAGCCGCCCGGCGACGAGGGGCTGATGTTCACCGGCGGGGAAAACGCGTTCCCGTTCAACACCATCGCGAAACCCGCACCGCGCGGACACGTCCCGCAGATGTCGGGTAAGCGAGTCGGCGAGAAGAGCGGCGGCTTCATGCTCATGAAGCCGCTCGTCGACACCGCCACCTCGGTTGGCGTTCGACCGGTCTACGACGTGCACGCATCGTCACTCGTGGTGCAGACCGACGGCCGCGTCGCCGGACTCCTCGCCCGCCAGTACGGAAAGGCGCTCGCCGTCCGCGCGCGCCGCGGCGTCGTGCTGGCCTCGGGCAGCTTCGCCTACAACGACGCGATGGTCGCCCAGTACGCGCCCCGCATCGTCGGCCGGCCCGCCGCGTCCATCGAACAACACGACGGGCAGTCCATCCGGATGGCCCAGGCACTCGGCGCCGACCTGGCCCACATGGACGCCACCGAGGTGGCGTTCCTTATCGACCCGCAGCAGATCGTCCGCGGCATCCTCGTCAACGCGCGGGGTCAGCGTTACGTCCCCGAGGACATGTACTCCGGCAGGATCGGGCAGCTCACGCTCTACCAGCAGGACGACGTGGCGTACCTGATCATCGACGGTGACGCGCAGGAGGAGGCCATGGCCGCGACGTCGGCGACCCCGTTCCTCAAGCGCCCGGCGACATGGGTGTGCGAGACGGTCGCCGAGCTGGAAGCCGACATCGGGCTGCCGACCGGGTCCCTGCAGTCGACGGTCGGGGCTTACAACGCTGCGGCCGAGCGCGGCGAGGATCCGCTGCTGCACAAGAAACCCGAATGGTGCAGGCCGATCGGCACACCGGTCGGGGCGATCGATCTGCGTGCCAGTTGCGCCGGGTTCACCCTCGGCGGGCTGCTGACCACGCTCGACGCCGAGGTGCTTCATGTCAGCGGTGATCCGATTCCCGGGCTGTTCGCCGCCGGTCGCGCCACCTCCGGCCTTGCTGCGTGGGGCTACGCCAGCGGTGTCTCGCTCGGTGACGGCAGCTTCTATGGCCGCCGCGCCGGGCGCTCCGCGGCCAAGGGTTGATCACCGTCGTCGAGCACCGGGAGCGCGCCGCTGACTATGGCGTTGAGAATCGACTCGCGCAACTCCGAGCACGACAGGAAGACGCTCCGCGTGCCGTGCGCCGAGAGCACTCGAGCCTCGCGACGCTGCGGGCACCGAGAAAGCGCGGCCGCATCCCACTGCACGCTCGTCTGCTGCCAACTGCTCTTGCGCGCCATCACTTCTGCCCCACAGCGCCTGCACGTCACCGGCACCATCGGAGCGTCGGCGAGCCGGTTGTCGGTCCGGACGGTCACAGGCCGGTTCCCGCCGACATCGAGGCGAGGTTCGCCTCGACCTCCTTCAGCCACTCCTCGCGCGCGTGCGTGGTGTCCACCTCGTATTCGAAGCGGTCGACCATGTCCGGCGCTACGCCGGCGACATCGACGTAGAACTGCTCGTACCACCGCCGAAGCTGATATACCGGTCCGTCCTCCTCAGACAACAGCGGGTTGTCGATGCGCGCCTTGTTCTTCCAGATCGCGACGTCCTGTTCGAAACCCACCTTCACGAAGTCCCCAAAGCCGATCGCGGTCTGCATCGCCGCATCGTCGGGCAGCATCTCGGACTTCTTGACGATGATGCCGTATTGCAACACAAAGGAATTGGCATCGATCGGATAATGGCAGTTGATCAGGATGGACTTTTGATCGCCGTCCTCGTAGTGGTACGTCAGGTCGTCGATCATGAACGACGGGCCGAAGTATGACGCCACCGAGGTGGTGCCGAGCATCTTAGGCCCGTCAGGAGTTCCAACGTCCGGGCGGACGCCACTGTTCATGTACTGGGTGGCGATGTGACCTTCGAAGATGTTCTTGAAATACGTTGGCAGAGAACCATGCACGTAGTAGAAATGTGCCATATCCACGACATTGTCGATGATCTCGCGGCAGTTGCTTTTGACGTGCGTGGTGTACCAATGCCAGTCGGTCCACTCGTCGCTCGTCGCGCCCTCGATCCGCGGAATCGTCACCTCGGGCGGCGGCGGGTTGTGCTCGGGATCGTTCCAGACGAAAAACATCCCGTCCTGCTCCAGCGTGGTCCACGTCGCGGTGCGGGCGAGTCTGGGTACCCGCCGGGCGTACGGAACGCTCTTGCACCGACCGTCGCCGCCCCAACGCCAGTCATGGAAGGGGCATGCGATCTCGTTGCCCTTCACCTCGCCTTGCGTGAGGTCCCCGCCCATGTGTCGGCAGTAGCCGTCGAGCACGTTGATCCTGCCGTCACCGCTGCGGAAGACAACGAGCTTCTGGTTGAACGCGTGGATGGCGTGGGGCTTACCGTCACCGAGGTCCCTGGTCAGCCCCAGGCAGTGCCAGCCACGGGCGAACCGGGACGGGGCCGCCTCGGCTTCGATCTGCCGAATTTCGTCGGTGTCCACCTGCGCCGTCATCGCCAATACCGTCCTCGATCTCGATGGCTGGGTCATCCACCAGCATGCTCCGTTCAGCTCACCGGGAAGCCGGATTCAGTCAAGCTAGGGGCGTGTGGCACGACGAAACCGACGTCATCGTCGCCGGATCCGGCGGCGGGCTGGTCGGCGCGTACACGGCCGCCCGCGAAGGGCTGTCCGTCATGGTTGTCGAGGCCAGCGACCAGTTCGGCGGCACCACCGCATACTCCGGCGGAGGGGGCATGTGGTTCCCGTGCAACCCGGTCCTGCGGCGCGCAGGTAGCGACGACACCCTCGATGCCGCGTTCGCCTATTTCCACGCCGCGGTCGGTGATCGCACCCCGGTGGAGCTGCAGCGCACCTACGTATACCGGGGCAGCGACCTGATCGCGTACCTCGAACAAGACGATCACTTCGAGTTCGACGTGCTGCCGTGGCCGGATTATTTTGGCGGGTTGCCGCACGCACGCCTCGACGGTCTGCGTCACACCGTGTCCAAACCGCTTCCCGCCGAACGCCTCGGCGAGCTGGCGCACCTGGTGCGCGGGCCGTTGGACAGAGAACGCCTCGGCACCGAGACACCTAAGTACCTCATCGGCGGACGGGCCCTGATCGGCCGGCTGCTGTCGGCGATCACCTCAAATCCGCACGCATCGTTGCACCTCGACAGTCCGCTGGTGGAGTTGGTCACTTCGAGCGAAGGCGTTGCCGGTGCCGTCGTCGAGGAGCACGGCCGTCGGCGCGCAATCCGGGCCCGCGCCGGTGTGCTTCTTGCGGCGGGCGGTTTCGAAAACAATCCCGCGCTGCGCCGGCGCTTCGGAGTGCCCGGTGATGTGCGGGACACGATGGGCGCGCCGGGCAATATGGGGCTGGCCCTCGAGGCGGGAATGGCCGCAGGCGCAGCGATCGACCTCATGGACCAGGCGTGGTGGTCGCCGGGGTTCACCCATCCCGACGGGCGCTCAGCGTTCTCGCTGTGGTTCACCGGCGGGATCTTCGTCACTCAAGACGGGAAGCGGTTCGTCAACGAGTCGGCACCCTACGACCGGATCGGCAAAACGATCATCGACCGGATGGCACGCGGTGCAATGACGTTGCCCTACTGGATGATCTACGACAACCGGGAGGGCGTGGTTCCGCCGGTGAAGGCCACCAATGTGTCGATGGTCGAGCCCGACCAGTACATCGAGGCCGGTCTGTGGCGTACCGCCGACACTCTGCCCGAGTTGGCGGCGAAAATCGGTGTGAACGCCGAGAACCTGGTGTCGACGGTGAAGCGGTTCAACGAGTTCGTCGCCGCGGGTGTCGATGAGGATTTCGGCCGAGGTGACGAGGCCTACGATCGCGCGTTCTCGGGCGGCCGGTCACCGATGGTGCCGATCGAGACGGCCCCGTTTCATGCCGCCGCGTTCGGGCTTTCCGATTTGGGCACCAAGGGCGGACTCGTCACCGATTCCCACGCGCGCGTGCTCGACACCGACGGCAACCCGATCGATGGGCTGTACGCCGCGGGCAACACGATGGCCGCGGTCACCGGAACCTCCTACCCCGGCGGCGGCAGTCCGATCGGGGCGTCGATGCTGTTCAGCCATCTCGCCGCCAAGCACATGGTGGCGAAAGGGACAAGGGGCTGACAACTCGCATCCCGCCCAGGAGTATCTGCCTATGGCATCTCTTCAGCGATACAGCGACCGTCGTGTCCTGATCACCGGCGGTGGTTCCGGCATCGGGCAGGCGACCGCGCTGCGCATATTGGACGAAGGCGGCCGGGTGGTCGCCGCCGACATCAGCGAGTCTGGGCTGAAGGACACCATCGCGAACGCCGAGCCGCACGGTGATCGGCTCACCACTGTCGTCATGGACGTCGGCGCCGAGCAATCAGTACGGGACGGCGTGGCCCATGCGGTGCAGGCCCTCGGCGGCTTGGACACCCTGGTCAATGTCGCCGGGATCTTGCGGTCGGCTCATTTCGTGGAAACCACGCTCGCCGACTTCGAGCAGGTGTTGCGGATAAACCTCATCGGCACGTTCCTGGTAACCCGCGAGGCCATCCCCGCACTGCGGGCCGGCAACGCGCCCGCGGTGGTCAACTTCAGCTCCACCTCGGCGGCCTTTGCGCACCCGTACATGTCCGCGTACGCGGCCTCCAAGGGCGGGATCCAAGCGATGACACACGCGCTCGCACTGGAGTTCGCCAAGGAGGGCATTCGGTTCAACTCGGTGCAGCCCGGATCGATCTCCTCCGGAATGACCGACGGGACAGGCGAGTCCAAACAGAGCATCGGCCCCGGGCTGCCAGCCGATGCGGACTACTCGCTGTTCGGCAAGATCATCCCGAGCCTGCCGCTCGACGGTGGCGGGATCTTCGCCAACCCCGACGCGGTCGCCGCCGTTGTCGCGATGCTCGGTTCGACGGACGCCTATTTCGTCACCGGCACCGAGGTGCGTGTCGACGGCGGCACCCACATGTAGGTATACATTTCTGCGAATGAATACCGTTGACCAACCCCTTCGCGTGATTCAGTGGACGACCGGCAACATCGGGCGGCGGTCGCTGCACGCCATCATCGGACGCGACGACATGGTACTGGTCGGTGTCTACGCCCACGGTGAAGACAAGGTGGGGGTCGACGCCGCCGAGCTGGCCGGCTGGCCCAAACCCACCGGGGTGACGGCCACCAACGACATTGACGAGCTGATCGCGCTCAAGCCCGACGCCTGCTGCTACAACCCGCTGTGGCCCGACATCGACGAGCTGTCCCGGCTCCTCGAGTCGGGTGTCAACGTGTGTTCGAGCGCGGCCTGGATCACGGGCGGCAAGCAGTCGCCGGAAGACCTGGAACGCATCCGGAAGGCTTGCGAGAAGGGCAATTCGACAATCTTCGGCAGCGGCGCGCACCCAGGCATGACGAATATGGTCGGCATGGTGCTCAGTGGGTCCTGCGAGCGGGTCGACGAGATCCGCATCACCGAGTCGGTGGACTGCTCCACATACGAATCGGCAGGCACCCAAACAGCGATGGGCTTCTCGCAGGATCCCGACACCCCCGGCCTGGCCGAGAGCGTTCGCCGGGAAAGCGAGGTCTTCGCCGAATCGGCCGCGATGATGGCCGACGCGATCGGCGCCAAGCTCGACAAGATGACCTTTGACGTGCAGTTCACGGCCGCCACCGGCGACACCGATCTCGGGTTCATGCAGATCCCGAAGGGCACCGTCGGCAGTGTCTACGGCTACCACCGCGGCTGGGTCGGTGACCGCAACGTCGTCAGCGTCGGCTTCAACTGGACAATGGGTGAGGCCGTCACCCCGCCCAAACCGCTCGAGCACGGCCATGTCATCCAGGTCTTCGGCCTGCCCAACATGCGCACCGTGCTGCACTGCCTGCCGCCGAGGGACTGGACCGAACCCGGATTCATGGGGCTGGGCATGATCTACACCGCGATGCCGGTGACCAACGCGGTGCCCGCGGTCGTCGCGGCCGCTCCGGGCATCGTGACGCTGGCGGACCTGCCGCCGATCACCGGCCGCGCCGCGGTGTAGTCGTACTGTTGGCGTGTTGGCGTGTTGGCGTGTTGGCGTGTTGGCGCCCGAGGTCAAAGCCGTTGGGCGAACTTGGCTTTACCCAGCCCGTCGAGGTCGTCCAGTGCGGCCCGGCGCCCGGCCATCGCCATCAGCAACGCCTCGCCACTGCCACGGACCTCCGGTCCGCTGCCGTGGCTCCAATCCAGGTCGGTGGCCACGAGTCGCACACCGCGAGCCCGCCAAGCACCGCGGATGGTCGGCGCGAAGCGCGCAAAATCCAGTGCGGTTCGCAGACGTTCCGGGTCGATCGTGCGCGGTATGCCGACCGACCGTCGGATGTCCTGCTGGTGAATCATGCCATCGGTGAGTGCGATCCTGCCGCCGAAACCGCCGGTCAGCCCGTGCGGTTCGGCATGAGCTCGGATCATCGCGGTGATCTGCTCCGGCGCACGGTCGGCGTAGTCGGCGACGCCAATTGCATTGATGCGGTCGGTGTTGAGCCGACCCTTCAGGAAGCGGCCAACCAAGCCCGCGGTGCTGAGCTCGTCGTAGCTGACCGTGTGCACAGCGACGTCGCGGACCCGCCACAGCTCGCACAGTGTCGGACTCTCCCACTGCCGCGGCGTCAATCCATCCAGCAGCGCGGCGAACTCTTCGCGCTCGTCACGCGCCATCTGCTTCGTGGACACCAGTGTCACTCCGAATCGCCGATATGGACGGCCACACCGACCGCGCCGCCGCCGACGTGAATCGACAGCACCGACCCCATATCGGTGACGACGAGCGACTCGATCTGGGGTAGCCGGGTTGTCAGTGCCGCACCGATCTCGTCTGCGGCGTCGTGGTTGTCGACGTGGTGTACCGCGATCGCGGCCCGCCGTTGCCCGACGACCTCGGCGACCCGGTCGACCATCGCGGTGTGCGCCTTGGTGATGGTGCGGATCCGCTGATCCAGCACCAGCCGCCCGTCGACGTCGAGGCACAGAAGCGGCTTCAGCGACACCGCGGTGCCCAGCCACGACGTGGCCGTGCCGATCCGGCCGCTGCGCCGCAGATTGTCCAGTCGGTGCACGACGACGAACACATGCCCGTGCGACGCCGCCGAACGCGCCGCGGCCTCAACCGCATCGAGATCGCCACCCGAGCCCGCTGACCGCGCCGCGGCCAGAGCGGCGAACCCGACACCCATCGCCGCCGAACGCGAGTTGACCACTCGCACCGCCGAGCCGAACTCACGAGCCGCCTGCGCGGCCGAGCTGTACGTGCTTGACAGTGCGGCCGAAAGATGGACCGCCACCACCCCGTCGTCACCGCTGTCTCGCAGCGCCTGTCGGTAGGTCTCGGCCAGCTCAACAGGCGTTGCGCCCGCGGTGGTGACACGCGGGCGGTCGTGGATGTTGTAGGGCACGTCGTCCACCCCGTCGCGCAGATCGGTCCCGTCGACGAGAACGTGCAGCGGCACCTGCCGGATGTCGAACTCTTTGAGCTCGTCTGACTGCAGGCGCGAGGACGAGTCGGTAACCACGACGACAGGCATGGCTACCGCGAATCCTCTTGCTGCACACCGGCTTCTGCGAGTGCCTTGAGCATCAGCTCGGCCACCGCCTGGTGTGACTCGAAATTCCAGTGGATGCCGTCGGGATTGCCTCGACCGCTCATGACATGCTCTCCGACCGCCGCCTCGAGGTCGACAAGGGGGACCTCGTGTTGCCCGGCCCATTCGGTGATCGCCTTGACGGTGCCGGCCCGGCCGTGGTGCGCCTTACCGTACGTCTGGGCGATGTGGACCGACGGCAGCGACGCGACGAACGGTATGCCCGGCCGATTGAAATCGATGGCCCCACGCGTCATTTCGAGGTACTCCACGGACAGGTGAGGCGGAAGGGCGGCTCGCGATATCGGCGACAACCGCGGCTGCATCCAGCCGTAGCCACCGCGCACCCAGCGCCGAAGCCACGCCGGCCGGACGTACCGGATCAACTCACGCAAGGCGGTCGGCAACGGCGACGGCAGCGAATCCATGCCGCCCGTCGCGAAGATCGCCGCGCCGGCCCTTGGCAGCGCCGCCCACGACCGCGGGTCCTGGGTGGCGGCCCACCAGATGTCCCTGCAGGTCCAGCCGATCCGCCCGATCAGCTCGACGTCCCAACCCAGGTGAGTAGCAACGATATTCGGCCATATCCTCGGATCATCGGCGGGCAGCCCGCCGCTCGGCCCGTAATACGACAGCGAGTCGCAGAAGACCAGAAGGGTCCGGCGGGCTGGGGGCACCTCCCGCTTGTGGGGCAGAGCGGTGGGGGTACCTCCCGCCGGAAGGGCATGGGGACGACCCGGGGATTGTCTGCGCATGTCAGAGGACATCGTTGGCGACCTGTGCCGAGGCGTTCCACACGTCGAGTCGCCAGCGGATATCTTCCAGGGACGTGCCGGGTGCCCCGGTTGTCCGGCTGTGCCCGGACAGCTGCACCCAGCTGGCGTTGCCCATGCCGCCCAGCGCCGGCCAGTTGTCGACCGGCAGCGCAAGCAGCGCCGCGGTCAGCGCCGCGATCAGCCCGCCGTGTGCCACCAAGACCACCGGCCGCTCGGGTTCGTCCACGCCCCACTCGGTCTGGTCGGCGACCAGCTCCGCCACCAGCGGCATGCTGCGCGCTGCGACATCGACTCTGCTTTCGCCACCGTGCGGCGCCCACCTGGCGTTGTCCCGCCACGCCAGGCGCGCGCCAGGAGCCGCGGCGTCCACCTCGAGATGGGTCAACCCCTGCCAGTCGCCGAGGTGCGTTTCGCGCAGCCGGGTATCGACGAGCACCGGCAGCCCCGACCGCTCACCGAGCGCGACCGCGGTATCCAGCGCACGCCGCAAATCGGACGACACGATCACCAGAGGTTGCCGTTTGGCCAACACCTCGGCGGCGGCGACGGCCTGGTCGCGGCCAAGGTCGGAAAGCTCGGTGTCGAGCTGGCCCTGCATCCGGCTGCCCGCGTTGTAGTCGGTCTGCCCGTGACGCAGCATCACCAGTCGGCGCACCCTCATGGCGTTGGATCCAGATCCACCGGCACGACGGGGCAGTCGCGCCACAACCGGTCAAGGGCGTAGAAGTCGCGCTCGTCCTGGTGCTGGATGTGCACGACGATGTCGACGTAGTCCAGCAGCGTCCATCGACCCTCGCGGGCGCCTTCGCGCCGCGCCGGCTTGTACCCCGCGAGGCGCATCTTTTCCTCGACCTCGTCGACGATCGCGTTGACCTGGCGCTCGTTGGACGCCGACGCGATGACGAAACAGTCGGTGATCACGAGCTGTCCTGACACGTCGATCACGACGACATCCTCGGCGAGCTTGGCCGCGGCCGCGCTGGCCGCCACGGTAGCCATCTTGACGGCTTCGTCGGAGGCGGTCATATCTGATGCTCTTCGCGCAAGCGGCTCATCCATACCTGATGCTCTTCGCGCAAGCGGCTCATCCATACCTGATGCTCTTCGCGCAAGCGCCTCATCCATACCCGATGCTCTTCGCGCAAGCGGCTCATCCATACCCGATGCTCTTCGCGCAAGCGGCTCATCCATACCTGATGCTCTTCGCGCAAGCGCCTCATCGCCGGTTCCCGCCCTTCGTCGCGACCGGCTGGGCGGCGTAGAGCTGGCGCTTGGTCACGTATTGCACGACGCCGTCGGGCACCAGGTACCAGATCGGCCGGTTCTCTTCGGCCCGCTTGCGGCAATCGGTCGACGAGATCGCCAGTGCGGGCACCTCGACGAGGGTCAGCGCGTCGGGTGGCAGCTCCCGCAGGGCCGCCGCGATGTGCTCGCCGTCGAGCTCGTAGCCGGGGCGGCTGACGCCGACGAACTTGGCGATCGAAAACATCTCCGCCCAGTTCTGCCACGACAGGATCGAGGCCAACGCGTCGGCGCCGGTGATGAAGTAGAGGTCCGAGTCGGGATTCAGGGCGCGTAGATCGCGCAGCGTGTCCTTGGTGTAGGTCGGGCCTGCGCGGTCGATGTCCACCCGGCTCACCGAGAACCGGGGGTTGGACGCGGTGGCGATGACGGTCATCAGGTAGCGGTCCTCGGCGGCGGTGACGTAGCGGTGGCGCTTCTGCCAGGGCTGGCCGGTCGGGACGAACACCACTTCGTCGAGCTCGAACAGGCCGGCTACCTCGCTGGCCGCGACAAGGTGCCCGTTGTGGATGGGATCGAACGTCCCACCCATCACCCCAAGGCGCCGTCGAGAAGTCACAAACAGCCAGCTTACGGGAGGCCCGGCGACGGCCCGATGTGGGCGAATGGCATCGCCGAGGTCGACGTTTTGGCGGAGTTTTCTCGGGCGAACGTCAGGCGGGCAGAAGCTGGTCGATCACCGCGGCCAGCTGCTTGGCCGACCGGCATTCATGCATGGTGATGACGTCTTGATAGCGCGGCACCGCCGAGTCGCCGCTGCCCCACAGGTGCTTCGGCTCCGGATTGAGCCAGTGCGCGTGCCTGCTGGCGTTGACCATGTGAGCCAGCAGGTCCGCTTCGGGGTTGCGGTAGTTGTTGCGCCCGTCCCCGAGAACCAGCAACGAACTGCGCGGCGAAAGGACGTTCGGCCAGTTCTCGATGAACGAGACGAACGCGTTGCCGTAGTCGGAGTGGCCATCGCGGGTGTAGACGCCCGCTTCGCGGGTGATGCGCTGCACGGCGACGGCCAGGTCGGCGTCGGGTCCGAACAACTCGGTGACCTCGTCGGTGGTGTCGATGAAGGCGAACACGCGCACCCGGGAGAACTGCTGGCGCAGCGCGTGCACCAGAAGCAGCGTGAAATGGCTGAACCCCGCGACCGAGCCGGACACGTCGCACAGCACCACGAGTTCCGGGCGCGCCGGATGCGGCTTCTTGAGAACCACGTCGATCGGCACGCCGCCGGTGGACATCGACTTGCGCAGCGTCTTGCGCAGGTCGATCTCGCCGGACCGCGACCGTCGCCGCCGAGCGGCCAGCCGGGTCGCCAGTGTGCGGGCCAGCGGCGCCACCACCCGACGCATCTGGCGCAGCTGCTCGCCGGAGGCGCGCAGGAACTCGACGTTCTCCGCAAGCTGCGGGACGCCGTACATCTGCACGTGCTCGCGGCCCAGCTGCTCTGCGGTGCGGCGCTTGGTCTCCGCCTCCACCATCTTGCGCAACTGCCCGATGCGTTGGGCCGCAAGGGCTTTGGCGATCTGTTCCTGCGTCGGTGTTGGCTCCTCGCCGTAGGGCGCGAGCAGGCCTGCCAGCAGCCGGCCCTCGAGGTCGTCGAGGCTCATCGCCTTGAGCGCCTGATACGACGAGTAGGACGGGCCACGGCTGGATTGGTAGCGGCCGTAGGCCTCGACGATCTGGGCGATCATCGCCGCCAGCCGCTCGTCGAGGCTGGCCAGGTCGGCGTTGCCTGCGAGCATGTCGACCAACTGCGCGCGAAGTGCCTCGATGTCCTCGGGAGGCAGGCCTTCGTGGTCCTCATCGTCGCCGTCGAGCTGGACGGTCTTCGCGCCCAGTGCCGCAGGGAAGAACAGATCGAACATCGCGTCATAGGTGTCGCGATGGTCGGCTCGACGCAATACCGCGCACGCGAAGCCCTCGCGCAGCGCCTCGCGGTCACCAAGCCCGAGAACCGCCATCACTCGACCTGCGTCGACGGTCTCTGATGGGCCGACCGAAATCCCCTGCCCACGCAGGGCTTCCACGAACTCCACCAGGTGACCGGGAAGTCCGTGCGGGGCCAGCGGCTGCGGCGGGCGGGTTCGGCGGACGGCCATCAGTTCAGCCTCAACTCCCCGGCCGCCTTGACCTGATCGGACTGATGCTTGAGCACCACACCCAGCGTCGCGGCGATCAGCTCGTCGTCGATGGTGTCCAGCCCCAGCGCCAGCACGGTGCGCCCCCAGTCGATGGTCTCGGCCACCGACGGCAACTTCTTGAGCTGCATACCGCGCAGCACACCGATGACCTTGACGAGTTCCTCGGCCAGATGTTCTGGCAACTCAGGCACTCGCGACAGCAGGATCCGCCGCTCGAGATCCGGGTCGGGAAAGTCGATGTGCAGGAACAGGCACCGGCGCTTGAGCGCCTCGGACAGCTCGCGCGTTGCGTTGGAGGTCAGCAGCACGAACGGGGTCCGCTCGGCGGTGATGGTGCCGAGCTCCGGCACGGTCACCGCGAAATCGGACAGCACCTCAAGCAGCAGGCCTTCGATCTCGATGTCGGCCTTGTCGGTCTCGTCGATCAACAAGACGGTGGGCTCGGTGCGCCGGATCGCGGTCAGCAGCGGACGGCTCAGCAGGAATTCCTCGCTGAACACATCTGTTTTCGTCTGATCCCAGTCGCCGTGCCCGGCCTGGATCCGCAGGATCTGCTTGGCGTGGTTCCACTCGTAAAGCGCGCGGGCCTCGTCGACGCCCTCGTAACACTGCAGCCGCACCAGGCCGGAGCCGGTGGCCTGCGCGACGGCGCGCGCCAGCTCGGTCTTGCCGACGCCTGCTGGTCCCTCCACCAACAACGGTTTGCCCAGCCGGTCGGCGAGGAAGACCGCTGTGGCCGTTGCGGTGTCGGGCAGATAGCCGGTTTCGGCCAAGCGTCGCGCGACATCGTCGATGTCGGCGAACAGCGGTGCCGAGCGTGCGGGGACGCTCATCGGTGTCCTCGCTTCTTCGCGCAAGCGCTCATCGGTGTCCTCGCTTTATGCCGGGCGGGTGTGGCCGTCTCCCCACACAATCCACTTGGTTGACGTCAATTCAGGCAGGCCCATCGGTCCTCGGGCGTGCAACTTCTGGGTAGAGATGCCGATCTCGGCGCCGAATCCGAACTGCTCACCGTCGGTGAACGCGGTCGACGCGTTGACCATCACCGCGGCGGCGTCGACGCGCTGGCTGAACCGTTGGGCGGCAGCAAAGTTCGTCGTGACGATGGCCTCGGTGTGCCCGGTGCCGTACTCGTTGATGTGGGCGATCGCGGCGTCGAGGCCGTCGACCACGGCCAGCGCGATGTCCATCGACAGGAATTCGGCGCGCAGTTCCTCCTCGGACGGGTCGGTGTGCACCGTGACACCGGCATCCTGCAGCGCCTTGGTCAGCCGAGGCACCGCCTTTTCGGCGATCGACCTGTCGATCAGCAGCGACTCGGCGGCGTTGCACACGCTGGGCCGACGGGTCTTGGCGTTCAGCAGAATGCGTTCGGCCACCTCGAGGTCGGCCGACTCATGAACGTAGACATGGCAATTGCCGACCCCGGTCTCGATGGTGGGCACCATTGCGTCGCGTACCACCGCGTCGATCAAACCCGCTCCCCCGCGCGGGATCACGACATCGACAAGGCCGCGGGCCTGGATCAGATGCGTGACGCTGGCGCGGTCGTCGCTTGGCAGCAGCTGCACGGTGTCGACATTGCGATTCTCGATCGCCAGGGCGTCGCGAAGCGCCTTCACCAGAGCGGAATTGGACCGCGCCGCCGATGAACTACCCCGCAACAGCACCGCGTTACCGGATTTGAGCGTCAGCCCGAACGCGTCGACGGTCACGTTGGGCCTGCCCTCGTAGACGACGCCGACGACACCGAGCGGAACCCGCTGCTGGCGCAGCTCAAGTCCGTTGGGCAACGTGCGCCCGCGTAGTACCTCACCAATCGGGTCGGGCAGGCCCGCAACCTGACGCAGCCCTGCGGCGATGCCGTCGACGCGGTTCGGGTTCAGCGCGAGCCGGTCGAGCATCGCCTCCGGCGTGCCTGCCGCCTTTGCCGCGGCCAGATCCTCGGCGTTGGCGTGCAGGATTGCCCCCGCGTCACGCAGCAGGTTGTCGGCGGCGGCGTGCAACGCCGAGTTCTTCGTATCGGCGCTCAGGGTGGCCAACTCACGAGCGGCGACACGGGCACGTCGCGCGGCGTCGTGCACCTGCTCGCGCAAGCCGGGGACGGCTGGTGCTTGCACACTCATTGACCCAGCGTATCGGACCTGCTTACGCGGCTCGACAGCTGTCAGGCCGCCAGCGCGAGCGCCGCTCGCAAGCGTGGACTGTGCTGCCGAATCCGGCGCACCGATCACGGCGTCCTCCCGATGTCTGCTGGACTACCGTTGACGGTTATGGTGGCGCGGATCTGCGTAGTGGGCAGTGTCAACGCCGATCTCACTTTCACGGTGGATGCCCTGCCACGGCCCGGGCAAACCGTTCTGGCGTCATCGCTCTCGTCGTCGCCGGGCGGCAAGGGTGGCAACCAGGCGGTGGCCGCCGCCCGCGCGGGCGCGGCCGTGCAACTCGTCGCGGCACTTGGCACCGACTCGGCGGCCGATCAGTTGCGCGCACACCTGCGGGACAACGAGGTCGGGCTGAACGGCATGGTCAACCTGCCCGGATCCAGCGGCTCAGCGGTGATCATCGTCGACTCCGCGGCCGAGAACACCATCGTCGTGGCGCCTGGCGCCAACGCCCATCTGAGCGTGACCTCCGCCGATGTTCGCGCTGTGATCGCCGACAGTGACGTGGTGCTGCTGCAACTCGAGATCCCGATCGCCACGGCCGTCGCCGCCGCAGGGGTGGCCCGTGCCGCTGGCGCAGTGGTGATGCTCAACGCGTCGCCGGCAGGCGCCGAGCCCCACCAGTTGCTTGCCCTGTCCGAGTTGGCCGACGTGGTCGTGGTTAACGAGGCCGAAGCGCGCGAATGGCATTGGCCCGTACCGCATCTGGTGATCACCCGCGGTGCGCGCGGCGCGAGCTACCTTGGTGAGGACGAACGGTTCGACGTCCCCGCCCCGCCCGTCGAGGCCATCGACACCACGGGCGCCGGCGATGTGTTCGCCGGGGTGCTTGCCGCCGGATGGCTGGCCGGGCACGAGGGTGCTTTACGCCGGGCCTGCGCGGCCGGTGCGTTGTCGACGCTGGTGCCAGGTGCCGGCGACTGCGCACCGTACGCGGAGGCCATCGACGACGCCGTATCCAATCGACGAGCCGGGGAGCGACACCTATGACGACAACCACGCCACGTCCACCCAGGGGCGACTGGCTGGGCACGCCATACCTGCGCTTCACCCGCGAGGGACCGTTCGGCGTGTGCACGCTGGACCGGCCGGAGGCGCGCAACGCGATGACGCCTGCGATGTACTTCGGCATCCGGTACGCCGTCAGGCACGTCGACGCCGACCGCGACCTCGCGGGCCTGCTCATCACCGGCACCGGTGACGTCTTCGCACCCGGCGGCGACATGGGCGGCGGTGACGGCTCGGACGACTGGCTGACGTTCGGGTCGGCGCTTGGCATGGATGTCACGCCGTTCGAGACGCTGCGCCAGTCGGTGAAGCCGGTGGTGTCGGCGGTCAACGGGTTGTGTCAGGGCGGTGGGTTGCAGATCGCACTATGCAGCGACATGACCGTGGTCAGTGACCGCGCAACGTTCCGCGTACCGGAACTGTTCCGCGGCATCGCCGACACGTACTACAGCCAGATGCTGGCCCGGCTGATCGGACCGGTGCGCACTCGGGACCTGATGTTCACCGGGCGGACGTTGACCGCGGCCGAGGCCCAGGGTTGGGGCATGGTCGCGCGGGTGGCCCCGCACGATGAGCTGCTCGACACGGCCCACGAGGTCCTCGGTCAGTGCTGCAGGACCGCGCCAGCGGCGCGGAGCACGGTGAAATCCAGCCTCGACAACTACATGGGCCTGTTCGATCGCATCGGCATGCAGGCCAGCTACTCCTCGCCCGAGGCGCTCGAAGGCTTCCGTTCGTTCAAGGAACGCCGTTCCCCCGACTGGGTGCATCCAGACCTGAGGATCGATGGGCGAATCTAACAGTTCAGTCTTTTCTGGATACAGATTCTGCTGTACTGTCTGCCGTATGCGGACAGTGACTCACAGCGATGCCCTGGCCCGATTCGGATACGCGCTGTCGGACGCGACTCGAACCGAGATCCTGTTGATGCTGCGCGATGGCCCTGGCTATCCGTCCGACCTCGCCGAGAGGATCGGGGTGTCGCGGCAGATCCTGTCCAACCACCTGGCGTGCCTGCGCGGCTGCGGCCTGGTCGTGGCGCAACCCGAGGGTCGGCGCAGCCGCTATGAGCTGGCCGATATGCGCATCGCCCACGCACTCAACGATCTCATCGGCCTGGTGCTTGCGGTCGACCCGACCTGCTGCCCCGACGCCGAGATCGAAGCCTGCTGCTGATGTCGGCCCCGCTCGGGACACGTCGCGCGACTCTCGAAGGCCGAATCCGGCTACTGGTCGGCGCAACGATCACATACAACGTGATCGAGGCGGTGGTCGCGCTGGCCGAGGGCACGCGCGTCTCGTCGTCGGCGTTGATCGGCTTCGGACTCGATTCGGTCGTCGAGATCTCGTCGGCGGCCGCGGTTGCCTGGCAGTTCTCCGCCAAGGATCCCGAGACGCGGGAGAAGGCTACTCTGCGGTTCATCGCGATCT
>JAOPVX010000049.1 GCA_025965975.1 Mycobacterium sp. | reverse complement strand
TTCCCATGGGTGGGTTCCCGGTCCTCGGCGGGCATGAGGGGGCGGGCATCGTCACCGAGGTCGGGCCCGGCGTCGAGGACATCGCCCCCGGCGACCACGTCGTGCTGTCGTTCATCCCGTCCTGCGGGCGGTGTCCGTCGTGTCAGGCCGGTCTGCGCAACCTGTGCGACCTAGGCGCGGGACTACTCAACGGCGCGGCAGTCTCAGACGGCACCTTCCGGATTCAGGCCAAGGGCCAAAACGTCTTCCCGATGGCGCTGCTTGGCACCTTCTCCCCCTACATGGTGGTGCACAAGAGCTCGGTAGTGAAGATCGACCCGTCGATCCCGTTCGAGGTTGCCTGCCTGGTCGGTTGCGGAGTCACCACCGGCTACGGCTCTGCGACGCGCACCGCCGACATCAGGCCCGGACAGGACGTGGCGATCGTCGGCGTCGGCGGCGTGGGCATGTCGGCGCTACAGGGCGCGGTCAACGCAGGCGCCCGCCAAATCTTCGCCATCGACCCGGTCGAGTGGAAGCGAGATCAGGCGCTGAAATTCGGTGCCACCCATGTGTATCCCGATATCGAGGCCGCGCTGATGGGCATCGCGGAGGCGACCGCCGGGTTTATGGCCCACAAGGTCATCCTGACGGTCGGCGAGCTGCACGGCGCGGACATAGACAACTACATGATGATCACTGCCAAGGGCGGCACCTGCGTCGCGACGGCGATCGGCAGCCTGCTGGACACCCAGGTCACACTGAACCTGGCGATGCTGACCCTGATGCAGAAGAACCTGCAGGGCACCATCTTCGGCGGCGGCAACCCGCACCACGACATCCCGCAGCTGCTGTCGATGTACAAGGCGGGCAAGCTCAACCTCGACGACATGATCACCCGGCAGTACAAGCTGGAGCAGATCAACGAGGGCTACGCGGACATGCTGGAGGGCCGCAACATTCGCGGCGTGATCCGCTACACCGACGACGATCGGTAGCGGTGGCCCGCGGGTTCCCACATCTGATGCAGCCGGGCCAGATCGGCTCGATGGCGCTGCGCAACCGGCTGGTGATGTCTCCGATGGAGACCATGTACGGCACGCCGGACGGGCTGCCGTCGGAGCGCACCCGCGACTACTTCGCCGCCCGCGCCAAGGGCGGCGTCGGGCTGATCACGGTGGGCGCCACCGGGATCGACCACCACCACCCAGAGACGCCGGGTGGACTGCACCTTGGCTCCGACGCGGCCATCGACGCCCACCGTGCGCTGGTCGATGTGGTGCACGAGCACGGTGCCAAGATCCAGCCACAGATCGTGCACGCGGGGCCCGACGGGCTGGGACCGGAGATGCACGGCGTGACTTCGATTGGGCCGTCGGTCATTCCGTCGTACCTGACCGGCAGGCCGTCAACCGAGGTCACCCACGAGCAACTCATCGAGGTGTTCGACCTGTTCAAGGCGGCGGTGCGGCGCGCAGCCGAAGCCGGATACGACGGCATCGAACTGCACGCCGCGCACGGCTATATGTTCCTCGGCTCGTTTTTGGCGCCGCAGCGCAACCGCCGCACCGACGAATACCGCGGCAACTCGGTGAAGGGCCGCGTGCGCGCGGTGCTCGAGACGCTTGCGGCCATTCGGTCGGAGATCGGCGACGCGCTGCCCATCACACTGCGCATCTCCGGCTACGAACGGGTCGCCGGCGGTCGGCCGATGTTCGAAACCGCCCAAGTTGCACCGCAACTGGTGGCTGCAGGAGTCGACGCGTTCCATATCAGCGGTGGCGTGATCGACCGGCTGGTCACCGGCATGGTCAACTCCGCCGACGACGGCGACGCACTCAACGTTGGCGCAGCCGCCTCCGTCAAGCAGGTGGTCGATGTGCCGGTCATCGCCGTCGGCCGCATCCACGATCCGCAGCGCGCCGAGCAGATCCTCGCTGAGGGCCTCGCCGACTTCATCGCGATGGGCCGCCCGATGCTCGCCGACGCCGAGCTGCCCAACAAACTCGCCTCCGGCCGCGCCGACCGCGTCCGCAAGTGCATCTCGTGCGAGAACTGCATCGACGCCATGGAACAACGCTTCTCGGTCGACTGCGCGGTCAACCCCCGCACCGGCAAGGAGCGCGAGCTGGCCGCGCCCCGCGCGTCCCGCCCCAAAAAGGTAGTAGTGATCGGCAGCGGACCGGCAGGCATGGAGGCCGCACGGGTGGCCGCCGAACGGGGACATCACGTCACATTGTTGGAACGCAACAACCAGACCGGCGGCGCGCTGCTGTTTGCGTCGATCCTGCATCCCGAGAACGAACCGTTCCTGCGCTGGTTGCGCGACGAACTGGCCCGCGGTGCCGTGAAACTTGAACTGGGACACGAGGTTTCGGCCGACGACGTGGTTGGTTTGCGGCCCGACGCGGTGGTGGTGGCCAACGGCGGCCAGGTGGTGCTGCCCACCATCGCCGGTTCGGACCTGCCGCACGTGCAGACAGGACAAGCGTTGCGTGAACGGTTTGGCGGCTGGCGACAGCGACTGGTCCGCCCCAAAGCGGTTCGCGTGGCGTCCAAGGCGTGGATGCCGCTTGGCCATCGGGTGGTCATCGTCGGCGCCGACCTGGTGGCGCTCGAGCTCGCCGAGTTCCTCGCCGCGCGTGGCCGGCTGGTGTCGGTGCTCGAGGCAGGCGAGACGATCGCGCCGGAGCTCGGCAACAAACGCAAGACCGAGCACATGGACCGGCTCGACCGGTTGGGCGTTGCGGTGCATGTGCGCGCCCCGGTCGACGAGATGGTGCCTGACGGCGTCGTCTTCACCCCGGATGGCGGCAGCAGCCGCCGGCTTGCCGCGGACAGCGTCGTGATCGCAGGCACATTGCAACCGAACACCGAACTACACGAAAAGCTCGTCGCCGCCCTGCCCAATATCGCGGTGCACGCCGCAGGTGACTGCACCGGGCTCGGGCTGATCCGCAAGGCCACCGAGGACGGCGCCCGCGCCGCCTGCACCATCTGACTAAAACATCCAACGGTAACCATCTAACTAGAAGGAGTGAAATGTCCCAGGAGACCGTAGAACTGACACCGGCACTGGCCGCGTCGCAGAATTCGTGGCGCTGCGTGCAGGCCCACGACAAGGAGGGCTGGTTGGGGCTGATGGCCGACGACGTGGTCATCGAGGACCCGGTCGGCCAGTCCTTCACCAACCCGGACGGCAACGGCATGCGCGGCAAGGAGGCGGCCGCCGCGTTCTACGACTCCAACATCGCGGCGAACAACCTGCAGATCACCTGCGAGGAGACCTTCCCGTCCAGCTCGCCTGACGAGATAGCCCACATCCTTGTGCTGCGCAGCAGGTTCGACAACGGCGTCACCAGCACGGTGCGTGGCATCTTCACCTACCGCGTCAACGACGACGGCCTGCTCACCAACCTGCGCGGCTACTGGAACATGGACGTCATGCAGTTCGGTCAGGCGGGCAAGGGCGATTAGCGAACCGCTGGCCGGTCGCGGCGCCGTTGTCGTCGGCGGCACTCGCGGCGTCGGTCTGGCGGTGGCCGAGCTGCTGGCCGCGCAGGGGGCCGGCGTGGTCGTCAACGGACGCGACGCCGACGCGGCCAGCGAAGCGGCCCAACGCATTACCGGTGCGGTAGCGCACCCGGGTTCCGCCGCGCAGCCGGCGGTCGCCGAGGCGCTGATCGACACCTGCGTGCGGGAATTCGGTCAGATCGACATCCTGGTGAACTGTGCGGGCACTGCGGGGCTGGCCAGCGAGTCGATCTTCAATGTCACCAGCGCACAGTTCCACGGCCTGCTCGACGCACACCTCGGCACGGTGTTTGAGACGTGCCGAGCCGCAGCGCCGAAGATGGTCCAGCGCGGCGGCGGTGCGATCGTCAACACCAGCTCGTTCGCATTTCTCGGGGACTACGGCGGGACCGGCTATCCGGCGGGCAAGGGCGGGGTCAACGGGTTGACGCTGGCGATCGCCGCCGAACTCAAGGAGCACGGTGTGCGCGCGAACGTGGTGTGCCCTGGCGCGAAGACCAGGATGTCGACCGGCCCGGAGTACGAGGCCCACATCGTCGAGTTGAATCGCCGAGGCCTTTTGGACGAGGTGAGCATGAAGGCAGCACTCGACGCTCCCCCGCCCGAGTATGTCGCGCCGACGTACGCCTACCTCGTGAGCGACCTGGCCAAACACGTGACGGGCCAGATCTTTATCGCCGCAGGCGGTTTCGTGGGTCGCTTCGACCGCCCACCGCCGTCAGTCCTCGGCTGTCGCGACCACAACGACTCGCCGCCGTGGTCGGTCGACGAGATCCACGCGATGATTGTGCGATGAATTAGCTCCACAGGCGACGCGGCCGGCTCGGGTAATCAGGAGGGCACCTCGGCCGCGTGCTGATTGATGGGGTTGGCGTGACGATCCGGGACAAGCGCTCCAGATCGTTAGCTGAGCGAGCAGCCGCCGAGGCATTCGTCTATCTGATGCACCGCTGCCGCGTTGGCTGGTACGAACTGGCCGTCGAAGGCTGGATCGGAGCCACAGACCGCCCCGTCGCCGGGGGTACGAGCCGCGAGATCGTGCGTCGGTACCGGTCGGCGCCGCCGTTCGTGGCGCTGACCGTGGAGTCCGACGAGGCAACGCCGACGGGCTACGGGGTGAACACACATGCCGTGTGATTCGATACGCGCAGCGCGTCATCCCGTTGACCGGTGAGGTAGACGGCTTCACCTCCGTGCGCACGGAATTCGGTCCTGGCTGCCGCGAGCTGCTCGGGCGTGCGTCAGGCGCAATACCGATATTCGTCTGTGAAGCAATACCGCCGGGCGATGCAGAACAGGTGGCCAGGGCCTATCTGATCGACGCCGCCATGTCACAGGCAGAAGGCCGAGGCCCACTGGTCAGGCGGTGGCCAGGATGAGGCGCCGATCGTCAGGCACTGAAAACTCGCCGCAGCGCGACGAATCGGACCAGCGTCGCCACGAGATTCGCCACCACAAGGACCGACAACTCCACCACCTTGCCGACCGTCGGGTCGAAGCGGTGCAGCACGAACAGCGACCCGCTGGTGATCGCCAGACCGAACGCGAAGATCAGTAGGCCGTTCAACTGGTGGCGCGCAACGCCGGTGCGCCCCCGGATACCGAACGTAAAGGCACGGTTGGCCGCTGTGTTGGCGATCGCAGTGAGCAACAATGCGGTCAGGTTCGCGGCCTGAGCGCCCATCGCCGGGTGCAGCAGCAGGTACAACAAGGCAAAAGCAACGGTGCTTGCGATGCCGACGATGCCGAACCGGACCATCTGGCCGACCATGCCGTGCGGCACACCCGGCACCAGCGGCTCGCGGCCGAGGCTGCGCTGCAGCTCACGGACCGGCAGCGCGCCACTCGCCAGCGCACGGCCCACCCGCCAGCAGCCCTTGAGGTCGTTGATCGCCGTGCCGACGACATCGACGCGCGAGTCCGGGTCGTCGACCCAGTCGACCGGCACCTCGTGGATGCGCAGCCCCGCGCGTTCGGCGATCACCAACAGCTCGGTGTCGAAGAACCAGCCGGTGTCGGCGACCAGCGGCAGCAGCTGGCGCGCCACGTCGGCTCGCACGGCCTTGAAGCCGCACTGCGCATCGGAGAAGCGCGCACCGAGCACGCCGCGCAGAATCAAGTTGTAACTGCGAGAGACGAATTCGCGTTTCGGTCCGCGCACCACCCGCGACGACGCCGCCAACCGGGAACCGATCGCGACGTCGGAGTGGCCCGAAATCAACGGCGCCACAAGCGGCATCAACGCCGACAGGTCGGTGGACAAATCGACATCCATGTAAGCGACGACGTCGGCCTCCGACGCCATCCACGCGGTGTACAGCGCGCCGCCGCGGCCCTTGGCCTCGAGGTGGATGACGTCGACGTCCTGCAGCTCGTCGGCCAGCTCCTGCGCCACCGCCAATGTGCTGTCGGTGCTGGCGTTGTCGGCCACCGTGATTCGCGACGGGTAGGGCACCTCGGTGGCAAGGAATTGGTGCAGCCGGCGGACACTTCCCGCAAGGTCGCGTTCTTCGTTGCACACCGGGATCACGATGTCGAGAACGTAGCTACGGGTAGCGCCTCGACAAGCGGCCACCTCGGCCGTTGCGGGACCCGCCAGGTCAGTCATGGTCTACACCGTCTCCGAGCAAGCTGCCACCCCACTGCGGCGCGGCTGGGAGCTTGCTGGAATGCTCATTCCCATGGCGACCGTGTTCACCAAGATCATAAACGGGGAGCTGCAAGGCCGCTTCGTGTATGAGGACAACGACATCGTGGCGTTCTTGACCATCGCTCCGATGACACAGGGCCACACACTAGTGGTGCCGCGCGCCGAGATCGACAAGTGGCAGGACGTCGAGCCGGCCGTGTTCGGCCGTGTCATGGAGGTTTCGCAACTGATCGGCAAGGCGGTGTGCATGGCGTTCGGCGCCGAGCGTGCCGGGGTGATCATTGCCGGGCTCGAGGTGCCGCACCTGCACGTGCACGTGTTCCCCGCCTACAACCTGACCGACTTCGGGTTCGCCAACGTCGACCAAAACCCGTCGGCGGAATCCCTCGACGAGGCGCAGGCCAAGATCAAAGCGGCGCTAGCTCAGCTCGCGTGAGCCACCACGTCCGCGATGCGTGGCAGATTGACCTTGAAGCGGCAGCCCTCTCCCGGCGTGGTGGTGACGCTTACCGTGCCGCCGTGCGCGTAGACCAGCGAGTCGACGATCGACAGGCCCAGCCCTGTGCCGCCGCTGGCCCGCGCGCGTGAGGAGTCGGCGCGGTAGAACCGCTCGAAAACCCGGTGCGCGTCCTCCTTGCTCATGCCGGGTCCCTCGTCGCACACCTCGAGCACCGCGTTGTCCTTGTCGGTGCCGACCCGCACCTTGATGCCCGCGCTGTCGGGGGTGTGCTGCAGCGCGTTGGCGACCAGGTTGCCAAGCACCTGGCGCAGCCGGGCCTCGTCGCCGACCACCTCCGGGGTGCCCGGCCCGTCGAACACCTCCATGGTGATCTTGCGTTCGGGCGGCGCGATCGACTGCGCGTCGTGCACGGCGTCGCTGGCGATGGCCAGTAGGTCGACGTGGTGCCGTTCCAGCGGCCGCTGCTGGTCGAGCCTGGCCAGCAGCAGCAGGTCTTCGACGAGCAGACCCATGCGGCGGGACTCGCTCTCGATGCGGCTCATCAGCATTTCGACGTCGCTGGCGGCGCCCTGCCGGTACAACTCGGCGAAGCCGCGGATCGTGGTCAGTGGCGTGCGCAGCTCATGGCTGGCGTCGGTGATGAACCGGCGCATCCGGTCCTCGGAGCTGCGGGACGCCTCGGCCGACGAGTCCGACGACGCCACCGCCCGCTGGATCTGCGCGAGCATTCCGTTGAGCGCCAACGACAATCGGCCGACTTCGGTGCGCGCGTCACGTTCGGGGACGCGACGGTCGAGCTGTCCGGAGGCGATCGCCGCTGCGGTCTGCTCCACCTCGACCAATGGTCGCAGGCTGCGATGGACCACCCAGTACCCGGCGACGCCGAGCACCAATAGCACCGCGCATCCGATACCAAGCTGCGCGTAGGTCAGTGCGCGCACCGTCGACTGAACGTCGGACAGGTCGATCGCGACGGTGGTCAGCTCCCCGCGCACCCCGCGCACACTCATCGCCCGCCACTGAACGTTCGAGTGGTCGATCGAGCCGACGGTGACCGGCACGGGTCCCACGTCGTTGTCGGCGGGCAGCGCGGGCTCGGCCGCGCGGTCGTTGACCGCCATCCAGATGCGCCCGTCGGGGTCGATGCCGCGCACGTAGAAGTCCGACGGCGGCCGGGCGGGATTGGGTCCTTCGATCGGCGGCGACGGCATCCTGCGCGGAGCCTGCGCCCAACCGCGGGAGGCGTCGAGCAGCGTCTCGTCGACGCGGTTGGTGAGGTCGTGGCGCAGGATCGTGGTGACGGCAATACCGGACGCCAGCAGGCCGCAGGCCACCAGCACAAGGGTGGCAGCGACCAGCCCGACCCTTAGGGGTATGCCTCGCCCGCGCAGCGCCGCCATACCCCTATTGTCGCGAATAGATCAGCTTGTCGCGAATAGATCAGCGCGGCTCACGCAGGACGTACCCGACGCCCCGCAACGTGTGGAGCAGACGCTTCTCACCGGTGTCGACCTTGCGTCGCAGGTACGACACGTAGGACTCGACGACGTTGACGTCGCCGCCGAAGTCGTAACGCCACACATGGTCGAGGATCTTGGGCTTTGACAGCACGGTGCCCGCGTTGATGATGAAGTACCGCAGCAGCGTGAACTCCGTCGGCGACAGCGAAACCGGCTCGCCTGCCTTCCACACTTCGTGGGTGTCCTCGTCGAGTTCGATGTCGGCAAAGGTGAGCCGCGCGTTGCGGGGTTCCTCCATGCCACGGCCGGACCGTCGCAGGATCACCCGAAGCCGGGCCACCACCTCTTCCAGTGAAAACGGCTTGGTGACGTAGTCGTCTCCGCCAAGCGTTAGGCCGGCGATCTTGTCCTGCAGGCTGTCGCGGGCGGTGAGGAACAGCGCGGGCGAATCGATGCCGTCGGCGCGCAACCGGCGCAGCAGCCCGAAGCCGTCCATGCCTGGCATCATCACGTCGAGGATGACGGCGTCAGGGCGCACTTCACGGGCCTTGTCCAGAGCGGCGGGCCCGTTGGACGCGGTATGGACTTCGAATCCCTGGAACTTCAGGCTCACCGAGAGGAGCTCGACGATATTGGTCTCGTCATCGACGACAAGGACCCGGGCTTCCGGGGTGTTGTCGGGTAATGCAGCCATCGCCATCTCGTTAATCTCCACGACTTCACTTGGAATCATGCTGCATAGCGCCTGTTAGCTTCCTGTGAGTTTCTTCCAGGCACTACGCGGACAGGATCGGGTGGGCTGAGCGTACGCCAATACACTGAGCCTCATGAACCTCGGCAAAACGCTGACGGACCTGGCCACCGCACCGGTACGAGTCGGGCTCGCCGTCGCCGACGCCGGACTGGGCATTGCCAACAACGCGCTCGGGATGGCGCAGCGGACATTGGGCGAGACGACCTCGCGGGGCGGGTCGGGGTCGGGGTCGTTCGCACACATGCTTGGCATCGACGACGCGGTCGAACGCGCAAACCGGCTGGCCAAACTGATGGACGACGACGCACCCCTTGGGCGGGCGTTGGCACCGAACGGTCCGATCGACCGGCTGCTGCGGCCAGGAGGGCTGGTCGATCAGCTGACCACCGAGGGTGGGCTGCTGGACCGGTTGACCGCCGACAGCGGCGCGGTCTCGCGGGCGCTGGCCCCCGGCGGGCTGGTCGACCAGGTGACATCCGAAGGCGGATTGATGGATCGGTTGACCACCGACGACGGTGCGCTGTCTCGGGTCATCGCCCCGGGCGGGCTGGCCGATCAGCTTCTGGCCAACGACGGCCTGATCGAGCGAGTGCTGCGGGAGGACGGTGTGGCCGACCGCCTGCTTGCCGACGGCGGCCTGCTCGACACGTTGACCGCGGAGGACGGGCCGCTCCTGAAGCTCGCGGATGTCGCCGACACGCTGAACCGACTGGCGCCGGGGCTGGAGGCACTGGCGCCGACGATCGATGCGCTGCACGACGCAGTGATCACGTTGAGCCAGGTGGTCAACCCGCTGAGCAATATCGCCGATCGGATTCCGCTGCCGGGCCGGCGCCCGAGAGGCCGATCCTCGTCGCGATCCGTCGCGTCGCAGCGTGTCATCGACGCCGACGAGTGACCCGATAAACTCAGGGCCCGCAGGCCTCCTTAGCTCAGTGGTAGAGCACTCGCCTTGTAAGCGAGCGGTCGTCAGTTCAATCCTGACAGGAGGCTCCACAAAAGCGCAGCTAACTGGTCTTATGTCGTGATCCGACGGCGATCAAGATTGCGTTGTGCCGTCATTTGCCGTCAACTCGATTCCGTGCCGTCACCCCGGGCGGCGGAAATCGGGACGTCGGCCCATGTGCGGCAGGACCAAACCGGTCCGAGAACCGGTTCCGATTCCCTGACCGGCGGCGAAGAACGAAATCGCAGGTCCGAAGCCTACCGTGCGGACTTCTTATGCCTCGTCGAGTCGCTAATCTGCCCCTGGTGCGTCCAGCCTGTCGCAAGCATCGACTGCTGGTCCAATCCCAGTTTCGCGCACCAGTGTTAGGCAGCTCATTACTTATAGTTAGTGCTGCAAACCCTGCCTCGGGACCTAAATTGGACCTGACTCTCTCGGTTAGCTGGCAACCATCGAGCGTCTCACCGACATGAGCACCAACAACTGCGCCGCTGCCTAGCAGTGACGTGCGCATGCGTACCGCTTGACCCCCCCTGCAGATGAACGACTGGTGTGGGCAAGGCGGCTCCAAGTGCCCTTTCCCACACTCAGAACGCCGGGCCCGATGCCGGGTGCACCGGCGATTACGTGGTGAAAAGGCGCACTTCGAGTCGGAAGCCCGCGGCGGTTTCCTTCAGGGGGCCGGTGACGGTCACGGCCTTCCCCGGGGCCAGGTTGGCGACCTGGGCGGAGAGGCTGGCGAAGGCCCCCGCTTCCTGGGGGTCCAGGGCTTTGGGAGCCCCGTCGGCGTTGTCCCACTGGATCTTGTCGGCGGCCACCATCGCCACCAACTGCACAGCGGGGCGCTGGCCGGCGGCGTCCAGCACCAGCCCGTCGCCCTGGGCGCTGACAGTGCCGGCCAGGCTCATCTCGATGCCACGCAGCCGATAGCTCTGGTTGACCATCTGCTGGAAGTCCAGCTCCCACTGGTCAAGGGCGGGCAGGTGGTCGTGGGTGAGGAAGACGCGGGCCGTGGAGTTCTCGGCGTCCGCAATGGGGTCCACCGCGTGCACACCCTGCAGGGTGGCCAGCGCCTCGTGGGCGCCGCCCCAGCATGCGCCAATGCCGTAGGGGCAGGTCCCCAGCAGTCCCACCACCACAGCCGGCCCGGCGGCGTTCGCGAGCACGTCGGCCTGCACGGCAAAGGCGTCGGCGGGAGGAGCCGCCCCTGCGGGTGCCGCGCTGGCCACCGGCGGGCCAATCTTGGCTGCGGCGGCCGTTGTGCCGCCCGGTGTCCACTGGACCTGGATCACCTTCGCTACCGAGGGCACGCCGAGCTTCGAGATCAGGAACAGCAGGTAGTGCCCGGGCGGGCAGACGTTGGGGGTGGCGGGGGCGGTGACGGTCAAGCTGCCCGCACTGGGCTCGAAGGCCAGCACGTTGATGTGCTGGTTCATATTGAAGGAGTGGGTGACTGACGAGAGGCGGATCATGGTGACCTTGGCGACGTCGGCCGCCTGCTCGGTGTCCACCTGGAAGGTGGTCCCGTGGTCCACCGCCACCGGCGCGTTGGTGATAAGCGGCCGGGGCCCCTGGAACAGGTAGGGCGGTGAGAAGACCTGGCCGTCCCGGTGGCTGTCGAACGGGTCGTTCTGGGGGGCGGTGGGGCCGCTGGTGGGCCGGTACTCGCCGCCGCCGGCGCTGAGCACGCTGCCATCCGGCAGCAGCACCGCGGTGCTGTGATAGCAGCGGTCAACCTGCTCAGCCACCAGTTCCGTCCATTGCCCGCCCACCGGGTCCCAGAGTTCCGCAGTGTGCACCGGCTGGCCCAGCGTCAGATCGTTGAAACCCTGACCGCCCAGGCCGCCGCCACCCCGGGTGCCGCCGGTGACCAAAACGGTGCCGTCGGCCAGGATGGTGGCGTTGTGCTGCCGGCGGGCGAACTGCATGGGGGCGGTGGCCTGCCATGCCGGCGAGGTTGCCTGGAGGTCGATAGTCTCGGCCACCGCGGTGGGCGCCAGGCCGTTGGGCCCGTTGCCACCGCCGATGTAAATGATCTTGTCGACGTCGTACATCACCGACGGCGCGTAGTCCCGAGCCTTCTGGGCCCGCCCCTGGCTGCTTGTCCATTTCCCGCCGCCGGTCAAGTCCAGTGTCCAGGATGCCGCCAACGAGCCGGGCATGAAGACCTTCCCCGAGGAGGTCACGTGCATGCGGGGAAAGAGTGGGAAGACCCCATCGGGCAGCCCCTTTAGGCAGGTCCAGGCGCCGTTGTTCCAGACCTGCGGGATGGGGTTGTTGGGCGTCTTGCCGTTCTGCAGGAAGCTGCCGGAAGTGACAAGCAGGCTGCCGTCGGCCAGGGTGGTGGCGGTCGGATACCAGCGGCCGTTATTCATGACTGCGGTGGGGGTCCAGGTGTTGGCCACGGGGTCGTACAAGCAGGCCTGGTTCAACCCCTGGCTGTCGAGCAGGTGCCCGCCCACCACCATCAGCCGGCCGTCCGGCAGGAACGTGTGGCCGGAGCAGAAGAGGTTGATCGTGGTGGTCCCGTCGGCCAGCGTGGGCTGAGGGGTATTGGTCACCTGGCCGGTCCCAGGGTCCCAAAGGAAGGGCGTGCAGGCGTGCACGTCCAGGCACTGGGACGGCTGATCTCGTCGGCCCCAAATGAGCACTCGGCCATTGGGCAGCAGGTGGGCGTGCACAGCCACGTTGGGCAGCGGGAACACCGGTCCCCACTGGCCCCGGACGGCGGCGGACTCCACCGTGAACGTGAACGGGGCGCCCCGCGCGGCAGTCTCGTCGGCGGTGGTGGCGGAGACAGGGCCGTTGGCCAGCAGGAAGGTGGTGTCATGGTCGCTGTACGGGATGCGCAGGTAGTACTGCACCACGTCACCGGCGGCGAAGGTGTCGGCCGCAAGGGTGGCGGCGTAGAACTTGTCGTTGTCGGCCGCGCTCCAGAACAGCATGGGGGCCTCAGTCCAGGCGGCGTCGGTCGTGCGCTTAAAGAAGACGCTGCTGCCCACCTGCAACTGGTTGCCCGGGCTGCCGCCGAGCCCCTGGTCCTGATTGCCGCTGAAGATGGTGATGGCCATCCCCGGCACGAGCGCGCCGATGGGGTCGCGCATGCCGCCCCGCCCGCGCGGCTGTGGGTTGGTGGGGATGTGCCATGCATTGCCGAGGTTCACCATGCGGATTCCTCCTTGCTCAGTGCCGGACGTGCGGTGGTCAGTACTCGATGATCGTCGTGCCCCCGGCATGGGTGAAGTCGATCTCGATGAAACTTGCCGCCGCGTCATAGCGCCAGCCGGGAACTCCCGATCCGGGTTTTCCCTGCTCGGGCAGGACCACGTTGTCGCGCCGGACCGAGCTCGGCTGGTTGCCCAGAATGCGCAGCGTGATCGTGCGGGCCGTCGAGGAGATAGTGATCGCTCCCGACGCGGCCGTGCCCTGACACTGCAGACTGGTGCCGTCGAACGCGCTGAACCCGGAGGTGCCGGCCGGATAGGCCTGGATCAGCCAGCTGCCGTCCATGGTGCTGACCTGGGGGTTGTTAACGTAGTTGGCGTCGCAGAGGGTGCGCACGTCGCTGCGCAGCATGGGGATGATGGCGCCCGCGCGTACGAACAGGGGGAACTGCGCCTGGTTGGCGTTGGTCCACGTGATGAGCTGGCCGCCCATATGAGGGGCGTTGGTCCAGAAGTCCAGCCAGGTCCCGGCGGGAAGGTAGAGCTGGCGCTGCGTCGCGTTCGGGGCCAGCATCGGGGCCACCAGGAACTCGTTGCCGAAGCAGTAGACGTGCTGGACCGCATACGTGTTGGCGTCGGCCTGGTTGAGCAGGACGAGCGGGCGGATGATCGGCAACCCGGTTGTGCTCGCCTGGTGCGCGTAGGTGTAGATGTACGGGAACAGGCGGACGTGAAGCCGGGCGAAGAACTGGTAGTTGGCCAGGGCCTGGTCGCCGAACCGCCAGGGGAACTGCAGCTCGCGGGTGACCTGGCGATGCATCTGCATGATCGGTGAGAAGCAGCCGAACTGGGTCCACCGCATGAATAGGTTGGGCATTGACTGGCTGAAGTTGATGTCCTGGTAGCCGCAGATGTCATGGCCCCAGATCGAGTACGCGCTCATGGCGGCCGACAGCCCGGCCACGATCACGCTCGGCAGCCCGTTGTCGCCGAAGTTCGGCTCATTGTCCCCGGCCCAGTGGCCCGGAAAGGCCTGCGAGCCGGCGAAGCCGCTGCGGGCCAACAGGACTCCGGACGTTCCGAGCACGTTCCACACCGTCTTGTGGTACTCCAGGCAGTAGCCGTTCCGCATCTGAGTGCCCGTCCGCCCGTCCGCGTACGCTGCCGTTAGCGGTATGTAGGTATTGGTTCCGTTGCCGCTTTCGCCGTCGTCTGTCTTGAACCCGCCTACCACCGGCTCGGTGGCGCCGGAAGCCGTCACCACGCTGGATCCCGCGACGACCTTCTGGAGTTGGTCCTGCAGCCATTGCTGTCCCGCCGCGCCGGTGAAGTCGACCGGGCTGCCGCGGCCTTTCCACCAGGGGACAACCAGCGGCGCGCCGTCCGGCGCCTGCCGCACGAACGCCCCCTTCGCCGCCCCGTCGGCGTAATTGGTCGCCTGTCCGAGGTTCTGGCCGGCGACGTTCTCGTCGTCCGAGCTCAGATTGACGAACGGCGTCATCCAGCAGATGACCTTCAGGCCGTTGCTCTGCAGGAACTGCATCATGTCCGCCGACGAGGCGAACCCGGGGTAGTGGACCCCCTCGATAGTGGCGTCAGCCCCGAACTGGGTCATGTTCCACTGAAAGTCGTTGTAGGCAACCTCCCAGGGAGAGTCGAACACGAACGCCGAAGCAGGGATGCCGCGGTCGCCGTACTGGGTGGCCGCGTAGCGGACCTCACCTCCGCTGCGCCAAATATCAGATGAGATCCACGGGCCGAACGCCCACGGTGGCGGCAGCGGCGGCCGTCCGGTGAGTCCGCTGTAACGGGTCAGGACGTCGGTCAGGGCGGGCCCGCACACCAAGTTGATACGCAAGGTGGGGAAGCGGTTGGTGACGACGAACCGGTCGGCCGCTCCCGCCCGCATGTCGAAGCTGCTCTCCGCCGAGGAGTCCAGGTGCAAGCCGTAGCCGCGGGTGCTGATGAACCACGGAGCCACCTTGTAGGAGCGGTCGTGCTTGGTGCCCGGGTCGTCGAAGGTCAGCATGTCGACGACGTTGCCGGCCTGATCGAGCGCGTTGAACTTCTCGCCCAAACCGAAGAAGTGTTCCTGCGCGCTGGTGGGCCCGGCCATCGCCGTCTGCAGCGGCTGGAGCGATCCCCAGTCCACGACCTCGTAACGCAGCACGCCTTCCCCTGCGAAGGTGAGACTTGCCTCGATCTGGGCGTCGCCGACCGCCTGCCGGACGGAGAGCCCATTAGCCACGGGCGTCGACGAAACCACGGCGCCGAACAGCATCGGCCCGTTCGGCGTGAGAACCGCCGGCGGGCTCAGGTCAACGACGTTCGCCCCCGCGGTGCCGGACAAATCCGGCCCGGCCAGCTGGATATGACCGGTCGTCTGCGAGATCCGGGCCTGGAAAGGCGCGGCGTCGACCGTCAGCGCCGGACCAGCTGCCTGAAGCACCCACGGCACGCCGTCGGGAAAGCCTGCCACGCGCGTCCCCCTTCCCTGTTCGGAGCTTTGGTTCTGTCGCGGTCCGTTACTGGCTCGTCATTTGTGGGCGGGAGTTCGGCGTTCGACCCTTCTCAGACAATCCCGGTTAAAAGACCGTGGGAGGAACCACAATGGGCTCGCGTGCTCAAACCGGGTCTGCAGCGCGTTCCCGAGGTTGGACGGGCGCCCGGGCCTCTCGGGATGATCCGATGGGGTCGCATCCACCGCATCTTGGCCTAGGGTGATCGCGCGGTCCAGATCGGCCAGTGTCCCGGTGCGCTCGAACCGCGTCTGCCGACGGTCGGCCTGTTCGGACAGCACTATCTGCGGATCATGCTCGTCGATCAACCGAGTGATCCGCGTATACAGGTCCGCTAGCAGTTCGCGCACCACAGCTCCATTCTTGTGGATCAGGGTCAGCGAGGGACGGGACTCATCAAAGCGGAACGCCACGGGAATGCGCGCTGCCGAGGGAAGTTTGTGTGGTTATCGTCCGGTGTGGGTGTAACGGGCCCAGTCGCTGGGGTATTGGCGGTTGAGCAGGCGTACCTATCTCGCGATCAGAAGGTCATCCTGGTCGACCGCCGGGCACGCGTCGGCGGCATGTGGGTCGACACGTAACCGTACGTGCGACTGCACCAGCCACATGGCCTGTTCACCGTCCGGACGATCAAGTGGACTCTCGGTCAGGATCGCTCCTACTGGAGACAAGGGGCGAGGTGCTCGACCATTTCGAACAGTGCCTCAACGTTATAAAGCAGCGGGTCCAGGCCGACGAGCTCTTCGGGGATGCCACTGTTTCGCATTGTTGGCTGACGACAGTTCTGACTACAAAGATGACGACATTCAGGCTTCCCGGCACCTCCACCTACACGACAATTGAACTCGTATCGTGCTTGGTCGCACCATCGGCCCGTGCCGACGGATCAGAAGGTTGATTGGCAGCAACGAGGCAGCCGACAGATCAATACGACGGGGCACTCGACACCATTGACGATCACATCGGTGCAGCTGGCACTGGCCGACCAGTCCTGGTACATCGAATCAGCGTTCGGGACGAAGAGGTCACTGCGGTCGGTCTACACGCTCCGCCGTATCTCGCGGCGATCGACACACGACAACGGCACCCATGCCTGGATGACACGGGCGCCATTGCGGCGCTTGTCCGCCTGCCGCACCGTCGACGGTGCCCTCCTGGCGCCCGGCCCCGAGCACCCGTGTGACTTTCTCGAGGCTAAGTAGGTCGTGGTGTACACACAGCCTGGTACGGCACTACCAATGATCACTACCAATGATTTGCCGTCACTTTGCCGTCAGCCCCCGCGGATTAGGGCGACCAACCGCGAACACGTATTCGCAGGTACCGGGCACGCGCGAATACGTGCGAACCCAGCAGAACTGGGCTTCAATCGCCTTGTAAGCGAGCGGTCGTCAGTTCAATCCTGACAGGAGGCTCCATTAAAAGTCCGTCTCACTGCGTGTTCGCCCGTCAACCGTGATCGCAATGGTGTTCGACTAGGTCCCTCGGTGTCCCGGTCCCTCGGTGTCACGATGGTGCGCCCCGAGATCAGATACGCGAACGACACTCGACACCGCATTCCTGCACTTGACGGTCAGCCGTGGTACTCGTCAAGCCAATCACCTCGGTGTCGGGCAATGTGGTGTCGGGCAATGTGGTGTCGGGCGGCAGTTCGATCACTGCGAGGTCTCCGACACCCAATGTGCGGCTTAGGTTTTGAAGAAGGTTGCCAAGCGTTCGATGGCGGCAGCGGATTCGGGCAGCCCCGCGGAGATAAATACCGGCCAGACGTGGATTCCATGTCGCCAGGACTCGAAGGCCACGTCGACACCTGCGGTGGTGGCAACAGTTCGGAGGCGGGTGGCATCGTCGTAGAGGATTTCGTTCTCGCCGACCTGGATGAGCATCGGGGGGAAACCGTGCACGTCGGCGAAGATCGCAGAGCACCGGGGGTCGCGGGGGTCACTACCGGCAAGGTAGTCGGTCACCGTGGATTCGAGCATTTCACGAGTGACTAAGGGGTCCAAGTGTTTGCGCTCTTCGATCGAGGCGCCGCTGAACGTCAGGTCAGCTAGCGGGGAGATCAGGGCGATTCGGGCGGGAAGTGCCAAGCCTTGATCCCTGGCCGCGGCAGTGACAGCGACCGCTAAGTTACCGCCGGCCGAATCGCCGAGTACGGCCAGCCTTTGCGGTTCCGCGCCGCCGTGTGTGACAAGCCAGTGATAGGCGTGAAGGCAGTCGTCGAAGGCGCCAGGGAAGGGGGTTTCTGGAGCGAGCCGATAGTCCACCACGTGCACTCGGGCATTGGCGGCCAGAGCCACCGCGGCGGCCAACGGAAGATAGCGTTCTGGCGGTGAGCCACTGACGTAGCCGCCGCCATGGAAGTAGAGGACGGTGCGATCGGGGCGCCCGACCTGTGGTTGCAGCGTGATAGCGGGGACACGCCCTAACTCACTGATGCCGCGTGTCACGCCTTCCAGCTCAGACGAGCCTCATCGAATCCTGTGCTTTCGGAGTCGCCGCTGGTGGGCCGCGCACGAAGGTAGTTGATGAACGCCCCTAGCAGCTGTGACGGGCCGTCACCCCCGTCCGCGGCGGCAGGTGGCGATTGGGAAATGTCAGCCGGTTGCGAACTGCCTTCCGGATTGGTGAGCACCAGATTGCGTCCCCGCCTACGTCGTGATGACCGTGTAGAGCTCGGAGATGAGGTCGTCGCGCACGACCGCCACATCGAATCCGCTGGCAACTGGGTCGCCGCCGTCAGGTCCGAGCGTCCACGCCAAGTACCCAAATCCGCGGGTTTGGTAGACAGGACTGGCTTTAGTGAAAACCAGTCCCTGCATTTGCGACTGCAACGCTGTTGCCTTGGCTTCTAACGCTTCACGACCGACGACGACCCCCTCGTCGTCCGTCCAGCGAACATCCGGAGCGTAGGTGCTCTCAATTGCCACGGCCCTCCGTTGGGCATCGCGTTCGTTGAATACCTCGAGCAAGTTCGCTTCCATCAAGTTGTTGACGGTCTCAGTCACGGTGGATCCTCCTCGAAAGCCCCGTTTCACCTTGGTCACGTTACGTGACACGTCAAGCAGTTGCGTGCTTGTGGTTTCGGCAAACCACTTCTGGCCATGCCCTTCCATCGCGGTTGGCCGAGATCTACAGGGCTGCCATCGATGGTCGGTGGCGACGACGCGTCGAACGAGTTACCGGCCTTTAGCGCGATATCCTTGGCGGATAGTCCGAGAAGGAATAGTCGAATTGTCAGGTAGTCAGCGCCGGAAGGCCGCTCAAGGACCTTGGCTGTCAGCAGCCGAGCTGCGAGCCTGGCGTGCGTTCATGGCCGTTCAGATGCGGGTGAACTATGAGATGAATCGGCAGCTGCAAAGTGATAGCGATATGTCGCTTGCCGACTACCACGTTCTGAATGCGTTAACCGAGGCACCCGGCGGGCGCCTGCAAGTCTCCGACCTCGCAGCGCTGATCGGCTGGGAACGGAGCCGCGCGTCGCATCAGCTGCGCCGGTTGTGTGAGCGCGGCCTCGCTCGGCGTGTTCCATCACAGGACGACGGCAGGGCAACCGACGCGACTCTGACAAAGGCGGGTCGCGAAGCGATCGACGCGGCAGCTCCCGGTCACGTGGCCTTAGTCCGGCGAATGTTCTTCGACCCGCTGCCCGACGAGCTCGTCGCACCCCTTACCGCGGCGTTGGAGCACGTCAAGGTCAACATCAACTTCGATAGCTCCTTGCCGCCAGCTCCCTGGTGAGCAGGTGCGAACATCGGAGGTCCGTAAGGCCACTCCGCTCTGCGAAGCGTTCAACCGCAAGGTCGCCGATGCCCCCGCAGAGTGACGTATCACTCACCCTCTAGGCCCTGGCTGTACCTAGCTGAGACCAGGTCCGGTTAATCTACTGCGCATCCGTGTCGTCTCATCAGCCGTGGCCGAACCAGCCTTGCAATCAGCGTGATAAATCATCTAATGTGGTGGACACGCTGGACCAAGAGGCGAGGGAAGGATCCCATGGATGCCACAACGCGTCCGCACACGCGCGACCTCTTCGCGATGACCGACGCGATGGATGTTGCGGCGTTGGTCCCGCTTTTCGCCAAGGACGGGCGCGTTGTTTTCGGCAACGGCCAACCGATGGTCGGTGTCGACGAGATCCGCACGGGCACAACCGCGTTCTTTGCAACGATCGCGGGCCTGCATCACGAGGTCGTGAACGAATGGAACTTCGGCAACGACACCATCGTCGAGTTGAAAGTCACGTACGACCGTAAGGACGGCCGGCAGGTCACCATCCCGTGCGTCACGATTTTCCATGCCGACGCCGCAGGCAAGATCGACGACTACCGCGTGTTCTTCGATGTGGCGCCCATTTATGCTTGACCGCCGGAGCAAGAACCCCCGCCATCGTCGATGAACACCTCGATGCGCTCCCGCTATCGCCTTGCCGATAAGTTGGTTTGGCGTGTCGGGTACGGCGCGATGCAGCTGGCCGGAGACGGCGTCTTCGGCCCACCGCGGGACCGTGACGAAGCCATCGCAGTGCTACGGGCCGCCGTTGACGCCGGGGTAGATCACATCGATACCGCCCAATACTACGGGCCCGGGGTCGTCAACGAACTGATCCGGGACGCGCTTCACCCCTACCCCGACGGTTTGGCGTTGGTGAGCAAGGTGGCGGCCCGCCGCGACGATTCCGGAGCCGTGCTGCCCTACGACGAACCCGACCAACTGCGCGCGGGCATCGAAGACAATCTCGCAACGCTGGGGGTCGAGCAACTCACCGTCGTCAACCTGCGGGTGATGGACAACGCCGCACCCGATGCCCGGTTCGTTGATCAACTCGGCGCACTGATGACAGCCCGAGACGAGGGACTCATCGGCGGAATCGGGATCAGCAACGTCACTCGCGACCACCTGATGCGGGCGCTGGAGGTCACCGAAATCGTCTGCGTGCAGAACTTCTTCAATCTCGCGGCTCGTCACAGCACGCCCCTCTTGGACGAATGCAGTGCACGGGAGATCGCGTTCGTGCCGTTCTGTCCCTTGGGTTATCCTCGGGCGCAGCGCGAGGCGATCCTCACCAACCCGGTCGTCACCGGCGTTGCCGCTGCTCACGATGCGAGCGCTGCTCAGGTCGCCCTCGCGTGGTTGATGGTCGTCGCGCCGAATGTACTGCTGATTCCGGGAACGCGCACTCGCGCCCACCTCGCTGAAAACCTTGCTGCCGACGGCTTGTGCTTGGGTGATCGCGAGATCGCCCTCCTCAACCAGGAGTTCAGCTGACATGTGTCCTCGGCGCACGCCACAGAGCATCGCTTCATGCCAAACCAATTGAGCCTCTGACAATTAACCATGACAACGATTAGGAGCTCTGGATGAACCTGGCGCTGTGGATTATCGCGATCGTCTTAGCGGCTGTCTTCGCCGGAAGCGGACTGATGAAACAGTTTGTGCCCAAAGACAAGCTCGTCACGTCTGGCCAGGGCTGGGCGCACGACTTCAGCCCGACCAGTATCCGATTGATCGGACTCGCCGAGATACTCGGCGCCATCGGGCTAGTCCTGCCGGCCGCAGTGCATGTCGCCCCGATACTGGTACCGCTGGCTGCAGTCGGGCTCGCACTGGTGATGGCCGGTGCGGCCGCGGTGCACGCTCGGCGCAAAGAAGCGCCAATGGTCGCAATGAATGCGGTGCTGCTGGTGCTCGCCGTCTTCGTCGCCTGGGGCCGTTTCGGGCCGTATTCGTTTACGCCGTAACGAAGTTCCATACACATCGACCCGAGACTGGAGTCGCGTGGCCTGCGCACAAAGACATCGAGCTGACTGAAGATGACGATGCCCGCGGTGGTGCTTACCGCAGACGGACGGATCGCACTACAGGACAGGCCGCGCCCGACGCTGCGACCCGATCAGGTCCTTGTCGAAGTCGATCTGTGCGGCATCTGCGGCAGCGATCTGCACGCATCCCAGCTGCCGCAGGTGTACCGGGGTGACTGCATCCTCGGACACGAGTCCACCGGCCGGGTCGTGACGGTTGGCGACGACGTCGCAGACTGGGCGGTCGGCCAGAGGGTCGCGGTCAACCCCAACGGCAACGTGGACGGCACCTGCGTGTACTGCCGCTCAGGGCGGCCAAACTTCTGTCGCCAAGCCACTTTGGAGACAGCACTGGGCCTGCAGGCCGATGGGGCGCTGGCACCGCTGATGGCCGCGTTCCCCGGCCACCTGCGCCGAATCCCCGACGAGCTAGGGACTCTCGAGGCGGCATGGGTCGAGCCCACGGCTACCGCACTGCGGGCGGTGGAACTCGCCGGCGAGCTCGCGGGGCGGACGGTGTTGGTGACCGGCGGCGGCCCAATCGGGCAGCTCGCCTGCAGGCTCGCTCACCTCAGATCGCCGGCACAGATCCTCCTCATGGAGCCAGCCGCACAGCGGGCCCAGTTCGCGACGGACTCCCACGCTGTGTCGCTCGCGGCCGACGCGGCCGACGACTACGCCAGCGGACCGGGGGTCGACGTCGTGCTCGAGTGCTCAGGCAGCGCCGCCGCCACCTCTGCCGCGCTGAAACTGCTTGCCCCCGGCGGCATCCTGGTGGTGGTCGGAGCGGGGCCCGACCCTGCCCTTGATTCGGCCACGATCCTGCTCAAAGAGATCACCGTGCGGGGGTCGTACATCTACACCGATGAATTCGACCGCGCGATCCACCTGCTGGCCACCCAACAAGTCACGGTCGCGGACCTCACCACGGTAATCAGTCCGCTGCCTGATGCGCTGACTGCCTTCGACGCGCTGCGCGCCGGCGAAATCATGAAAGCCCTCATTGCGCCGGGCACCCAGCCACAACGGCAATCGGACACGCAAGCGAAAGGAATGAGGAAATGAGCAATCCGGCTTCCGATCTGAAACAGCCCGACGATGTTCTCATCGTTGGCGGGGGCTCAGCGGGCGCCACTCTGGCCGCCCGGTTGAGCGAGGACCCCAGCCGCCGCGTGCTCTTGCTGGAGGCCGGTCCGGCATTTACGTCCGATGAGATGCCCGCCGAGTTGATTAACGCTGAGCATGTGGCCGCCCCGACCTTCGATTGGGGTTACACCGCACGCGGAGGCGCGTCGACCGCCGAGATGGCTGTGCCGCGGGGGCGGGTACTGGGCGGCAGTTCCGCAGTGAACGCGGCCGTCGCGATACGTGCCCGACGCCAAGACGTGGAATCATGGCAAATCCACGGCGTCCAGGGGTGGGCGTGGGACGAGGTCCTCGAAACGTTTAAAGCACTGGAGAACACGGACTCTGGCGACGACGCCTACCATGGCGCACTGGCCCGGTCTCAATTCGGCAGCGCCTCGACGACGAGCTCACACCAAGCCTGCGGGGATTCATCGACGCTTCAATGGCCGACGGCTATAAGCACGTCGACGACTTCAACGGGGCTGATCCCGAAGGTGCCGGCGGCTGCCCGGTCAATATCGTCGATGGCGTACGGCAGAGCTCAGCGGTCGCCTATCTGACTGACGAGGTGCGTCGCAGGCCAAATCTCACCATCGTCGGCAAGGTCGTAGTCGACAAGGTGCTCTTTGACGGCATAACCGCGACCGGGGTCATCAGCTCTGCCAACGACGTCGACCCTGCCAAGGAGGTAATCCTGTCGGCAGGAACTTACGGCAGCGCCGCGATCCTGCTGCGCTCCGGAGTAGGACCCTCGCGCGACCTCGCTCAGCTGGGCATCGCGACAATTGCCGATCTTCCGGTGGGCCAACACCTTCAGGACCAACCCATCTTCTACTACGCATATGCGCTTTCAAACAACGCCCTCCAAATGAGCCCCGCAGTCGGCGCCCTGCTGTGGTTCCTGCAAGAGGACAGTCAACCCAAGATCACCGCCTCGCTAAACGGCGATCGGTGTTCTTTATCGGGGCTCTCGAGTAGGTCCTCGATCACTTAAGGCCTGTGACTAGGTCGGTGGGCAGTTCACAAACGGAATGCAGAAGGGTGGTGTTGCCCACCCTCCCGGGGGTGGCGGGGGGCCGTTGTAGCCCGGCGGCACGTAGTAGTTGCCAGGGGGGTAGTCCGGCGGAGGCGGGGGTCCGTCGCGGTAGTCGCCGCCGCGGTAGCCGCCGCGGTCGTCATAGCCGCGATAGTCGCGACTGTGGTCGCCGCCGTCGCCGTCGCGATGGAAGTCGTCGTGGCAGGCATTCGGCTCCCAGTTGTTACCCCACCCCGGGTCAAAGTTGTCGCCGGGGCACCAGTGATACTCCGGCATCGCGCCAACCACGGCCCCGGCGGTACCGAGCGATAGGCCCAAACCCGCCAACCCCAAAGCTCCTGTCGTCACAACAGTCGCCGCTGCTAACTCCACTAGTTTTCTCACGCCTTGAAGGCTACGAAAGTGGTTGCAGCTTTGGGCTCCGCAACGGTCAGTATCCAGTACGAAGGTCATGTGAGTCTGCTGCAAACGAGCTGACCGGTTCTACGGGCCGCCACAGATTGCTCACATTTTGCCCACAGTTTCACACCTCTCCAGTACTTCCCTCGGTGATGTATTTCCGCTGCTAACAAGGCCTTTCGGACTCTTGCTCTAGCCCACCAGGCGAGTACAAGCCTGACGGGGGCTCGGATGTTCGGCCCCCCGCGCAGAGACCGGTCTGCCACACTCTCGCGCCGAACCACAATACCCAGGAACTTCGAATCATCCTCGGCGTACAGGAGATTGACAGTCACAGATGTGGCCCTTCACACCTCCAGCAAGACAACACTTGAACTCTTTCGATGAAAATGTGAGACCCAAACGGCGTCTAGCTGTTTTGTAAGCGAGCGGTCGTCAGTTCAATCTGGCCGGGGGCTCCACATTTTCGGGATCCCTTAGAACGCGTCCTCGTCGAGTTCCATCGCGGCCAGGCCCTGAGATTCGATGACAACCCGATCGGCGGCCAGGCGCGGCAGCACCGTTTCAGCGAAAAATACTGCGGCCGCTACCTTTCCGCGGTAGAACCCACCGTCGCGCTGGGTGGAGGCACCCGCGTTGACGGCATCGAGTGCGACCTCGGCATGCCATAGCAGCAGCCAGTCGATCAGAAGGTCGGCGACCGACAGCAGGAACGGCACCGATCGCAGACCCACGCGGTAGACCTCGGTCGGCTGATCACTGGACGCCTTCGCGTATCCCACAAGCGCGTTGAGCATCCCACGGAGCTCGCCAAGCGCCTGGGCCAGTCGCTCGCGCCCGGCCGCCAGCTGATCGTGTGATGAACCGCTGTCGCAGAACCGCTCAATCTGTGCAAGGCGGTAGCCCGGCGTTTCAGCGCCGTCGCGGATCACTTGGCGGAAGATGAAATCCTGCGCCTGAATCGCCGTCGTGCCTTCGTAAAGCGAGTCGATCTTGGCATCGCGGACGTACTGCTCGATCGGATAATCGCGCAGATACCCCGAACCTCCAAGGACTTGAAGCGATTCGGCGAGGCAAGCGTACGCACGCTCCGACCCCGCACCCTTGACGATGGGTAACAGCAGGTCGTTTATGCTGCCTGCCAGTTGCGGCGATGCGTCCGACACCAGCTCAGCGCAAACCGGATCTTGATGGGCCGCAGCATACAGATACAGCGCGCGAAGCCCTTCGGCGTACGCCTTCTGGGTCAACAAGGACCGCCGCCCGTCGGGGTGGCTGATGATGCGAACGCGCGGTGCGGTCTTGTCGGTCATCCGCGTCAGGTCGGGCCCCTGCACACGTGTCTTGGCGAATTCCAGCGCGTTGAGGTAGCCGGTGGACAACGTGGCGATCGACTTGATGCCGACCATCAACCGCGCGTACAGCATGATCCCGAACATCTGGGCGATGCCGCTATGCGTGTCGCCGACCAGCGCAGCCCACGGCGGGCACGCCGTGCTGACCGAAGGCCAGTTCGCAGGTTGCGGACGCCGTTAGCCCCATCTTGTGCTCCAAGGCGGTGGCGAATACCCCGTTGCGGTCCCCTTGGTGCACCGGTCTGCGGGTCGAACAGATACTTGGGCACCAGGAACAAGCTCGGCCCTTTGCTGCCAGGGGGCGCGCCGACGGGCCGTGCGAGCACAAGGTGGGCGATGTTCTCGAACAGGTCATCCGAGTCTCCCGAGGTGATGAACCGCTTGACGCCCTCGATGTGCCAGGTGCCGTCGTGCTGATCGACCGCGCGCGTACGGGCGGATCCGACATCAGAGCCGGCGTCAGGTTCGGTCAGCACCATCGCCGCACCCCAAATGCGCTCTATCCCAATCTCGAATTGCGATCTATCCCAATCTCGGCCCAGCGCCGCTGTTGGGGGGTGCCGACACGGTGCAGCACGCTGAGCATCGCCGGGCCCGTCAGGTACCGGGCCCGTCAGGTAGAAGAACGCCGCGGGTTGGCCGCCGAGGAGAAACTCGTTGATCGCCGCGTTCACCGTCGCAGGGACGTGCACACTGCCGAGTTCCTCGTCGAGGCCCAGCAACGGCCATCCCGCCCGCTGCCAGGCCCACACCGAGGTCTTGAAGGATTCGGGTAACCGCACCGCGTGGGTGTCGGGGTCGAATTGCGGTGGGTGGCGGTCTCCGTCGGCAAAGGAGTTCGCCAACGGGCCCTGCGCCAGTCGCGCAGCCTCGGCGAGCATCTGGCGGACCGCTTCGCCGTCAAGGTCACCGAATTCCCCTGTGGCCAGTGCTTTTTCGAGGTCTGGGACCTCAAAAAGCTTGAATTCGATGTCGCGCACATTTGCTTTGTAGTGGCCCATCGGCAGCCGTCCCCGTCTTCAGCGTAACGGTAGCGGGGATGCGTCCCGGGTCTGTCATTCGACAGTGGCTAGAACCGACTCACGGCGAAGGCTGCGGCCTGGTTGACCATCCCATTCACGCCGTACGAACCGTGCCCCATGCTGGGCGGTCCTGGCGGCGCGCCGTCGCAAATCGTGTCGTTGGGCGCGCACAAGTCGATGGTCTTGGCCGCATACAGCGGTCCGATGACGATAGGCGGCGCGCCGACGTCGCGCATGAACTGATCCGATGGTTTACCGAACAGAGCGACGGCGGCGACGTGGTTAGCCACCTCAGGCGGCATCGGCGCGGGTACCAGCGCAGCCGGTATTCCGTCCGGTATAACAGCCGAAGTGACGAAACCGGCCACGACCGCGCCTTGGGAGAATCCGCCCAGCACCATCCTGGTGTTGGGGCAGTTTGCGGCGGTGCCCTGGATATGGTTTACCGCGTCCGTGATCCCCGCGATGACCGTTTGGGCGAACTCGATGCCACCGGCAAAATCGCTGCTGGCAGGGTAGTTGACCGCGTACACGTCGACCGACTTGCCGCGGGCTTGCGAGCGCAGTGCGTCGACGAACGCCTGCCCTATCCCGCCGACTCCAGGTGGCTCGCCGGTACCCCGAGCAAACACCGCCTCGACGTCGGGGCACGGCTGAGCAGACGCGGATGGGACGGGCGCGCTCAGTAGCATCGCCCAGCTTGTCACCACCACAGCACCAAAGAAACGAGCAATTTTGCGAGCGGTCATTCGTGAACTCCTACAGATGGACTGCGGCATGACACCAGTTGATCATGTACCCCGCCGGCTTCAATTCCACTCTTGGGCGATTCTAGGTCGCGGCCGACGCTACGTCTGATAAAGCTAAAGGCCATGGCCGAAGCCGGATTCTGGATTGCGTGGGGCCTACCGATGCAGGGGCGCGAAAGACAAGCCCCCGACCTGCTCAAGGAGACAAGGGGCTACCTCGAGCGCCAGCGCTGTCGAACAGCGAGTTGGGCTTGTTACGACCGTAGGCGGGCAACAGGGCCACGGCGACGAGACACAAGGCCGCGATCGATCTGCGCATCCGACGATCGAAATCACCTAATTCACAGCCACATTGAGAATCGGGCGTTTCTCGTAGGCATCGCTGGTGTCGAAATGCCACCACTCGCCCTTGTACACCGTCAATCCGCCTGTGTTCATCGCGTCGCGCAATCGCGCACGGTTCGCCTGCGCGGCGGCGCTGACATCCTCGGTTGCGTACGCGAGCGCGCGCGGCGTGAAGTCGTCGAAGTCGGTGCCCATGTCGACGAGACCCGCCGCGTTCGCGATCGTCACGTCGACAGACCGGCCTGCTTCGTGGCTGCGTGCGTACGGCCCAGGCCGGGCCACCCAGTTCGGATCTGGCACCGCCTCGAACATTCGCACCTGCACATCATGGGGCCGGTAGCAGTCCCAGAAGACGAGGGCTTCGCCCCTCGGCCGCAGCACGGCAGCTGCGGCGGCCAGCCCCTTCGCCATCGATTCGTGCACCAGGCAGCGGGCGTCGGCGGGGTAAAGGGGCGCGCCGACGAAGTTGTTCGGCGTCGCGTACCGAAGGTCGATGACCGCGTCGGGCACGGCGGTGCGCACGTCAACCAGCCCGGCCGCAAGGGCCGCGTCCGAAACGGGAGGCACGGCGGGCGACGCAAAGGCCGCGCCCTGTGCACCGCAGATCACCAGACACAAGACCACAAGAACACCCGGCACGGGTATGCGCACACGATCACCTCCGAAATACCGGTCCGTAGCTACGCTATCGGTCCCCTGTGACGGCCCGGCTTGACTCAACGCTGAGCACTCGCACAGCCCGCGTCGCGGTGTGCCTAGACTTTCTTTGTGCGTGAAGTACTCGACGAGTTGCTTAAGGTCTGGCGGGCCGGCGGCACAGCAGGCGTCGCGACCGTCGTCCGCACGATCGAGTCCGCACCGCGTCCGCCCGGCGCAACCATGGTCGTCGACCCCGACGGGACGGTCGCGGGCTCGGTGTCCGGGGGCTGCGTCGAGGCCGCCGTCTACGAACTCGCCAACGAGGTTGCCCAGAGCGGGCGACCGGAACTCCATCGCTACGGGATATCCGACGACGACGCGTTCGCAGTCGGCCTTACATGTGGAGGGATCATCGACATCTTCGCAGAGCCGGTGTCGCGCAACACTTTTCCACAGCTGCAGGCCATCGCCGATGACATCGCCGCGCATCGTCCGACCGCCATCGCCACCGTCATCGCGCATCCGGACCCCGGTTGGCTCGGGCGCAGGCTGGTTGTCGGGCCGCGCGCAATCGAAGGGTCGCTGGGATCTGCGCGCGCCGACGATGCCGTCGCCGACGACGCAAGGGGCCTTCTCGCCGCGGGCCGCACCGCGGTGCTCTCCTACGGCCCCGACGGCCAGCGCCAGGAGGCCGGCATGGAGGTCTTCGTCGCCAGCCATGCGCCGCGACCGCGGATGCTGATCTTCGGCGCCATCGACTTCGCGTCGGCCCTCGCCAGGCAGGGCGCCTTTCTCGGATACCGCGTCACCGTGTGCGACGCCAGACCCGTCTTTGCCACCCCCGCCCGCTTTCCCGACGCCGACGACGTCGTCGTCGAGTGGCCCGATCGCTACCTCACCGCACAGGCCGAGCAGGGAGCGATCGACTCAAGGACCGCGATCTGCGTACTGACCCACGACCCCAAGTTCGACGTACCGGCGCTGCAGGTGGCGGTGCGCCTGCCCGAGGTCGACTACATCGGCGTCATGGGGTCGCGCCGCACACATGAAGACCGCATGAACCGGCTGCGCGAGGTCGGCCTGACCGACGCCGAGCTGAGCCGGCTGGCCAGCCCAATCGGCCTCGACCTCGGGGCCCGCACGCCCGAGGAAACCGCGGTGTCGATCGTCGCGGAGATCATTGCGCGCCGCTGGGGCGGCGGCGGCATGCCATTGACCGAGGTCGACGGCCGCATCCACCACGATTGATTAGATGAGACAAATAGGGTGGAAATGTCGCTCTCGGATGCGATAACGTCACTCTGCAGTCGTTGGAGGGAGTGATCGCGTGACTGACACGGTTGCGAACCGATACGCGGGCACTCGTGTCCCTCGCGTCGAGGACAACCGCCTTCTCACCGGCCGCGGCACCTTCGTCGACGACGTCACCAGGCCAGGGATGCTGCATGCCTGTTTCGTGCGCAGTCCCTTCGCCCGGGCAAAGATCAACGGCATCGACGCCTCGGCGGCGCTGGCCCTGCCCGGAGTGCACGCCGTCTTCACCGCCGAGGACCTCAACCCGGACGTCAAGGAGGCGTGGCACGCCGTCGCTGGCAAGGACATCCAGGACACACCACGCCCGCCGCTGGCCGAGGGCGAGGCGAAGTTCGTCGGCGACCCGGTGGCCCTCGTCGTCGCGGAGAGCCGCTACGTCGCCGAGGATGCCGTCGAACTGGTGGACGTCGACTACGAGCCCCTCCGGGCCATCGCCGACTTCACCAAGGCGGTCAATTCCGATGTCGTCGTCCACGACGCTTACCCCGACAACGTCGCGGGCGGGATGGGCGGCGCGCCGCCGGACGAGGAAATTTTCGCGACGTCGACCCATGTTGTCGGGGCGAACGTCTACCAACAGATCTACGCGCCCGTGCCGATCGAGACGCGCGGGATGGTCGTCGAATGGACGGCGTCCACCGAAGAACTCACGATGTGGGCGTCGACGCAGACGCCCCACGAGCTGCGGGCGTTCTGCGCGCGACTGCTCGGCATCCCTGCGCAGGGTGTGCGGGTCATCATGCGTGACACCGGCGGTGGGTTCGGCCAGAAGGTCGTCCCGATGCGCGAGGACATGTGCATCATGCTGGCCGCGCGCAAGGTACCAACGGCGCTGAAGTGGATCGAGGACCGACGCGAGAACCTGATGTCGGCCGGCCAGGCCAGGCACGTCGACGGCGATGCCCGAATGGCCCTGGACGAACAGGGCACCATCCTCGCGGTCGACATCGACTTCACCTATGACGTCGGCGCGTATCCGACGCCGTATCCTGTGCTGACTACCGCCGCCGTCGGCATGTTCTTTCCAGGCCCGTACCGCGTTCCCAAGGCCAGCTTCAACTACAAGACGGTGTTCTCGAATACCGCGGGCCTGGCGGCCTACCGCGGTCCATGGCAGTACGAAACGCTGGCCCGCGAAATACTTCTCGACATCGCCGCGCGCAAGATGAGCGTCGATCCGGTGGATCTGCGTCGGCAGAACCTGCTGCGTCGCGACGAGATGCCGTACTTCAATCCCAACGGGATGCCCTACGACCACGTCGCCCCGATCGAGACGTTCGAGCAAGCCGTCAAAATCCTTGACCACGAAGGGTTCCGCAAGGAACAGGCCGAGGCTTTGGCTCAAGGACGCTACATCGGCCTGGGTTTCTCGGCATACATCGAGCCGACCGGCGCCGCCACCGGCCACCTCGCCAGTGAGGGCGCGACGATTCGCATGGAGCCGACGGGGAAGATCAACGTCTACGTCAACGGCGGATCGACCGGCAACAGCATCGAGACGACGGTCGTGCAGCTGACGGCCGACGCGCTGGGCGCCGACATCGGCGACGTCGCCACCATCCAGGGCGACACCGCGGTGACGCCATACGGTGCCGGGACCCAGGGCAGCCGTTCAGGTCCCATGACGGCCGGCGCCGTGAACGAGGCGGGGACGCTATTGCGTAACCAGCTCGTTGCGATGGCGGCCCACCGCCTTGGCGTGGATGAAGATGCGGTCGAACTGGGTGGCTCGCGGGCCAGTGTGCGCGGTGACTCGGCTAAGAGTGTGAGCTTCGCGGATCTGGCGTACCGCGCGCACTACGAACCGCAGCAGCTGCCGCAGGGAACGTCGGCCTTGCTGGAGGCGACGGCGCGCTTCACGTCTACTGCGCCGATCCACTGGGCCAACGCGACGCACGCATGCACGTGCGAAGTCGACGTCAAGACGGGACACGTCACCTTGACCCGCTACATCGTCAGCGAGGACGTCGGCGCCATGATCAACCCCAATGTGGTCGAGGGGCAGATCGCGGGCGGCACCGTGCAGGGCATCGGCGGCGCGCTGCTGGAGAACATGGTCTATGACGACGACGGGAACCCGCTGTCGTCAACCTTCGTCGACTACCTGCTGCCCACGGCAACCGAAGTCCCGGCAATCGAGTACGGCCACATCGAGATTCCTGGACCGGGGGTCGGCGGCTACAAGGGCGTCGGCGAGGGCGGGGCGATCGGCTCAACGCCCGCGGTGATCAACGCGATCAACGACGCGTTGGCGCCGTTGGGTGTGACATTGACCCGGCTGCCCGCGATGCCAGCCGCGATCGTCGAGTTGCTGGAACAGGCACAGAAGTAAGGACCGAGACGTGGAACTGAACAACGAATTTCGTGTCGCGGTGCCTGCGGCGACGACGTGGGAGGTGCTCACCGACGTCGAGCGCGTCGCCCCGTGCCTGCCCGGCGCCACCCTGCTGTCTGTCGACGGCGACGAGTTCACCGGCGCGGTGAAGGTCAAGGTCGGCCCGATCACCGTGTCCTACAAGGGCGAAGCGGCGCTCATGGAAAAGGACGCCGCGGCGCAGCGGGTGGTGCTCAAGGCCACCGGCAAGGAGACTCGAGGCAACGGCAACGCGGCCGCCGTCGTCACCGCCCAGCTCAAGGACGAGGGCGACGCGACCAGCGTGGTGATCACCACGGATTTGACGATCTCCGGCAAGGCCGCTCAGTTCGGCCGCGGTGTCCTCGCCGACGTCGCAGGGAATCTGATCACGCAGTTCGCCAAGGCCCTTGAGGCCGACATGATCGGTGGCTCCCCGCGAGGCGCCCAAACAGCAAGCGCCGCAACCCAGGCCACGGCGGCTGCCGCGGTCGACGCCGGCGACTCCGTCGATCTCCTCAATATTGTCGCGGTGCCGATGGCAAAGCGGGCCGCGCCTGCGCTCGCTGCGCTGGCGGCCGGTGCCGCGATCGGCTTCCTGCTTGGCCGCAGGAGCAGGAAGGCGCATGTACGTCCGGCGGCATTCAACGCCGACGATCTACTTGCCGCCCTGTCGCGGCTCATGTCATGAAGGCTGCCGCGTTCGCCTATCACCGCCCCGACGCCGTGAAGGGGGCCGTCGCCCTGCTCGCCGAGTATGGCGACGACGCGAAGGTCCTCGCCGGTGGTCAGAGCCTGGTGCCCATGCTCGCCATGCGCCTCACACATTTCGACAACCTCGTCGACATCTCCCGGATCGACGAGCTCGTCGGCATCGACCTGCGCGACGGCGAAGTCCGCATCGGGGCGGCGACCCCGCACGCATTCGTCGGAATGGACGACGAGGTGGCCGAATCGGTGCCGCTGTTGACCCTCGCGACCCCCCACATCGGCCACTTCCAAATCCGCACCCGCGGCACGCTGGGAGGCGCGATCGCCCATGCCGATCCCGCGGCGGAGTACGCCGCGGTCGCACTCGCACTCGACGCGCAAATGGAAGCGGTGTCCCCCCGCGGCGCCCGCGATATTCCGGCGAACGAGTTCTTCACCGGCCTGTGGGAAAATTCCATGACATCCGACGAAATCCTCACCGCCGTGCGCTTTCCGGTGTGGGGCGCCGGGTCGGGCTTCGCCGTTGAAGAGTTCGCCCGCCGGCACGGGGATTTCGCCATCGCCGGCGCCGCCGTCGCGGTCGAGCTCGATGACGAAACGCGCGTGAGCCGTTGCGGCATAGGACTTCTCGGCCTTGGATCGACACCGCTGCGCGGATCCCCCGCCGAGCAGGCCGTGCTCGGCCGTCCCGTCGGCGACATCACCGCGGCCGAGGTCGGCCACCTGGCCATCAGTTCACTCGGCGAGATTCCGGCCGACCTGCAGGGGTCTGCCGCCTATCGAGCCAAAATCGGAGCCACGATGGTGGCCCGAGCCTGGCAATCTGCGACCGCGGAGGCTTGCAATGCATGAGTGGCCGGTGCAGATGTCCGTGAACGGACAGCCAACGCAGGCAACCGTGGAGCCGCGGCTGACACTGGCGGACTACCTTCGCGAAAGGTGCGGCCTCACAGGCACTCATCTGGGCTGCGAGCACGGCGCGTGCGGGGCATGCACGGTGCTCCTCGACGGAGGAGCGGTGCGCTCCTGCCTTATCTTTGCTGTGCAGGCGGACGGCATGGATGTGACCACGGTCGAGGGCATCGGGTCGCCCGGCGGTGAGCTGTCGCCGGTGCAGTCGGCGCTGAAGGAGTGCCACGGGCTGCAATGCGGTTTCTGCACACCCGGCTTCGTTACGTCGATTACCGCCCTGCTGCGCGACAACCCGAACCCCACCGACGAGGAGATCCGCGAAGGCCTGTCCGGTAACTTCTGCCGCTGCACCGGCTATCAGGGAATCGTCAATGCCGTGCACCGTGCAGCGGAAATGCAGGCCTGATTCACCTGGCCCCTAGGCAGAATTTCGTTTGCGGGCGTAGTTTGCATCTGGCCGGGGAAGTTACTGGGGAGACAGATGAGAACAAAGCACCTGTTGGCGGCGGTGACAATCGCGATTAGCACAGCCACGGCGCTGGCGGCGCCCGCCTCCGCCGACGCTCAGTTAGACCAGGCATTCCTCAAGGATCTGAAGGAAAAGGGCATCATCGTCCCCGATGGCGAGGCCTTCAGTTTGGCCCAGTCGACATGCGCCGTGCTCAGCCACGGCCGTGGTGCCAACCAGGCGTTGAGCCTGATCACGAAGAAGACCAAGTGGTCGGTCAAGCAAGCCTCCGATTTCGGCGGCATGGCGGCCTACGCCTACTGCAAGGACGGCATTCCCGGCGCAAGTAAGGGCTAGCCTTCGAGGCCGGCGAACACGGCGGCGATCCGTCGTTTCCGCGTTTCGGCCTTCTTGGCGTCGAGCACGGACCGCACATGCTCCTTCTTGTGGGTATACGAGAGCTTCTCCCATGCCGCAGCGGCAGTGGCCGAGGAGTTGAGCGCGCATCGCAGGTCGTCGGGTAGCTCGACAGTCCGCGGCGCGGTGTCGAGCGTGAGCTCGACGTCGATCGCGTCCCCGCCCTGGATCCCCGACTCCTCGAACCGGTCAGCGCTGAACGGCAGCAGGTACTTGCCACCCATCGGTGCGACGGTCGACCGGTATTCGTAGCCGTTGACGTTGACGACGACGGGTGCCCGCTTGCTCGCGCCGAGTGCGGCCAGGACATCGGCGGGCACCTCGATGCCGGTGTTGTTTCCCAGCTGGAACATCGTCGTGGAGAATTTCACGTCGTCTACTAAACCCCATTGCCCGGCGGCGCACAGTAAGACGCGGCATCGTGGAGTGCATGAAGATTGGGTTTATCGGGCTGGGAAACATGGGCGCAGGCATGGCCGCGAACCTGCTGAAGTCCGGCCACGTGGTAACGGCCTACAACCGGTCACAGGACAAGGTCGCGGCGCTCGCGCGTCAGGGTGCGAAGCCGGCGAAGTCGGTCGCGGCGACGTGCGACGGCGACATCGTCATCACGATGCTGGCTAACGACGATGCCGTGGAGGCCGTCACGTTCGGTGACGGCGGCATCATCGCGTCGCTGCGGCCGGGCGCCACTCACGTCTCGTCGAGCACGATCAGCGTCGCGTTGTCGGAGCGGATGACGGCCGCGCACGCCGAGGCAGGCCAGCACTTCGTCGCGGCGCCGGTGTTCGGCCGACCCGAAGCGGCAGCGGCGGCAAAGCTTTTCGTGGTCGCGGCCGGCGCCGCCGCGACGCTGCAAGCGATCTCGCCGGTGTTCGACGCGATTGGCCAGCGGACGTTCGTGGTCTCGGAGGAACCGAAGGCTGCCAATCTGGTGAAGCTGAGCGGCAACTTTCTGATCGCCTCGGTGATCGAATCGCTCGGGGAGGCGATGGCTTTGGTCTCCAAGGCCGGCGTCGACAAGGACGACTACCTCGAGATCCTCACGTCGACGCTGTTCGGTGCGCCGGTGTACAAGACGTACGGCGGTCTGATCGCGCGCGGGGAGTTCGAGCCGGCCGGTTTCGCCGCCGAACTCGGCCAGAAGGACGTCAGGCTCGTACTGGCGGCGGCCGAGAAACTGCAGACGCCGTTGCCGATCGCCAGCCTCCTGCGGGATCGCTTCCTGACACTGCTGGCCATCGGTGGCGGCGGACTGGATTGGTCGGCGGTCGGCGCTCTGCCCGCCTGGGAGGCCGGCGGGTCGAGCCCGACCGCTCGGGATTAGAACAGCGTGGGTTTGTTGCGTTCGGCGACGAACGTTTCAGCTGGAATGCGCTCGCACCGTTGGACGCCCAGCGGCCTATAACCAGCTGTTGCAGTCGTGTAGGTCGATCTTCGACCCGGGCCCCGCACCGTCCAAGGCTGCCGCATCAGCCGCGTCTTGGGTGGGCGCGACTCGCCCGGCTAACGCTTTCCCGTCGCTGCTCTCCGCGAGCGAGAGACAGCCAAGTCCCGATGTGACTACATTGCAGTCGTTCGTCTTGCCAAGGACGTCGCACCACAAGACGGCTTTGTCCTCCGCTTTTTGTTGAGTCGTAGCGTTGGTAACCATCTCTTCTTGTCCGTTCGAGGGCGACGCGGCCAGTGCGCCCCAGCATCCTGGCTTGCATTCAAAATCAATATCAGCTTTGGCCACCGGCGCAGCCGCCAGCGATCCCGCGGCGAAGAGACTCAAGCCGCCAGACAGCAGCGCCCCGGCGAAGATCTTGGTCAGGGTGTGGGTGGCGGTCATGGTGTGTTGTCCTACTTCGTGCTTCGCGCGCCGCCTCGGTTGGCGTCCTTGTGGCAGTACATGCCGTGCGGGTCGCTACCGATCCCAACAACAGTCCACTGGCACCCCGGGGGTGGCAACCAGGGACATCACGCACGGGCTCGGCGGCGCCGCGGTATCAGAACGGCATCGCAATGCACGAATGCCAGCAGGCCACGCGGCTGCGAAGGTCATCGACCAGGCGTTGCCGGTGTAACAACCGCAGATATCAGAACGGCGGTGGCCGGTTGCGTTCGGCGACGTAGGCGTCGTTGAGTTTGCGTTCGGTTTCGATGCGTTTGGCGCGGTTTTCGGCGCGGGTGTTGGTGCGGCGCGGCATCATCAGGCCACGGTTGGGTTCGGCGCTAGGCACATTCGCCGGTGCGCTGACGGGCGCGGTGGGCTTGCACAGCGTCGGAAATAGCAGCCTACTACCCGGATGGGTGGTGTAGGTCTGCCCGCCCGGTGTTGTCCAGATGACCGTGCCGTCGGGTAGTTGTTGATCCAACCAGCCCCAGAATGTTTTGAGCAGGTGGTGTTTTCGGCACAGGCATTTCAGATTCGCCGCCTGCGTCGGTCCCACCGGATACGCGACGGTGTGGTCGATGTCGCAGTGGTCGGCGGGTGCGTCGCATCCGGGGAAGCGGCACGTCAGATCTCGGCATCGGACAAATCGGGCCAACGTCGGCGAGGGCACATATCGGGGTTCGGGCGGACTCTCGCCTGGGTGGATCACCGGCCGGATCGTCGCGGTGTCGGCCAGCTTGGCCGCCAGCAGCGGCGCGGGCATGATCGCACCGCCCATCACCACCGCCGGCTTGGTGATGGCGGGCCCGGTGCCGGGCTCCGCTGTCAGCGCCTCGGCGATGGTCATCTGCCGCAGCTCGTCCGCGGTGGGCCCTGGCGCGCTGGCCCCATCAAGTGCCACCGCGGTGTCGTCGGTGAGGCTGGCTTGCTCGGCGATCACATTGACGACCACTGAACTGGGTGCCGGCGCGCGCGCCGCGGCGCAATCCGGATCACTGCACTGGCAGGTCAGCCGCTGGGCGCCCTGCGCAAGCGCCCCCAATGCGTCAGCGCGGCGCTGCTCGAACGTGCGCGGATCAGCCGCACACACCGCCCGTGCCATCCCATCCAGCCGCTGGTCCAGCGCGGTGGCGTCGTGGCTGAACAGTTTGCCCTCGATCCAGGACATGCCGGTGCCATCGTTGTTGTCCATGACGTCGATGTGGCGGCCTTGCGAGCTGAGCTCGACATGGCGCAACGCGTTGGGGTCATAGCGATCCACCCAGTAGTCGATCGCCGTCTCTACTTTCGCGCTGGACAGCGAACCCCAGCCGACAACGGCCGCGGCCAATTCGGTGTCGATCTTGCCCCGCGCGTCGGGGTCGGTGACCAACGCGGTGCGGTACACGATCGCATTGACCAGCCGATAGGAGATCTGCCCTGCGGCGAACACCTCGGCCACCCGCGGCAGTCGTTCGCGCAGCGCCTTGGCGATCATCAGCTGATGGGAGGCCACCCCAAGAGAAACGTTGTGCGTCGCGGCGATCTCGGCCGCCACCGCATCCCAATTGTCCACACACCATTGCTCACGTTCGGCCGAACCGTCGGCCGACAGCCGGGCTTCAAGCACGTCGGCGATCGCGAACAGCCGCTGAGCGCACGCGGCGTTTTCCACCCGCGCCCACGCCCCTACCGCACCGGCACCCCAGGCACCGGCGGTGGCCGCGACCAACTCATCGAACATATGAGCGAGACTACCGGCCGCACCGACCAATTGCCGAGCCGCCGCGCGCCCATAACCCCAGCCTGTGGACCAAATCGCAACTGTGGATAACTCCGCTAGTTCGACACGACCCCGCGCAGCCCATCCGCGCCGAAGAGGGGCTCGAGCATTGCCGAGTAATCGGGGCCACGGCGCACCAGCAACCCGCCGTCGACGTTGATCACCTGGCCCGTGATGTAGCTTGCGGCGTCGCTGAGCAGGAAGACCGCCGCGTTCGCGATGTCCTCGACTTCGCCGGGTCGGGGCAGCGGTGTGCAGGCCGCATAGTCGGCGCTCAGCTCGGGTGAGTCGAGGACCGGCGCAACGAGTTCGGTGCGTATGAGGCCAGGCCGAATGCAGTTCACCCGCACCCACGACGCGCCGAGCTCGTCGGCGGCCAGCTGCATCAGATGGTCGATGCCCGCTTTGGACACCCCGTAAGCACCGAACCACCGATGCGTATTGCTCGCCGCTATCGACGAGATGCCGATGAACGATCCGCCGCCGCCACGGACCATCTCCCGCGCCGAGTGCTTGAGCACATACATGGTGCCGTTGATGTTCAGGTCGACGGTGCGCCGCCACGCCTCGGAATCGATCTGAGTGACGGGGCCAATCGTCTCGCTGCCGCCTGCGCAGTGCACGACGCCATGCAGCCGGCCTGTCCACGCGGTTGCCGCCTCAACGACGCGGGCGACCTCGTCCTCGTTGGTGACGTCGGCGGGTTCGTATCGGACCGACCCCGGACCGCCCTGCGCCGTGATCTCATCGGCCGCGGCGGAGAGCTTGTCGGCATTTCGGCCGACGAGCATCGCGTTGCCGCCCGCCGCCACCACCGCGGCGCCCGCGCCCTTACCGATCCCGCTGCCACCGCCGGTGACCAGTACCGTTCGACCCGCCAATGACAGCTGCACTGCGACCCCTTCGTCGGTATAACTAGAACAGGTTCTAGTTATACGTCACGGCTCGTCGCGACGGGCAAGCTTCGGAGCTCCCAGCGTGCGCCAGTCCGGCACATCCGGCGGCAGCCCAACCGGGTAGCGGTTTTCGTTGTGCGCCGCCCAATGCGCATGGCCGAGCTCGTGTATGTGGAAGCCGTGCCGCAATGCCTCGGTGAACCCCATCGCGTCGCTGGCCGCATTCACCGAATCCTTGATCAGCAGCGCCGCCATGGTCGGCCGCTCGGCGATGCGGCGCGCGAATTCGAGCGTCTTGTCCTCGAGCTCGGCCCGAGGGAAAATCTTCGAGACCATGCCAAGGCGATGTGCCTCTTCGGCGTCGATCGAATCACCGGTCAGCAGAAGCTCTTTGGCCTTGCGAGGGCCGAATTCCCATGGGTGGGCATAGTATTCGACACCTGGCATGCCCATCCGCACACCGACGACGTCGCTGAACTTCGCGTCGTCGGCGGCCACGATCAGGTCGCAGGCCCAGATCAGCATCAAGCCCGCGGAGATCGCGTTGCCCTGCACCTGCGCGATTGTGATCTTGCGCAGATCCCGCCAGCGGCGGGTGTTCTCGAAGAAGTAGTGCCACTCCTGCAGGTAGGTTCTTTCCGCGATGGCCGGCACGGTGGCCCCGTGCGAGCGAAACGTCGGATGCTGCGCGGGACCGGGTTTGCGTTCCAGCAGCGCTTCCTCCGAGCCCAGATCGTGTCCGGCCGAGAAGTTCTTGCCTCGGGCTGCCAGAATCACCACGCGCACCGCATCGTCGGCCTCAGCGCGTCCGAAGGCCTCGTCAAGCTGCACCAACAACGTTCGCGATTGCGCGTTCTGGGCTTCCGGCCGGTTGAGCCAGATCCGTGCGATACGCCCCTCGTCGAGAGTCTCGTACGTCACCTGCTGGGGCGCATCGCCTCCGACTGGTTCGGCGCTGGTCAGATCAGGGCTTGCCACAGCGGACCACCTCGTTCGCTTGGGTTGGTAACACTGCAATGCACATTACGGTGCCGCGGTGCATGGCCGTGAAGCGGTGGTGCAGGGACTTGACAGCAAGCTCTCAGTATTGGCACTGGCGCACCAATGTTATTGACGATGACGCAGCGATACCTGGTCAGTCGGCGTAATCTTCGCGGTTGGAGATGGCTTGGCGGGCAGCGATAATGCGCTTCCCGCAACGTGACAACAACTACAGAAGGCGTGAAGATGGCGACCTTGAAGGTTCCAGCACGACGACTGATCGTTGCCTGCGGATTTGCGGTCGCTGTTGCGGTCGCCCCTGCCGTCGCCGTCGTCGCCGTGCCTACGAACTCTGCGCCGCCGATCGCGGCGTGCCCCGGCGGTGAATCCGAGGACACCTTCACCGGTGAATGCGTGCCCGATCTGGTGCCGAATTCGCCTGAGGCTGCTCAAACCTCGCCCGGCGGGCTGCCCGAGATTAACGGCATTCCGTGCACGGGAGGCAATTCCGGCCAGTGCATCGGTCTGTCCGAGGAGCAGCAGTCCGAAGGGCCGATGGCGGTCCCGCACTCGTCGGTCAGCTCGAGCCCGTAATCCGCTAGCCGATACGAAGCTGGGGCGCAGGAATGCGCCCCAGTTTTTTGCATGCGCCGCAGACTAATTCCCAGCGAACTCGGAGAAAGTCTGCAGACTGCATTCAGCGTTCGTAGAATCCTGCAGGACGCGTAAAGCAACGACGACAGAGTTAGTCAACGACGACAGTGTCAATCAACGACGACGGAAGGCAGCTTCATGACGACTTACCCGATCACAACCCGACGCCTAATCCTTGCCTGCGGATTCGCCCTCGCGATCGCAATTACGCCTGCCGTCGCAATCGTCGCGCATCCAACGCATGCCGTCCCCCTCGCCGCATGCGATTCCGGTGAGGAGGAGGACGTCTTCACCACGGTGTGCACACCGTTCATGGTGCCGAACTCGCCGCAAGGATTCACGACGACCGCAGCCAATCCCGACATTCCGGAAATCAACGGCGTTCCCTGCACCGGACACGATTCGGGGGCGTGCATCGGCCTTGCCGAGAACGCAGAGGACCAAGGCCCGCAGCCGGTACCCCGCTCGACCATCAGCTCCAGTCCGTAACAGGGGCTAACCCGCGGATTTGCGGTCGCGGCCGCCGCAGGCCCGGCGATCGCCGTCTTCGCAGTTCCCAGCGCCTCGGTACCGCTGGCCCAGTGCCCCCGCCGGCGAGGAGGAAGACCTGGTCACGGGGGTCTGCCGAACTCGGGTTCCACGTTCGGCAGCATCCCCGGTAATCCCGATCTGCCCTCCGTCGACGGCCACAACTCCGGCCAGTGCATCGGTCCTGCCGAGGAATCGGAGGACGTGGGGCCCCAGCCGGTGCCGAATTCGACCGTCAGTTCCAGCCCGTAGCGGACGGCGCCGACCCTGGCGAGCGGGCGATCGCCTAGAGTTGTCGTATGCCTGCGAAATCTGACCCCGCCGAGCTCGGCGACGTTGAGCCGCTAGCCGACCACACTGCACGCCAGGCCAGACGTGTCGTCGCCGCCTACGCGACCGATGCTGACGAGTGCCGGATCTTCCTGTCGATGCTCGGCATTGGACCGGCGAAGCTCGAGGCGTAAGTGACTCCCGGGGGCGGCCAGGGGGTCGGCCCAGGGGATTCGGACTTCGTCGTGGTGGCCAACCGGCTGCCGGTCGACATGGAGCGGTTGCCCGACGGCAGCACCACGTGGAAGCGGAGCCCCGGCGGCCTGGTCACCGCCCTTGAGCCGTTGTTGCGCCGCCGCCGCGGCGCCTGGATCGGCTGGCCCGGCATACCGGACGCCGACGACGAGCCGATCGATCAGGATGACATGCACCTGTGCCCGGTGCGGCTGAGCGCAGACGACATCGCCCAGTACTACGAGGGCTTCTCGAACGCCACGCTGTGGCCGCTGTACCACGACATCATCGTCAAGCCCATCTATCACCGCGAGTGGTGGGACCGCTATGTCGACGTCAACCGGCGCTTCGCCGAAGCCACGGCGAAGGCCGCCGCGGAGGGCGCGACGGTGTGGGTCCAGGACTACCAGTTGCAGCTGGTGCCGAAGATGCTGCGGATGCTGCGGCCCGACCTGACAATCGGCTTCTTCCTGCACATCCCGTTCCCGCCGGTCGAGCTGTACATGCAGATGCCATGGCGGACAGAGATCATCGAGGGCTTGCTCGGCGCCGACCTTGTCGGGTTTCACCTTCCCGGCGGTGCGCAGAACTTCCTGATCCTGGCCCGCCGCCTCGTCGGCGCCAACACGTCACGAGGCACCATCGGTGTTCGGTCCCGCCTCGGCGAGGTCAACGTCGGCTTCCGCACCGTGAAAGTCGGCGCCTTCCCCATCTCCATCGACTCGACGGCCCTCGACCAGCAGGCGCGCACACGGGCGATACGGCAGCGCGCGCGGGAGATCCGCAGCGAGCTCGGCAACCCGCGCAAGATCCTGCTCGGCGTCGACCGGCTGGACTACACCAAGGGCATTGACGTTCGGCTGCGGGCGTTTTCGGAACTCCTCGCCGAACATCGGGCCAAGCGCGACGACACCGTGCTGGTGCAGCTCGCGACGCCCAGCCGCGAACGCGTCGAGAGCTACATCGAGATGCGCGAAGACATCGAGCGCCAAGTCGGCCACATCAACGGCGAGTACGGCGAGGTCGGCCATCCGATCGTGCATTACCTGCATCGACCGGTGCCCCGCGACGAGTTGATCGCATTCTTCGTGGCGGCCGACGTCATGCTTGTCACCCCGTTGCGCGACGGCATGAACCTGGTCGCCAAGGAGTACGTGGCGTGCCGTAGTGATCTGGGTGGCGCACTGGTGCTCAGCGAATTCGCCGGCGCCGCAGCCGAACTCCGGCAGGCGTACCTCACCAACCCGCATCATCTCGAGGGCGTCAAGGACACGATCGAGGCGGCACTGAATCAGACACCGGAAGAAGGCCGGCGACGGATGCGGGCGCTGCGCAGACAGGTTCTCGCACACGACGTCGACCGCTGGGCGCGGTCGTTCCTCGACGCACTGGCGTCGACGAGAAGCGACGACCCTAAATCGGGGTGATGTACTTGATCAGCCACTTGCCGTCGATCTTCTGATAATCGACCCGCAGGCGGCTGCCGTCATAGATCGGCGTCTTGGTCTTGTCGGTCACCGTGCGGTTCATGTACACCATCACCGACGCCGAATCGCGTTGCGCGCTTAGCACTCCCACGCCGACCACGTTGGCCTGACTGACCAGCTGACGTTCGCGCGCCTGCGGGATGATGTCCTTGTTCGCGCGGTCTTGGAACTCGTGCCGATAGTCGGGTGTCAGCAGTGGATACACCTCGGTGAGGCTGCGCTCGACGGTCTGGTAGTCGTAGCCGAACACCTGCGGAATCTGCTTGGCCGCCAACGGTGTCAGTTCGTCGCGTGTCATCTGCTCGCCACGCTGTTCGACACGGTTCCAGTACAGCCAGCCGCCGACTCCCGCGAGCGCGACGAATCCCATCGCGAGCAGGACGGTGAGCGTGCCGAGAAGCTTGGCGACCCAACCGCGCATCAGTTGCCGCCGTCCGGGTATTTGAGGTCGTAGGCCGTCATGTGGCCGGCGTCGTCCTCGTGCACGATCACCCGCAGCCGGTAGGGCCGCGACGGGGAATTGACCCCGTCCAGGTCGGTCACGGTCACTCGCACGGACACCAGCACCGCCGCGTTGTTGGCCACGTCGTCGACCTTTTCGAGGGCGGCGCCGTTGATCACGGCCTCGGAACTCGCGTTCGTGTCGCGGAAGATCGCCTTGAGATTGTCGACGTTGTTGCCCTTGCTCATCATGTCGCGCAGCGGGCCGCTGGTGCCGTTGACGAACCGGTTCACGCTCTGGTCGATGGTGTCCTGCGTGTAGCTGAACATGTTGACCACGGCCTGCGACCCGGTGTCGACGAAGCGCTGTTGACGCGCCTGGGTTGCCTCGGCATCCCGCTTTTGCACCATCATCAGCGCGACCACCCCGGCCAACCCCGCCGCGGCCACAAAGGCCGTGGCCAGCGCGACGATTGCTACCAAAGTGCGGTGCGGTTGCCGCCGCGGCGGCGGTCCAGGCCGGCGGCTCTTGACCTTGACCGGCTTTGGCGCCTCGACGCTGACGCCCGTGGCCGACGCCTCGGTGCCGCTTGCCGGGCCCGCCGCTCGGGACGCACGCCGCCGCCCGGGCTTTGACGCCTCGGTCTCGCTTTCCCCGGTCGTCCCCCTGCCCTTCGGGCGGGCGGTGCCCCCAACGCTCACGGGCTCCGGAAAAGCCGAAACCGTGTCTTCTGCCATCACGCCTGCCTTGGAGCCAACATCAGATCAACCCAATTCTCCGCAGGCGCCAGTTTGTCAGCACCGGGTGCGTAGACGCCAGTTCCACCGGCGGGGTCGACGAACTTGCCGTTGTGGTCGTACGTCGCTATCGATGACGGACCACTGGCCTGCGGTGCCTCCGCGGGCAGCGGTTGCCCGCCGTCGGCCGGTGCCGCGGGCGGCGCTGGCGGAGGTGCTTGCGGCGCCGGCCTGCCGTATGGCGGCACCACCTGATCCGGCGGCGCGTAGTACGGCCACGGCAGTGGCGGGCCGTTGTCGTTCGGCGGCACCGGCAACGGGAACGGCGCCTGCGGCGCCGGGCCCGGCCCAGGCGCAACACCGGGCGGCAGCTGCACCACCGGCGGGCCCGGATCCGGATCCACCTGCTGCGGGATGAACGGGAATTTGTTCTGCGGCAGGATCATCCGCGGGTCCTCGATCGGCGTGCCGTACGGAACCGGCGGGCCGCGCCACGGGTTGCTGCCGAGCGGCACGTATCCCTTCGGGTCGCGGCACAGCTGGATGGTCGGCGCCCGCTTGCCGGGGAACTCCTGGCACGGGTAGTTGCGAGCACCACGAACGACGGAGGGATCGTTATGCGCTGTTTTGCAATAGAGGTCGGTCGGCAGTTCACGCAGGGTGGTGTCGGCCGGCGACCGGATTCCCGTCGGCGGGATGAACCCAGTCGCACACGGCGGCGGGTCCTGCAGGTCGACCTTGAAGTCCAGCTTGCCGCCCTCGTCAGCAGGGAGGCCGCCACCCACGGTGATCAGCGCGGCCATCAGGGCGGGGAAGACCACCAGGGCCTGCTCGATCGACTTCCGGTAGATCACCCCGATCCGACCGAAGTTGGCCAGGTTGGCAGCAAGCACCGGGAACGTCGGCCGGATGCCTGCGAAGGTGGTGTCGGCATCGGCGACCGCCCCTGGGACGGTCTGCAACAACGACCGCAGCTGAGGATCGGCGTTGGCGACCTCGCCGGTGAACCGGGCCAGCCCCTCGGCCAGCGATTTGATGTCGTCGCCACTGCGGATCTGCGCGTCAAGGAAAGGTCCCGCCTGGTCGATCAGCTGCGTGACTTGTCCGTAGTTGGCGTTGGCCTCGTCGACCAAGAGCCGCGACGACTGGATCAGCCGCGCCAACTCCGGTCCGGAACCGTTGAATGCCTTGAACGTTTCGCGCAGCAGATCCTGCAGGCGGCTGTTGCCCACGCTGCTGACCAGCTTGTCGGCCTGATCAAGGAACCCGGCGATGTCCTGGCCGATCCGGGTGTGCGCCTGGTCGATGGTCGATCCGTTGCGCAGCGTCGAGTGCGACTGGTCGCCCGGCGGTACCAGGTCGACGTACTGCTCGCCTACGGCCGAGACACTCTTGACGGTGGCGGTGACGTTCTCGGGCACCGGAGTGCCGCTGTTGAGCCGCATGTGCGCCTGGACGCCATCGTTGGACAGCCCGACCGACTCCACCCGGCCGACGGTCACACCGCGGTAGGTGACGTTGGCGTTCTGGTAAAGGCCGCCACCCGCAACGAAATTCGCGGTGACGTTGTAGGAGCCGATGCCCATCGCGGCGGGCACATGCAGATAGAAGATCGAGATCGCGCCGACGGTGAGCACCGTGACGACCGCGAAGATCGACAGTTGAAGTCGGGTAAGCCTGTCCAGCATTACGGCTTCCCCTCGTGCTGGGTGGCCGTGCCGGGTGGAATCTTGAACGGGTCGGCGGCCTGACCGGATAGGTTCGCCATCGCACCGGTGAGGAAGTCCGGCGGGTTGACCACCTCGTTGAGGTGCTTCATGTTCGGGTCAAAGCCAAGTGATGTGGTGAACACAGATTCGCCGAGCCGCCGCAGCGTGAGGTCGAACGTCACGAACACGTTGAGGTAGTCACCCCGGACCGCGTTCCGAAGATACTTGTAGTGGAACGGGAACGTCGGTAGCAGCTCGAGGTCTTTGATCAAGAAATCGGCGTTGTCGTTGAACGACTTGATCACCGGATACAGGTCCTTGAAGTCCGCGACGAAATCGTCCTTGGTCTGCTTCAGAATGTGCGACGCGACGGTCGCGAAACTCCGCAACGCGCCGAACGCATCGACGATGTTGGCGCGGTTGTTGTTGAGCACCTTCAGCGCCGCGGGCAGCGCATCCAGCGTGCGGCCAAGACTATCCTTGCTGCGCGCCAGGATTCCCGCGAAGCGGTTGAGCCCTTCGGCGGCCGCGATGATGTCGTTGGTCTGTCGATCCAGCGAACTGGTCAGTTCGGCCAGCCGGGGCAGCAGGTCGGTGAAGGTGCCCGCTCGACCCGCGACGGCGTTGTAGGTCTCGTCGGTGATGTCTTGCAGCGCACCGAGATTGCCCTTGTTCACCACCACGCCGAGCGACGACAACACCTCTTCGGTGGTCGGATAGCGGCCGGTGTGGTCCATCGGGATTTCCGAGCCGTTGGCCAGTTTCCCGACTCCCGGCTCTTTCACCGGCGCCGCCAATTCGATGTGCTGCGAACCCAGCAGCGAGGTCTGCGCAACCTTCGCGGTGGCATTGGCCGGCAGATTGACGTTCTTGTCGAGTGCCAGCTGGACCGCCGCGTAGAACGTGCCGTCGGTACGCTGCACCGCATCGATGCCCGACACACTTCCGACCGTGACGTCGTCGATCATCACCGGCGAGTTCTGCGGCAGCGTGGACACATCGGGCAACTCGACGGTGATCTTGTAGGAGCCGTCGCCGTGGCCGGCAGTGCCGGGCATGTTGAGCGAGTTCAGCCCGCCGAACTGGCAGCCCGTCAGCAGCACGGCGCCCGAGGTGATGGCCAATGCCTTGCGCATCATCCGCCTGCCCCCCCCGCGGGAAGCGGCGCCGTTGGCGCAGGAGCGTTCGGATCAGCAGGCACGGCCTCCGGGCCCCCGGCGTGGGACGTCGTCGCTGCCGGAGCCGGCTGCCCCTGCGTGCCTTGCGGCGCACGCTGCCCCTGCGTGCCTTGCGGCGCAGGCGGAACCATCAGCGAGGTCAGGTCGGCATCCGGCGGTACCTGCGGCGGCGTCACCCCTGGCGCGTTCTGCCACTGCAGATACGGCACCGGGGTCTGCGCCTTGGCCTCGGTATCCGGGGTGTCGTAGATGATCTGGCCCTTGTACGCGGTGATGCTGTTGATCGGATGGAACAAGATCGGCGGATAGTTCATCGTGATGCGTTTGAACACGGGGCCCATTCGCTGGCGGCAGATCTCGGCCCGCTTGTAATTGTCCGGCGAGGCGCCGACATCGAATGTGCCGCCGCAGACGAACTGGACGGGATTGGCGAAGTTGGGCAGCGTCAGCAGACCCCCCACCGTGCCCTGTGCCGGGTTGTAGATGTTGTAGAAGTTCGCCAACCCGTTGGGCGTGATGTGCAGGATCTGCTCGATGTCGTCGCTGTGATCGGTCAGGATCTGGGTGAATTGGGACAGCTTGGAGACCTGGTCGATCAACGCCTGATTGTTCTGGTTCAGGAACCCCTTGACGTCGGACAGGGCCTGGTTCAACGTCCCCAAGGTGTTGTCGAGGTCGGTCGAGCTGTCGGCAAGCACCTGCGACACCGACGCCACGTGACTCGAGAACTGCACGATCTGTTCGTTGCTGTTGGACAGCGCGTTCACGAGCACCTGCAGATTACGAATGGTGCCGAACAGGTCGGTGCGCGAATCACCCAACCGCCCTGCGGTCTGCGAGAGCTCGCGCAGCGCCTGCCGGAACGAGTCGCCGTTGCCGTCGAATGTGTCGGCGGCCTGGTTGACGAATGCGGCCAGCGGGCCCTGCATCGAACCCTGTTGCGGCCCTAGCTGAGTGCTGAGCTGTGTCAGCTGTTCCTTGACCTCGTCCCATTCGACCGGAACCGCCGTGCGGTCCAAGCCGATTTCTGCGCCGTCGGCCATCACCGCGCCGCCGGTGAAGGCGGGCGCGAACTGAACGAAGCGGGCCGACACCAGGTTTGGCGCGATGATAAGGGCCTTGGCGTCGGCAGGCACCTTCACGCCGTCCTTCACCGACATGGTGACCTTCACGTCGGTGGCCCGCGGCTCGATCGAATCGACGGTGCCGACAGGGACACCCACGATGCGGACGTCGTCACCGGGGTAAAGGCCGACCGCCGAGGTGAAGTAGCCGACCACCTTGTGTCCGGCGCGCGACGGCCACACCAAATACACGCCGACGAGCAGCGTGGCCACCAGCAGCGCGGCCAGCGCGACCCGCAGCCAACGGCTGCGTGTGAAGGACGGATTGGCTTGTGTCATGGCGACTTCGGCCTCAGAATCAGCCGCTCGGAGATGTATCCGCGCAGCATGTCGGCGAGGCTGTCGGGCAGCTTGCCGGGCTGGAAGTACAAGTCCAGCAAGACTTCGGCGGTGCTTGGCGGTGGCAGGCCGTACAGGTTGATCTGGAAGCCGGGGCCGGACCCGACCACCTCGCCGAGCGCTGTGGCGTACGGCGGCAACCGGCGCAGGGCCTCGCCGATGTGTTCCTTGCGGGCGAGCAGGTTATCCAACACGGCGTTCAGCTTGTCCAGCGCCGGCTTGAACTCGCGCTTGTTGTCGGCGACGAAGCCAGAAAGCTGTTGCGACACACCGTCGATGCCCGCGATCAAGTTGCTCAGCGCCTGACGACGCTCATCGAGCGCGGCGAACAGCAGGTTGCCGTCGGTGATCAGCTGGTTGACCTGACCGGCACGCTGCGCCAGGGTGTCGGTGACGTTCTTGGCGTGTGCGAGAAGTTGTTCGAGCGCCGCATCGCGCTTGTTCAGGCTGCGCGACAGGTTCGCGACGCCGTCGAGCGCGCCGCGCAGCTGCGGGGTGGCATCGCGCAGTGTGTCGGTGAGCGTCTGCAGCGCCTGCTCGAACTTCGGTTTGTCCAGCTCGCTCGCGTTCTTGCCGAGATCCTGCAGCGCGGTGTTCAGGGTGTAAGGAGTCGTGGTCCGGCCCAACGGGATCACCGTCGACTCGCGGGTGCCCTGTGGGGTGACCGCCAACGACTTTTGGCCGAGCACGGTGTCGGTCCTGATCGCGACCAGCGACTGGTCACCGACCCTGATGTCGCGATTGACGGTGAACATGACTTCGGCTGCGTCGCCTGCCAATTCGACGCCGGTCACCTTGCCGACCCTGATGCCGGACACGTTGACGTCGCTACCTGGCGAGATCCCGCCAGCGTCGGTGAAGTACGCCTGGTAGGCCTTGCCCTGCGGCCAGAACGGTAGGTTGGCATAGCCGAACGACACCAGCACCAGGCACCCCACCAGCGCGATGCCGAAGATCCCGGTGCGCAGCGGATTGCCGCCGTCGGGCCTAGCCATTCTCTGAACACCTCCCCTTCGACGGGTCCGGTGGGCCACCGAACGGAATCAGGATGTCACTGCCGGCGGGGCCGTTGATCTTTATCCGGATCGAGCAGTAGTAGATATTGAAGAACGAGCCATACGCGCCAAGGGCGTTGAGCCGCAGATAGTTTTCGGCCAGCGGCTCGATGACCTTGTTGACGTCGCCCTTGCGCTCGTCAAGCCGCTGCGCCAGCGGCCGGACATTCTCGATCACGCCCTGCAGCGGCCTGCGCGACCTCTTGAGAATGTCGGTGAGGTCGTTCTCGGCCGACGCAAGCGGTGGGATCGCGCCTGCGATCGGGTCACGGCCCTGCGCGAGCCCGGTGATCAACTTCTGCAGCTCATCGACGCTGGCGTTGAACTGCGCACCCTTCTCGTCGACCGTGCCGAGCACCGTGTTGAGGTTGTTGATCACGTCACCGATGAGTTGGTCTCTGGCAGCGAGGTTTTGAGTGAACGCGCCGGTGGTGGACAGCAGATTCGACAGGGCACCGCCCTGGCCCTGCAGCAGCTCCATGACGGCGTTGCTCACCTCGTTGACCTTGGCGCCGTCCAGACCCTTCAGCACCGGCCGCAGTCCGCCGAGCAGCGCGTCGAGATCCAATGCGGGCTGGGTGTTCTGCTTAGGGATGGTCGCTCCCTGGGGCAGCTTGCGCAGCTCGCCCGGCCCGGAAGTGATCTCCAGATAGCGGTCACCGACCAGGTTTTGGTATCGAACCACCGCCCTGGTGGACGTGTAGAGCTGATACCGCTTGTTGACGTCGAACGTGACGTTGACGGTGTTGTCGGGGTTCAGCGTGATCTTGTTGACGCTTCCGACCGGGACGCCCGAAATCCGGACGTCTTGACCCGCCTTCAGCCGCGAGGCGTCGGTGAATGTGGCGTGGTAGGTGCTGGCCGATGCGAACCGGAACTCGCCGAACACCACCACCAGCACGGCCGCCACCAACAGCATGGCCACCGTGAAGATCGAGACGTTGAGGAGCGTCCGGTCGCGCCGCATCAGTACTGGTCCCTTTCCGCGAACGCCCCGTTGAACAGGAACTGTACGGTCGACGGCGCGTCGAACTGCAACTCGGTGTTCGGCTGGAACGGGACGTAGGCGTTGTCGGTCACCAGGAACGGCGTGTGGTACCAGGATCCGCCGTACTGCTTGGACGGAACATTGGGCAGGCCTCGACAGTTGGGGCCACCCGAGGCGTTCACAATCGGCAGGCTCTCCGGATAGGTGTACGCCGGCGAGCCGGGCAGGAAGTTCGACGCGACGAACAGGCCCGGCCGGATGCCGCCGATGACCGGTGCGAAGGTATCGATGGCCTTCGCAACGCCTTGGAACAGACAACCGAACTCGGGCGAGTATTCGGCGGCCACCTTCAGCGGGGCCCGCAGCCGTTGAATCGCTGCGATGTAGTCGTTTTCGGCGGGCTTCAGCGTCGCGGTGCCGTTGTTGGCCAGGCCGGTCGCGGCCAGCAGTGTGGCGTTCAGGTTGTCCTGCTGGTCGACGATCGTCTTGCTGATGGTCGGCGCGTTGTCGAAGATGCGGGCCAGATCGGGGCCCGCGTCACCGTAGATGTTGGCCACGACGGCGGTTTTCTTAAAATCGTCCTGCAGCGTGGGCAGCTTCGGATTCAGCTGCTGCAGATAGTAATTCAGCCCTGACAGGGTGGCGCCGAGGTCGTCGCCGTTGCCGCGCAGCCCCTCGGCGAGCGCGGACAGCGTCGCGTTCAGGTTGATCGGATCAATCTTGTGCAGCACATCGGTCAGCGTCTCAAACAGCGTGTTGACTTCGAGCTGGACGTCCTTGGCCTCGACGTTGGCACCGCCGCGCAGTTGCCCGCTTGGCTGGTCCGGCGGCACGAACTCGACTGACTTGGCGCCGAAAACGGTTGTGCCCGCGATGTGCACCACCGCATTGGCCGGAATGAAACGCATCTCGTCTGTTTTGATCGCCAGCGTCAGCTTGGCCTGATCACCGGCGTACTGAATGGATTTCACTTCGCCGATCTGGATGCCGCGATACTTGACCTTGGCGTCGCTCTCCATCACAAGGCCCGCGCGCGGGGACGTCACCGTCACGGTGTCGGTCTTGGTGAACGCAGCGGTGTACGCCAGGTAGGTGAACACGGTGGCGGCCACCAGGATCGAAGCAAGGATCGCCGCAGCGATCCTTACGTGGCTGCGCTTGGCTTCAATGTCAGGCATGCTCCCCCCACCTACCCGGAGAGGTTGAAGTTGCCGGACGCGCCGTATACGGCGAGCGAGATGAACAAGGTGATGGTGACGACGACGATCAGCGAGGTGCGCACCGCCTGACCGACCGCGATCCCGACGCCGACCGGGCCACCGGATGCGTTGTAGCCGTAGTAGGTATGCACCAGCATCACGGCTATCGACATCACGATGGCCTGCAGGAACGACCACAACAGATCGGTGGGTACCAGGAACGTGTTGAAGTAGTGGTCGTACAGGCCGGCCGACTGACCGTTGATGAAGACCGTGGTGAACCGCGCGGCGAAGAACGCCGCAAGCACCGACAGTGAGTACAGCGGAATGATCGCGACCATCCCAGCCATCAGCCGGGTGGAGACCAGGTACGACACCGAATGCACGGCCATCGATTCGACGGCGTCGATCTCCTCGGCGACCCGCATCGCCCCGAGCTGGGCGGTGGTGCCTGCGCCGATGGTGGCCGCAAGAGCGATTCCGGCGATCACCGGCGCGACGATGCGCACGTTGAGGAACGCGGACAGGAAGCCGGTCAGCGCCTCGATGCCGATGTTGCCGAGCGACGAGTAACCCTGCACGGCGATGACTCCGCCCGAGGCCAGCGTCAGGAACGCGGCGACGCCGACGGTGCCGCCGATCATGACGAGCGCGCCGGTGCCCATGGTCATTTCGGCGATATTGCGGATGGTCTCCTTGCGATACCGGGTCAGCGCGTTGGGGATGTAGCGGATGGTCTCGCCGTAGAACAGCGCCTGCTCGCCGATTGTGTCGACGGCCTTTGGCACGCCGCGGAAGGCCCGCCGGAAGCGAAGCGTCAGGTCGTAGCTCATGCCGTCACCGGACCAGCACCCGCACGCCGATCGCCGTCATGATCACGTTGATCACGAACAGGCAGATGAACGCGTAGACGACGGTTTCGTTGACCGCGGTCCCCACACCCTTGGGGCCGCCCTTGACCGTCAGGCCGCGGTAACAGCCGACCAAACCGGCGACCACGCCGAACAGCAAAGCCTTAATCTCCGCGAGCACCAGCTCGCCGAGCCCAGTGAGCACGGTCAGCCCGTTGATGAATGCGCCGGGGTTGACGCCCTGCAGGAAGACGGAGAAGACGTAGCCGCCGGACAGCCCGATCAGGCAGACCAGGCCGTTGAGCATCAGCGCCACGAACGTCGACGCCAGCACGCGGGGCACGACCAAACGCTGGATCGGGTCGATGCCAAGCACGCGCATCGCGTCGATCTCTTCGCGGATGGTGCGGGCACCGAGGTCGGCGCAGATCGCGGTGGCGCCCGCGCCCGCAACCACCAGCACGGTGACGACGGGGCCCAGCTGGGTGATGGTGCCAAACGCGGTGCCCGCCCCCGACAGGTCGGCGGCGCCGATCTCGCGAAGCAGGATGTTGAGGGTGAACGCCACCAACACGGTGAACGGGATCGCGACGAGCAGCGTCGGGATCAGCGACACCCGCGCGATCATCCATGTCTGCTCGAGGAATTCCCGGAATTGAAAGGGGCGCCGGAAGATCTTGACGAAGGTGTCCAAGGACATTTCGACGAACCCGCCCACGGCCCGAGCCGGTGCCGCAAGCTGTTCGATCAACCTCGGCTCCGTTCTCGGGGCGGGGTGGTTCTGATACGTACGCCATGGCGAAGAGTTCGACACTGCTCGCCTAGGCGGTTCTCCCACCCCGGGGTTAAGCGTTGCTCTTAGTGAGCCGGATCATACTAACT
>JAOPVX010000025.1 GCA_025965975.1 Mycobacterium sp. | reverse complement strand
CCAGCGGCCTGGATCTGGAAGGCCTTGCTCCTCGGCTGAAGCGGACCCAGACCACGATCATCACCGCCGCGGTCGCCATCGCGCTGCTGTATCTGGGTGTGTTCGTGTTCGACGCGGTCCAGTCGGTCACGGCGATGACGGTCGCGCTCAAGGCGGTCATCACGCCGTGGGTGGCGATCCTTGCGATCGGGGCGCTGCGCACGAGAACCTATGACCCGACCGATCTGCAGGCTTTCGCACAGGGACGCCACGGTGGCCGGTACTGGTTCACCGGCGGCTGGAACGTGCCGGCTGTCGTGGCGTGGGCGGTGGGTGCGGTGTTCGGCCTGTTGGCGGTCAACACCACGCTCTATGTCGGGCCGCTGGCCGACATCGCCGGCGGGGTCGACCTGAGCACCATCGGATCGGCGATGCTGGCGGGCTTGATTTACGTTGCATCACTGCGTTCTATCAAGGCATGAAACATTCCCCCGACGAAGTGGTGACCGAATTCTGCAAGAAGTGGCTGACCGCCGACCCAGATGAGCTGGCCGGCTACTTCACCGAAGACGCGGTCTACCACAACATTCCGATGGCGCCGGTGCAAGGCCGCGAGGCGATCAAGGACTTCATCGCCGGGTTCACCGCCGGCTTTGACGGGATTGACTTCCAGGTGCACCGGCAGGTCAGCGACGGCAACGTCGTGATGAACGAGCGCACCGACGTCATGCACCGCAAGGATGGTCGCGAGATCCCGCTGCCGGTGACGGGGGTCTTCGAAGTCATCGACGGCCGGATTGCGGCGTGGCGCGACTACTTCGACCTTGCGACCGTCACGAGTGCATTCGGCTAGGCCAGCAGCGGCACCGCGTCGTGGCGCGTGCCGGTGAGGATCTCGAACATCGCCCGGCGGGTGGCCATCAGCTCTGTGCGCTCGAAAGCCTTACCCGCCACCTGGATTCGGCAGGTCGCGATCGCCGAGTTGTAGCAGTACTTCGAGCCGCCGTCGGTGTCGGTGTAGGTCAGCCCGATGACGTCGGCGGGCAGGGCGACGATCTCGCCCTCGATCATCTGATCCCGGACGCTTGCCCCGAACGCCCATGAGAACGGCTGGTATCTACCGTGGGTCTGCAGGCTGCCCAGGATCGAGCGAACCGCGAACTCTCCCCCGGCGTGACGGAACACGAACAGCGTGGCCGCCGGCAGTGACACCGGCCCGACCGCGGCCCGCGCCGTCACGATCTCCATGCTCGACTCTGGCGCATCATCGAAGCCGCACACCTGGCCGAACGCGTAGGCCGGCGTGTGCCGCGTGCCCCAGTTGTGGTTGACGCTGCCGGTCCAGCCGTCCAGCACGAGTCGGGCGTCGTCGAGCTCCACCTGCCCGTCGAATTGGGCCAGCGGATGGCGCACCGTCGTCTTGGCCGTCGGGAAGCGCGCCTTGTACCCGCGGTCGGTGAGGAGTTTGACCGCGTCCTCGGAGCCAGGGGTGATCCGCAGATCCCATCGCGCGGAGCGGTTGCCGCCGGTCACGACGCCCTGCGCCGACCGGTCGTCGATGGATGTCGCACCGATGCGCGCGGTCCAGTCGTCGTACTCGTAGGCGGCGGCGGCGATCGGGTATGGCTGCTTGAGGGCCCGGTTGCCCGCGCCCTCGGGGTCGAACACCATCACCCACACGTCGGCCACCGGATCGCCTGCAACGGGCAACAGCAGGGTTTCGCGCAGCCACAACGCCTGCGGCCGCTCGGGGTGGTTGGCGCGGATGTAGCGGCTCTCGTAGTAGGGCGCCTCGGGCATCACGGCTTCAGCATCCAATACTGGATCGGTGATGGGAGCCCAGATTGCGGCTTATGTGCTCGCGGGGATCGCCGCGGTGGAGGCGGTGGCGCTCGTCGTGGTGTGGCTGCGCTGCCGACGTCAACAGCGCGAACTCGACGAGCTGCGCCGCCGGGCCGACACCAGAAACATGCTGCTCTCCGGTGGCCGGGAGGCCGTCAAACAGGTCTGGCAGACCGCCAACATCCTGCGCAAGGACGGGCTGGGCGCGGCCGTCCGGTCGTCGATCGAGGATCTCGCCGATTGGGCGGAGGTAGAGCGACCAGACCTGGCGCGGCTCGCCCCGAGCGGCAAGGTGACGATCCTGTTCTCCGACATCGAGGAGTCAACGGCGCTCAACGAGCGCATCGGCGACCGGGCGTGGGTCAGGCTGATCGGCAGTCACGACAAGCTGATCCGCAGGCACGTCAAGGAGCACTCGGGTCACGTGGTGAAGAGTCAGGGTGACGGCTTCATGATCGCCTTCGCGCAGCCCGAGCAGGCGGTGCGGTGCAGCGTCGACGTTCAACGTTCACTTCGGAAGCGGCCCAACGGTATTCGTGTCCGGATCGGAATCCACATGGGCAAGTCGGTACGCCGCGGTGACGATCTGTTCGGCCGCAACGTCGCGATGGCGGCACGCGTGGCGGGCCAGGCGGACGGAGGCGAGATTCTGGTCAGCGAAGTGGTGCGCGATGCGGTCATCGACCACGACGACGTCGAATTCGACGAGGGCCGAGACGTCGAACTCAAGGGGTTTTCCGGCTCGCACCGGCTCTACGCCGTTGCGGCTTAGTCTTTCGACTCGCCGGCTTCGGCCAGCCGTTGATGCAGCCGGGCGCGGACGTCCTCTGGCGTGTAGGAGTTGCGACGGCGTTGATCGCGCGCCACCAGAGCCCCGCCCGCCACCACGCCGGCAACACCGGCCAATCCGACCCACTTCCATATGCCGCGCATAGCGAGAGTCCACCACACCCGGGTTCTACCGGGTTGCACATGCCTCTTTCGATTCCGTCATCAATTGATGACGGGCACGGAAAGGCCGCCCTGAGTGGAGAGCTCCAGAACACTCGGGGGTACGCGCAACGACACGCTTTAAGCTGCGGGGGTGAATCCAAGCACGGTGTCGCTGCAGCGCGCGCTCGACGAAACGCGGACCGGGGACATCTGGCTGTTTCGGGGCACGTCCGGTCCGGATCGGGCGATCCAAACGATGTCCAACAGCCCGGTGAACCACGTGGGGATGACGGTCGCGATCGACGACCTGCCCCCGTTGATGTGGCACGCCGAACTCGGCAACAAGCTGGTCGACGTTTGGGCCGGCGGCAACCATCGTGGCGTGCAACTCAACGACGCCCGCGAATCCGTCGAGCAATGGATGAACGTCTACGGACAGCGCTGTTGGCTGCGTCAGCTGACGCCGCATGCCACCCGCGAGCAAGAGGACCGCATGCTGCGGGTCATCGCGCGGATGGACGGAACGCCGTTTCCTAGTACCGCGCGCCTGACAGGCCGATGGTTTCGTGGCCGAGTGCCAACGGCAGGCGACTGGACGCGGGGAATACCGTTCCTCGACAGCAAGATTGCTGAGTCATCGAGGCGGAGGAAGGCAGAGAAGCGCGAGTTGGGTTTGGAAACCGCCTACTGCGCTGAGACCGTCGCCGTCTCCTACGAGGAGATGGGCTTGCTCGTCACCGACAAGGACACGAGTTGGTTTGACCCTGGCCGCTTCTGGAGCGGCGACGCGCTACCACTGGCGCCGGGGTATCGGCTCGGCAACGAAATCGCCGTCGTTCCATAGACACTCAGTCCACGGTGATCCCGGCCAGCTTGGACGCGCCGCTGGCGTCGACCGTCTGGCTGATGACCTTCGGCGCGGTGGCCGCGGTGAACGGCGCTGCCGGTTCGGGCCGGGCGTTCGGTCCACCCTGGTTTGGTCTCGAATTTGACGACGATGAAGATCCTGTCGGCTGCCTCACCCGCGTATACCATGTGTGGCCCACGCCAACCAGAAAAAAACCTGTGACCCGGGTGGCAACCACCTAAGGGAACGGTTAGATTGCCACAGTGGCTGTTGGGGAGTGGATGGTCGGCACAGCTCGCGCGGCGGACGCCTCGCAGGCGGCGTACTTCCGGGATGTTCTCGCTGACGAGCTGGAACAAGTCGCCGTTCACCTCGCCCGAAGCCGTGTGCGGCTGCGAGCCTGTGTGGAAGGCGAACAGGTTGTCGGGTTCCGGGCGATGGCGCGGTTGCGGTCCGAGGTTCGCGAATTCGAAGCCGAACAACGAGATCTGGATCGCCTGATCGCGGCGCTTGATCGTCGGTTCTCCGCGCTGGGGGCCCGCGAAGGCTAGGACTACCAACTCGTCGTCTCGGTGTCGTCGTAGGCCTCGCACGGCAGAAGGCGCGATGGGATCGTCCAGCGCCCGGTGAACGCTGGAAGAGCTCGCGTCGACGGTTATCGTCTCGCCCGTTTCCGCACGGGCGGAATCAAGAATCCGCCAAGGCGTCCTTCGCAACATTGGCTAACCGGCCAGCCATCTCGGATTGGCCCCAAGGCGAGAAAGAACACGCTCATGAAGACGGATCAAGACGCTGGTCGCGCCATTACCGACGGCAACTGCCGCGGTCGTTCTGATCGCGGGATGCTCGAACCACGACACAGCTCCTCCTGCGCCATCCCCGTCGGTACAGGCCAGCCCTCATCGAGCGCTGCGCCGAGCCAAGCACCATCGGCTCCTCCGGCGTCCAGCCAGGCTCCGGCGGCTCTCCTCCAACGGTGACCGTGACCGTAAGCTCCACAGCGAGCCCAGCGCCCAGCCAGAGTCCATCCACTCCAGCGGCGCTTGGCCCGTGCTCCGACAGTGACCTCGAAGTCACTTGAGTCGGCGAACACGCAACGTCGCGTGGTCGCGTCCTTTCGGAACACGTCCTCACACCCGTGCACGCTCATCGGATACCCCGGGGCAGGCCTAGTGACGCCGGCCGGTGGCGTGCTGATTAACGTCTCGCGGCGGCCAGCCGCAGCGGGACATCACCTCACCCTCGACCCCAGCAGACGTCGCCACCGCAGACGTACCGGCCTGCGATCGACACCTCTACCGGAAACTCGTGCCCGCGCTGGGGCAACTTGGTCGTCACCCCGCCCAACGACTACGTATCGCACCCGCTTAGCGCCGATCTGCCCATTTGCAACGCGACTGTCGGATCGGTGGACTGAGACCTGCTTGCTCGCATTGAACTGTGGATGACCGAAAGATTGCAGCTAGCGGCAGGGTCGAATGGGTGTCAGCGGTGACGACATCGGGTTGCTGGAGCGCCACGATTGGACATAGTCCAATCGGGATGACTCAGCAAACAGGAGAACATCATGAAAACAACCATCAAGTACGCCGCGCCGTGGTTGGCCGCAGCCGCGATCGGTGCCGCGATTGCTCTTGCGCCCATCGCCAGCGCCGACACCAATCCGGCTGTGCCGGCTGGCACCAATCCTCACAGCCCATACGTGCTGGGTTACCACGTGTCGAACCACGACGAGGCGAACACCACCAACGGCTTCATCGACGTGCCGTTCTGATGCACCGCGGGCTCAAGACGGGCCGCCACCCAAGTGAGGTGACGGGCCGCTTGGGCGGCCTATCCAACAGGAGAAACATCATGAAAACAACCATCAAGTACGCCGCGCCGTGGCTGGCCGCAGCCGCGATAGGTGCCGCGATTGCTCTCGCGCCCATCGCCAGCGCCGACACCGATCCGGCCACGCCGTATGGCGCCAATCCCACGAGCCCGTCCATCTTCGGTTACCACCCTTGGCTCGGGGACAATGTGGACGTGCCTTTCTGATCCACCGCGGGGCCCAGGACCGGCCCGGCACCCAAGTCGAGTGCCGGGCCGCTGGTCACCGGCGCGGCTCGGTCTTGGCAGGTGTCGACGACGCCAAACACACAGACCTACCTCGCCGGCTTAAACGTTGAAGCGGAACTCGACCACGTCGCCGTCGGCCATCACGTAATCCTTGCCTTCCATCCGCACCTTGCCGGCGGCTTTGGCGGCGGCCATTGACCCCGCCGCGATGAGGTCGTCGTAGGACACGATCTCGGCCTTGATGAAACCCTTCTCGAAATCGGTGTGGATGACGCCTGCGGCCTTCGGTGCGGTGTCGCCCTGGTGGATCGTCCACGCGCGGGACTCCTTCGGCCCGGCCGTCAGGAAGGTCCGCAGTCGCAGCGTGTGAAAGCCAGCCCGCGCCAACGCATCCAGCCCCCGTTCGGTCTGACCGATCGACTCCAGCAGCTCGGCGGCCGACTCGTCGTCAAGCTCCTGCAGCTCCGCCTCGATCTTCGCGTCGAGGAACACCGCATCAGCCGGTGACACCAACTCCCGCAGCGACGCCATCCGCGCCTCATCGGTCAGCACCGCCTCGTCGGCGTTGAAGACATAAAGGAACGGCTTGGTCGTCAGCAGGTTCAGCTCCCGCAATTGTGAGGTGTCCACGCTGGTGCTTGATGTCGCCGGGCCCGCGGCGCCGGCAGCGAACAGCGTCGTGCCCCCGTTGAGAATCTCCTGCGCCGCCACCGCGGCCTCGTACGCCGGACGCCGGTCCTTGTGGGTTCGGGCCTCCTTCTCCAGCCGCTGCACCGCGCGCTCGAGCGTCTGCAGGTCGGCGAGGATCAGCTCCGTCTCGATCACCTCGATATCGGACTTCGGATCGATCCTGCCGTCGACGTGCGCGACGTCGTCATCGGTGAACACCCGCACGACCTGGCAAATCGCGTCGCTCTCCCGGATGTTGGCAAGGAATTTGTTGCCAAGGCCTGCGCCTTCGGACGCGCCCTTGACGATGCCTGCGATGTCGATGAATGTCACCGGCGCTGGCACGATCTTTTCCGACTCGAAGATCTTGGCGAGTTCGGCCAACCGCGGGTCGGGCAGCGCAACGACGCCTTCGTTCGGCTCGATCGTCGCGAACGGATAGTTGGCTGCCAGCACATTGTTGCGCGTCAGCGCGTTGAACAAGGTCGACTTGCCGACGTTCGGTAATCCGACGATTCCCAGGTTCAGGCCCACAGGGACCAGAGTCTAGGAGATGTCACAGGCGCGCCAGAACCGCGCTGACAGCTACTTTTACGTAGAGCCGGTACGGTCTACCTGTGTCAGCTCAGCGCGCGCGGTCGGCGGTCACGCCCGACCATCGCTCTGCGCACCCCAATCTCCCGGGTGTTCCGTGGTGGGGTGCGGTGCTGCTTGCGGTCACATTTTCCGCCGTCGGCTTCGCCTTCGACGCCGGCTCCGGGGACAAGAACCTCAGCCTCGTCTTCGCCGCGTCGTATGCGCTTGGTTGCATCTTCGCGGTGCTCGCGGTGCGCCAGTCCGGGATCTTCACCGCCGTCATCCAGCCGCCGCTGATCCTGTTCGTCGCCGTGCCGACCTCGTACTTCCTGTTCCACGGCGCCCACTTCACCGGCATCAAAGACACACTCATCAACTTCGGATATCCGCTCATCGAGCGATTCCCGTTGATGTTCTTCACGGCTGCCGCCGTCCTGCTCATCGGGATGGGCCGGTGGTATTACGGGATGTCGTCGCGGCGGGCCGCGGCGCGGTCCACCGCGAAGGAGACGACGAGCAGCAGTCGTGTGTCTTCGGTCACATCCAAGTTGTCGTCGCTGCTGACGGGTGGAGCCGGCTCGGACTCAGACGACTCAGACGACTCAGACGACGCCGCCGAGTCGCCCCGCCGCAGGCACACCATCGAGCGTCCGAGCCGGGCCGCCAAGCCCGCCGCCGCCACCGCCCGCAGCGGAAGAACGGCAAAGCGCGCCACACCGTCGCGATCGCGGCACGCCCGGCCACCGGAGACGGAGATCATCGAGCCGGTCGCCGAACGTCCCCGTCGGCCCCGTACGCCACGGCAGAGCGAACAGCCGCCGATGCCTCCCGCCGAGCCACGTCGGCGCCCGCGTAGTTCGACGCGTGAACCCCGCAAGGCCGTCCCGCCTGGCGACCGGCGCGCCGCATACGAGCGGCCCGAGCGTCGCCGCCGCCTCGATGACTATCAGCCGCTAGAACCGCCTGGCAGCAACGGAAATGGGACGCATCACCCGGTCTCGCGGGTGCGCTACCGCGGCGACGCCGACGAGAACGACAACCACGCGGAGCACCGGACCCGGCCGCGCTCGGCACGCGACAGCCGGGAAGCCGACAGTTGGGAGTACGACATCTAACGCTGTGCGCGAGGTCACCGCCGCCTCCAACGAACCAGCCGCCACTGCACGGACGAGCGTGGCGAAAAGCGCAAATGGCTTGCGGCGCAGGCGCATCACGCGCGCGCCGGGCGGATCTCCCTTGGCAGCGCGAATACCAGCGTCTCGTTCGCGGTCGTGACCGGCTGCACGATGTCGTAGCCGTACTCGGCAAGTCGCTCGAGCACACCGCGCACCAGCACCTCAGGCACCGACGCGCCGGACGTGACGCCGACCGTCGTCACGCCTTCGAGCCAGGCCGGGTCGATGTCATCGGCGTAGTCCACCAGATGGGCGGCCTGCGAGCCTGCGCCGAGCGCCACCTCGACCAGCCGCACCGAATTCGACGAGTTACGCGAACCGACCACGATCACCAGTTGGCACTCAGGGGCCATCGCCTTGACCGCGACCTGACGGTTCTGGGTCGCGTAGCAGATATCGTCGCTTGGCGGGTCCTGCAGCTTGGGGAAGCGCTGCCGCAGCCGCAGCACGGTTTCCATCGTCTCGTCCACGCTCAGAGTGGTCTGCGACAGCCAGATCACCTTGTTCTCGTCGCGCACTGTCACGTCGTCGACGGCGTCCGGCCCGTCTACCAGCTGCACGTGGTCCGGCGCCTCACCGGCGGTGCCGACGACCTCCTCGTGGCCCTCGTGACCGATCAACAGGATGTCGTAGTCGTCGCGCGCGAACCGCTTGGCCTCGTTGTGCACCTTGGTGACCAGCGGGCAGGTGGCGTCGATGACCTGAAGCTTGCGCTCGGCGGCGCTGGTGTGCACGGTCGGGGCGACGCCGTGGGCGGAGAACACCACGATCGCGCCCTCGGGCACCTCGTCGGTTTCGTCGACGAACACGGCGCCGGCCTTGGCAAGCGTGTCGACCACGTGGCGATTGTGCACGATCTCGTGGCGCACATACACCGGGGCGCCGTGCTTCTCCAGCGCGCGCTCCACGGTTTCCACGGCGCGGTCAACGCCCGCGCAATATCCGCGCGGCTCGGCCAGCAGCACTCGTTTCCCGGTGACACCGCCGGTAACCGAGCTGGAGGCACCCGGAATCCCCATGTTTATCGTCGGCGCCATGGTTCCGAGGGTACTGATCGGCAACCTACCGAGGCCAGCCAGACGAACATCCGTAGTCTGGAGGCCATGCCAACTGCACCGTATGGGCTCCGTCTGCTGGTAGGTGCGGCGGTGACCGCCCTTGAGGAAACCCGCAAGCTTCCGCAGACCATCCTGATGTATCCGATGACCTTCGCGAGCCAGGTTGCCCACTTCGTGATGAAGATGCAGCAGGACGTCGCCGATCTGGTCATCAAGGGCGACGAGGCGCTTGACCAGTTGTTCCCGCCCAAAGAGGAGCAACCCGAGTGGGCCACGTTTGACGAGGACCTCGGCGTCGACGAGTCGGCAGGGCCTGCCACCGACGGCGAACGCCTGACAGAGGGCCGCTTCGCGCTGTTCACCGGCGGTGAGCCCGACGCATCCGACCCCGAGCACACCGCCAGGGGTGCCCGGCTCGCCATCGCCGACCCGCCCGACATCGTCGCCGAGCTGGACTACGAGGCGCTCACGCTGGCCCAGCTGCGGGCCCGGCTGACGTCGCTGCGCGTCGCCGACCTCGAGGCACTGCTGGCCTACGAGGGCGCCACCAAGTCGCGCGCACCCTTCCAGACCCTGCTGGCCAACAGGATCACCCGCGCGACCGCCAAGTGACCGCTGGATCATCTTCGGGCAATCCCCCGAATTCCGCTGAGAACCCCTGGCCCGTCCGCGCCGTGGCCATCAGGGTGGCGGGGTGGATCGACAAACTCGGCACCGTCTGGGTCGAGGGTCAGCTGACCCAGATGAAGGTGCGGCCGGATGCCAAGACCGTGTTCATGGTGCTGCGCGATCCGGCTGCCGACATGTCGCTGTCGCTCATGTGCCCCCGCGATCTGGTGCTCAACGCACCCGTGAAGCTGACCGAAGGCACGCAGGTCGTGATCTGCGGCAAGCCGACATTCCATACCGGTCGGGGTTCATTTGCGTTGCGGGTCAGCGAGATTCGCGCAGTCGGCGTCGGCGAGCTGCTGGTCCGCATCGAACGGCTGCGCCAGCTGCTGCAGGCCGAAGGGCTGTTCGATCCGCGGCTCAAGCGGGCGATCCCGTTCTTGCCCGGCACCATTGGGCTGATCACCGGCCGCGCCTCGGCCGCCGAGCGTGACGTGATGACCGTCGCCAGTGGGCGCTGGCCCGCGGCGCGGTTCGAGGTGCGCAACACCGTCGTGCAGGGCCCAAATGCCGTTCCACAGATCGTCGAGGCACTGCGCGAGCTGGATCGCGACGCCGCCGTCGACGTGATCATCATCGCCCGCGGTGGCGGCACCGTCGAGGACCTGCTGCCGTTCTCCGACGAGACGCTGTGCCGCGCGATCGCGGCGTGCACCACCCCCGTCGTCAGCGCCGTCGGCCACGAACCGGACAACCCCTTGTGCGACCTCGTGGCCGACCTTCGCGCGGCCACCCCTACCGACGCCGCCAAACGCGTCGTACCCGACGCCGCCGCCGAGCAGGCGGGGATCACGGACCTGCGCAGGCGCGGCGCACAGGCGCTGCGCAACTGGGTGAACCGCGAGCAGCACACCCTGTCGCAGCTGCGCAGCCGGCCGGTGCTGGCCCAGCCACTGGCCGCGCTCAGCGCGCGCGCCGACGAGATCCATCGGGCCCGCGCCGCCACCCGGCGCGACATCACTCGGCTGGTCACTGCCGAATCCGATCGCATCGGCCACCTGGCGGCCCGGCTGTCCACACTGGGGCCCGCGGCCACCCTGGCCCGCGGCTATGCGGTGGTTCAGACGCTGCCTGCTGCGGCGGTGTTGCGCACGACGGGCGAGGCTCCGGCGGGCACACGGTTGCGGGTACGGATCGCCGACGGGGCCGTCACCGCCGTAAGTGAGGGCAGCGAATGAAGCCTATTAGTGAGTTGGGCTACGAAGAAGCCCGCGACGAGTTGATCGAAGTCGTGCAGCAACTCGAGCAGGGTGGCCTGGACCTTGAGGCGTCGCTAAAACTCTGGGAAAGAGGCGAAGAACTAGCTAAACGGTGCGAAGAACACTTAGCTGGAGCGCGTAAGAGAGTCGAGGACGCACTGGCCTCGAAGGACGCCGAGGAAAGCTGAGCCTGAAGCGATCCTCGAACCTGGGGTCGAAACTGTAACACGTTTCATTTATGCTCTGCGGCATGGGTGATTCATCGTTGACCACCGAACTCGGCCGTGTGCTTGTCACCGGAGGCTCGGGTTTCGTCGGCGCCAACCTGGTGACCGAACTGCTCGACCGCGGCCACCAGGTCCGCACCTTCGACCGCGCGCCCTCCCCGCTGCCCGCGCATCCGCGGCTCGAGGTGATCGAGGGCGACATCTGCGATCAGCGGACCGTGGCGGCCGCCGTCGACGGCATCGACACCGTCATACACACCGCGGCGATCATCGACCTGATGGGCGGCGGCTCGGTCACCGAGGAGTACCGGCAGCGCAGCTTCGCGGTCAACGTGACGGGCACCCAGAACCTCGTGCACGCCGCGCAGGCGGCCGGGGTGAAGCGGTTCGTCTACACGGCCTCCAACAGTGTCGTGATGGGCGGCCAGCGCATCTCCTGCGGAGACGAGACCCTGCCCTACACCGAACGATTCAACGACCTCTACACCGAGACAAAGGTGGTCGCCGAGCGATTTGTATTGTCGCAGAACGGTGTTCGTGGAATGTCGACCTGCTCGATCCGGCCCAGCGGTATCTGGGGCCGTGGCGACCAGACCATGTTCCGCAGGTTGTTCGAGAGCGTGCTCGCCGGCCACGTCAAGGTGCTGGTCGGCGGCAAGCACGCCAAGCTGGACAACTCCTACGTGCACAACCTGATACACGGTTTCATCCTGGCCGCAGAGCACCTGGTGCCCGGCGGGACGGCTCCTGGGCAGGC
>JAOPVX010000003.1 GCA_025965975.1 Mycobacterium sp. | reverse complement strand
CGTGCGGTAACTCAAGCAGCGGCACCTGCCAAGCCCAGCCGCGATCGGGGTCGCCGTAGAAGTGAAATTCGTCCATGACGACCAAGCCGATGTCGGCGCTCGCACCCTCGCGCAGCGCGATGTTGGCCAGCACCTCCGCGGTGCAGGCGATGATCGGTGCCCCCGCGTTGACCGCGGCGTCGCCGGTGAGCATGCCCACGTTGGCCGCCCCGAACACGTCGCAGAGGGCGAAGAACTTCTCGCTGACCAGCGCCTTGATCGGCGCGGTGTAGTAGCTGCTCCGTCCCGCAGCCAGCGCCGCGTACAACGCGCCGGTGGCCACCAGCGACTTGCCCGACCCGGTCGGCGTCGCCAGGACGACGTTCGCGCCACTGACCATTTCGATCAGCGCGTCCTCCTGCGCGGGGTACAGCACAGTGCCGCTCGCTTCGGCCCATGCGGCGAAGGAGGCGAACAGCACGTCGGGGTCCGCGCCCTTCGCCCGCAGCGCCGACAGGTCGCTCGGATCGTCGAGCAGGGCAGGAGCAGTGGCGGTCATTATGAGGACCAGCGTTCGAAGCGGGCATCCCGGGAGAACCTCGCACCGTTGAACTCGGCGTCGCGGATGAACGTTGCGCGGGTGAAACGCGCAGCGCCGGAAAAGGTCGCCTTCCCGAACAAGGCGCCACCGCTGAAGACGGCACGTTCGAACCGGGCGTCTCCGGCGAAAGCCGCATCCTCAAACCAACTGCGAGTAAAGCTCGCTCCGCCGAACCGGGCGTCGCCGGTGAAGGTTGTACCCGCGAACCACACGTTGGTGAACTTCGCACCCTCAAACCGGGCGTCGCCGGTGAATGTCACACCCTCGAAGGACACGTCGCCGTCGAATCTGCAACTCAGTTGCACCTCGTGTAACTGCGCTCCGCGCAGATCGACGTTTCCTTTTATCACCGCGCCACGTAGAAGGATCCGGGGAGGGGCGCTGTCACCGCGATCACCGCGTTGGCTTCTGCTGAGCAGAGCGTTGAGCACGGTGGCGCCGCTCGTGCGGTCATCGCCCCAGTCCGCCATATTGTCGGTGTCGATGTCTCGGCCGTGGGCGAAGTCGCCTAACTCGCCGCGCTTCACGGCGCCGACCAGGCGGCGTTCGGGCTCTGTCAGGTCCCCCTCGTCGATCACACCTCAAGGATGAGTGCCCGCCGCGTCGCCTGATACCGGAACTGTCAACCTAGCCGCCCACCGACCCTTGGCATCCCACCCCTCGCGACTCGACAGGCCTGATCAGGGGTCCTGCCCGACGATACGGGGGTCCTCACACGCGGACGCAGATCGGTGCTGTGGTGCCGCGCCCTAGGAACGGAAGCGATTCATGAGACAACCTGGCCATCATAGCCGTGAGACGAGATCACGAGGCCCAGGTCATCGGGTGCGCCGGATGTGATCGGAAGCGAGAACACGCGCCATCATCATCATCATCACGGCGCGCGCGGCCACGCGCCGAGCGCACATTGCGCAAAGACTGGGACCGGCGGTCGCGGTGCCGCGGCACGGCGGCAAGTGCTAGACCGTGACGAAGTCGGCCATCATGGCCATGTCCTCATGCTCGAGGTTATGGCAGTGAACGAGGTAGGTGCCGTGATAGTCGGTGAACCGGACAATGATCTCCACCGCTTGAGACGGTGCGACATCGACGGTGTCTTTCCATCCGTGATCGTAGCTGCCCGGTGGTTTGTTGTTGCGGGACAAGACTTGAAAGTGGTTGAGATGGACATGGATCGGGTGGCGGATGTCGGTGATGAAGCGCCAGATTTCGACGTCACCGAGGCGCGGTGTCGCCTGGGGAACGCCGGGCTTGTATGGCCTGTTGTTGATGGTCCACACGCCGGAGCGGCCTTGCCCGAACAGGAAGGTACGCATGGTCACGGCGCGGCTGCGCTCCAGCGGGGCGAAGCTTTGACTGAGCCGCTGGGGAATTGTTGACTCGTCTGATCGATCGGCGCCAACGACGTCGAAGCGCATGACCTGCGTGCTGGACTGTGTCCCGAGCGTGTTGATCAGTTGTACCTGGGTGCCGGGCCGGTAGCGGGAGAAGTCAACGATGACGTCGAATCGTTCGGCCGGGGCGATCTCAATTGCGTCGTGGTTGAGCGGACTGGCCAAAAGACCACCGTCACTGCCGATTTGGGTGAATGCCGAAGCCCCGGGAGGCGGCGGATCAAGCTGCAACCGGTAGCGGCGCGCATTGGAGGCGTTGAGTATTCGGAATCGGTACCGCGCGGGGTCGGTTTCCAGCACCGGCCAGGGCGCGCCGTTGACCAACACGACGTCGCCGAGCACACCGTTCATGTAGGCAGCAGCGATATCGCCGCCGCCGGTGAGCGGGTACTGGAATGAGCCGTCGGCGGCAAAGGATCGATCGGTGATCATCAGCGGGATGTCGCGAGGGTCTTTCGGCAGCGGCAGGTCGTATTCTTCGTCGTCGTGGACGATGTGAAATCCCGCGAGTCCTCGCCAGACGGCTTGGCCGGTATAGCTCATGCGGTGGTCGTGGTACCACAGTGTCGCCGCGCGCTGTTGCATGGGGTAGACGTATTCACGTTGCCCGACAACGGAGTTGCGCGACATGTCGGGGGCCATGCCGGTGTGTCCGGCCATGGCCTCTGAGGTCTGCGGCTCGATGAGGTCGAGCGGGTAACCGTCACTGTCGGACGGGGTGTGACCGCCGTGAAGGTGCACTGCAACGGGTACGGGTAAGTCATTGTCGTGGCTGATCACGGTGCGCCGACCCGTGCGCGACACGATCGTCGGCCCGGGAAACGTTCCGCCGTAGGTCCACGCCTGCGTGGTCAGGCCGGGAAGTATCGCAAGGTCGGCAACCTGCTGGGTGATGGTGTAATAGTCGGTCGTGGTGTCGCTGGCGACGGGGGCCAGCCGTGCTGGTATCGGTAGCGGCGCCTGGTAGCGCGGCGGCGGTGGCGCCTGACTGCGCAGCAGCTTGCCCGGCTCGGCGGAGCCCAACGCTGTCTGCGCTGCGGGCCATCCGGCTCCTACGACACCGACACCTGCTGTGAGCAGGCCCACACGGAGCACGGTGCGCCGCTTCACGGTGTCACGTGCATGTTGTCAACGGAGCGCCGGCCCGGCAGGGGGATACGCCAAACCATCGTTGTGAGTTGGGTGATGCCGACGACGAGCAGCACACCCAGTGGGATGTGTAGGGCAGAAAGACGCAATTCGCCTGCTGCGAATTCGGCGACGAGCAGCAGTGTTTGCACGATGCCTGCGAAAAAGGCCGCCCGCGGGCCCCCGGCGCGCCAGAGCCACGCCAGGATCACGATCTGCACCGCTGAGGTGATGGTGATTGCTCTGGCCCCCAGCGCGTGTAGCCCCAGTGCGTCGTACTGGCCGCCGAGGAAGTTGCCGGCCAAAATCGACTGCGCTAGCGCCAGCGCAATCAGCACCGCGGTGCTGGCACGCGCGAACAGGAGCGGCACACGTGATGCCAGCGTTGATGTGTCACCCATGTCAGAGCCCTGCTTTCGTTTCAGGTGTGCGGCACTTTGCGTCACTCGGTCGCGCGGACACGGGTTGGCAAGCGCCCGTGCTGTGCCGGCGCTTAACGCCGGTGTTCACAGGACCGCCGGATGGGCTGCGATCGCCACGGCAAGCGCGACACCGTTGAGCGCGAGCAGAAATCCGCCGAACACCATCTGGCCGGTGATGTCATGGGCGAGCACGTGGGTGTAGACGGCGCACACGAAGAAGATGACCAGTCCTGCGGCTGCGGTGATGCCGATGGCTGGAATCCACAGCCCTGCAATGAGTCCCACGGTGCCGAGTGTCTTCAGGGTGCCGATGGGAAACCTCAACCACGACACCGGCACGCCCGCGCTCGCCATTCCGGGCAGAATCGGCGCGAAGTGGACTAGCGCCGCGATGCCCGAGAATCCATCGAACGCGATCGCGATGAACGTCACGACTAGATATGCAGTGTGCACAATGCTCTCCTATTAGGGCTGAACGGAATCGTGGGTGTGTGGGTGATCGCCGAACGCCTGACGGCATGCTGATGTGTCATCTGTCGGATTTGGGTGTCGGTGTCTGGCGACGGTCGTTGCCGGACACGGCTTCTTGGCGCATCATCTGCCACAGGGTGGGGGTGCGTTGGGTGGTGGAGACGATCACGATGCGCCCGATGGATGCCGAGTCGGTGACGAGGGAGATCAGGTAGTCGGCCAGGTCCACGCGGGCGGTGAAGGCACCCACCGGGTCGATGGGTCCGCAGATGTAATCGGTCGGTTCTGGCAGGTCAAATAACCCGGAAGGACGCACAATAGTCCAATCCAGACCGCTGTCGCGCACGATGGCTTCCATGCGGCGCATGTCGTCGTAGACCGTCTTGCCGATCGTCTTGCTGATGACGGGTTCGACCAGCCGCAGCGACAGCGGCGCATGATGGCGTCGGGTGGGATATACCGAGGTGGAACTCACGGCGATGAGTCGGCGAGGTCCTGACGTGCGCATAGCGTCGATGATGTTTTGGGCTCCCGCCGAATAGGTCTCAACTCGGTGTCGGGTAAACGGCACGCCCAGCACCGAGACTACGGCGTCGGCTCCTGTGATCGCATCGGCGACAGCCGCGGCGCTGCGCACATCAGCCCCTGCGACGGTCAATTGCGAGTGCGCGATGGGGAATTCGCGTGGCTGGCGTGTCACGGCGACTACCGAGTGCCCAGCAGCCAGCGCACGCGCAGTAGCGAGTCGTCCGGTGGGCCCGTTGGCCCCGAAGATTACCGCGTTCATCATCCACTCCACACTAGTCACTGCTACTGATCATCATCATAGGTGACAATCATAGTCGGTGCTAGCGTTGGCGTGGATCGACCGTGTCTGGTGCCGGTTGCGGGCCCGCGCGTGGGGCGACTGCAGGGGTGCTCGGCCTGCGCGCTGTCGTTTCGGCGACGCCCGGCGATCAGTGGCGTGCGTGAACAAGATGGACCCAACTCCGGCGCGAGACCCGAGATGCTGCCGGCGTGGCATGGCCGGGTTCGATTGGGGCAGACGGTGAGACGGCTCGTCGTCGTGTACTCATTTGGCGGTGCAATCAAGGCCCACGGCGATGCGATGCTGACTACCTGCACACGGGAACTCACGGCATAGCGTCAGCCCATTCAGCGACTAGGCACCGATAGGTGCGCCGTATTCTCTGGCTATCTTTTGTCCTCAATGCGTTGCGGCGCGATGACTATGGCGGCGATATGCCGTCGTTTCGCGAGAAGCTCGGTGATTAGATTGGCGATCATCGTCACGCGGTTGAACCGGTGGGACGCGCCCGGTGATCGGCGTTTTCTGCGCGCTCCGTTGGGTGCTATACCGGTACCTGGCGATCAGGCCAACTGGGGGTGAACTCCAGGAATAAGGCCGGCTCCGGCGGCGACACGCTGCAGAAGGTGGCGCAGTGTGGCCCGTTCTTTCGACGAGAGCGGTGCAGCGATTTCGTCCTCGAGGTCGCGGCCCTGGTCGTGCAACTCGGGCAGCAGCCGGCGGGCCTTGGCGGTCAGGGTGACAGCGACCGCGCGCCGGTCCTCGGGTTGGGGCAACCGCTTGGCCAGTCCCCGCTGTTCAAGGTTGTCGATGACGGTGACCATGGCGTTGCGGTGAATACCGAGGCGTTCGGAAAGCTGCCGTTGCGATTGGCCGTCAGCGCTAGCTAACGCCAGCAAAACTGCGTACGTGCGAGGTTCGGCTCCTATTGGCGCCAGCCGGCGCTGGAAGTCGCTGCTGACATAGGCACCGAGTTGCGCGAGCAGAAATGGGATTCGTTCATCGAGTTCAGCGATGCCGGACTGGTCTTCACGCATCAGCTAAGACTAACATCGTGATTGATTGTCATATGCAAGGACAATGGCGTGGGATGCTTGTGTCCTTGTGAGCGAGTCTGTTGCTGCCGACGAGTGTGATCAGCATCGGTGGTCGTTGTGACATCTGCGCAGGCGATGGTCATTGGCCCGGTCGACCAGTTTCAGGTAGCTAGTAGGCCACGCCGAGTGGCTGCCGGATTGTGTGCGGTGCGGCCAGCGCGTCGAGCATGGCGTGGGCAACGTCGGCCCGCGAGATTTTTGCACCCCGGGCTACATTGGCTCCCACCGCGCTGCGGTACCGCCCGGTGAAGGGTTCGTCGACGAGCCTGGGCGGGCGCACAACGGTCCAGTCGATGTCGCTGCTCTGCAGAAGGGCTTCCATCTCGCCGAGATCCGCATAGACGTCGCGCAGTATGGTTTTCAAAACAGGAAGAAGCACCCAGCGCGTCATCAGTCCTTCGCCTTCGGCCGCCGGACCGACGGGCGTCGCGCTGACACCGATGAAACGCCGCGTCGAGCAGGCGTCCATAGCGGTCACGATGGCGCGGATGCTGGTGGACGCAACCGGGCCACCTTTTCGTCCGCGCGGGCCGACAGCCGACAGCACAGCGTCGCTTCCGCGGATCGCGGGGATGAGTATGCCGGGGTCGTCCAGCGCGCTGACTGTGACGATTCGTAGCGCCGGATTCGTCGCGGCCAGGCGGCTCGCATCACGCACGACGGCGGTCACCTCGTGACCGCGTTTGAGGGCTTGGCCAACGACCTCCCCGCCTACGCCTCCAGTCGCTCCAAACACAGTGATCTTCACGATGCCGCCTCCTCGAGTATGTGCGCGCAAAGCGACATGGTGACGCTCTGCCCTTGCTATGATTATCACTATATATGACAATCATAGTGCGGTCCAGACGCCGGACTGAAGTTGTCGCGGATAGCCGCCGCAGCCGTTCGATGCCAACCGGACTCGCCGACGCGCCCCGGTTGCCGATCGGGAACGTGCCGTCACATATCGATCCAGTACGGTATTATCACGCAGCGTGACTATAGTGGTGCTCGACCCGTGCGTGATGATCAGTGGAGGGTGCCGTCACGGCTGGCGCGCGAACCCACGCGGGGCTATGCACTTCTGACGTGGCGGGCCGCGCTGAACAGCGGTGGGCAACGTCGACCGGTTCACGGTCGCCTGCCTGCTCAGTTGTCAAGATGTCAGATCAGCATGTGCGTGATACGCGGACAGCGTCGACTCCGACTGGACGCTGGCGATTATGCGCTGTCTGTTTGCAGTACCCGTGTGGAACATCAAGCAGCCAATGAAGGAGGTCGTTGTGATCGTTGTGACCGGCACCATTGGACGTCCGCTTGTCGAGCAGCTCCTGGGAAGCGGCCAGTCAGTCCGCGCCGTAATACATCGCGCTGGCGCCGAGAGCCTGCCAGCCGGCATCGATGTCGTCGAATGCGACCTGTCGGCCTGAATGAGCCCTGCAGTCTTGGACATACGGACCGACATGGCCGCCGTTGGTCCCCAACCTCGCTGCCACTTTCCTCGTGCGCGACATCGCGATGGCACACATGACATCCGGAGGCAGAATTGATCGAACTACTCCCGCGGCAGGTTCAGACGATGTCTTGCAATTAGTCATCGAAGGTGATAATAATGATACGGGATCGCCGGTCCTGTTTGTGGCAACCGGTCGGGTTCAAAGACTTCTCTGCCGCGGCGGGTTCAGTAGCTAGCGCCACGCGCGCAAGGCATTTGGCGCGGCAAGCGCCAAAGCCGTTCCGCCGAAACGCCATTGGCGGGGTAGGGTGGCCGCATTTGCGGCCACCACCACCCCCTCCACCCCCGGACAGCGGCGCCCGGCGTCAGACGACATCACGGTCGTGGTAGGGATCAGGAGAAATGACAAGCGCAACTTCGACATTTGACGAGGGCCACGAACTGCTCTACTTCGTTGACACTCGACTCGCCGGTGACGATCCGGACGCCATATTGGCCATGCTTTACGAGCACCTTGAGTTCCTATCGGATCTCGACGCACAGGGCAAGTTGGTATTCGCCGGCCCGCTGGACACACTGTCAGGCGCAAGTTCTGGCAACGGAATCTACGCGTTGCGCGTCGCCACATTAGCCGACGCGCGTGCCACCGTCGAGCGGGATCCATTGCACCGAGCGGGTATTCGCGTTGCTCGGCTTTACCCCTGGCACCGTAAGAAGGATTGGTCGGTACTGCCTAGCCCGCAAGACGACCGGGCGTGAACAGCGTCGTCGGTGGCTGGCCGCGGCCACTGACTGAGTCATGGCCATCGGGGTTCGGCTGCGGAAAGGGCCTCGGTGACGAAATCAAGACCGGCATCATCAGAGTCATGGGCGCTACCGGCTGTGTGGTGACCGTAGCGCTGGTCGCGGTGCTGCCTATGGAGGCTTCGATATGAGAGCGGTGAGGAAGCTTTTGATAGCGGCCGCAGGACTTGTGCTGGGGCTCATAGTGGTGATCGCCGGACTTGCCGTTGCGTGGCCTGCGCGTGCCGATCCCGACACCGATTTCACGAGTCAATTGCATGGCTACGGGATCTACGGCCAGAAGGACTACAACGCGTGGATCGGCAAGATCACCTGCAAGCGGTTGTACAGCGGGGTGGACGCCGACGCCTACAAGTCGGCCGAGTTCGTCGACGCCAACCTTCAGCGTGGGACCACCACAGAGCGGGCGTGGCAGTTCCTCGTCGCAGCCATCAACACCTACTGCCCTGAGCAGATGCAGGTTCTGCAACGGGCCGCCGAACAGAGGTGAATGCCATGAATCTGCGTACAGGGGTGCTAACACTCGCCGTCTGCGGAACCGTAGTCGCCGCACCCGGTATCGCCGACGCCGACGCCACTGACGACTACCCGATCCCCAATCGAATTTTGAAAACCGCCTGCACGGCCGAGCAGATCATGGCGGACGCGCGTGATGTCGAGCCGGTGTACTACCAGCGGTACATGATCGACTACAACCACCACTCGCCGAGATTCAGCAGGCCACGCAGGACCAGGTGCACTGGTTCTTGTCGATGAAATACGCCGGCCGAAGGGCCTACTCGGAGGAACTGGCGACAAACTTCGCCGATCCGCTGACCGTGGCGTGGCCCAACCATGAGAAGTGGTTCTTCAACAGCAAGGGCGTGGCCGCGCACACCACCGACATCTGCGCCCACTACCCGCCCGCCGACCAATCGGAGTGGAACTGGTAAGCACGCGAGTCGGCATACCAGTCCCAATACGAGTGCGAAACGAAAAGGAAAACAGTCATGGACCGTCCCGACGTCAGCATGATGTACGCGGTGCACAAAGCATTTCGCCGCGACCTGGCCCGGATGCAGGCAGCGGCGGCACAAGCCGTCGATCCGGACGTGCAGACGGCGCTGGGCGACTGCTGGGCCACGTCCAACCGATACTTGATCGTTCATCACACCGCCGAGGATGAGACGCTGTGGCCGCCCATGCGGGCAAAGCTCAGTGGCCGCGGCCAAGACCTCGGTCTGCTCACCGAGATGGTCGACGAGCATTCCCGGCTCGACCCCCTCCTGCGCGAAATCGACGACACCCTGCATCTGGGGTCTCCGGCACGCCTGGCCGGCCTCTTCGCCGAACTCGCCGACGTTCTGGTCGGCCATTTCGAACACGAGGAGAAAGCCGCGTTATGCCAGCCCGGCTATCGAAAGGCTAACGGGTGAAGAGGGTTTCGGTCGGCAGCCTCGTCCGACGACGGTGGGCGGTGATGGTGGCGGTGATCGTGGTCGCGGTCACGGGCTTCAGTGTGTATCGGCTGCACGGCATCTTCGGCTCAAACAACACGGTGTCGCGGCCCAGCGCCGAGTCGCTGGAGAACACCAACTACGACCCCAAGCGTGTCCTCTTCGAAGTGTTCGGGACTTCCGGATCCGTGGCGACCATCAACTTCTTGGACGAAGACGCCCAACCCCAGCGCGTCGAAGGCGCGCCACTGCCCTGGTCGCACCCGCTGACGACGACCGATCCCACGCTCTTCGCCGATCTCCGCGCCCAGGGGGACGGAAGCACCATCGGTTGCCGCATCACGGTCAACGGCGTCGTCAAGGACGAAAGGTCCACCAACAACGTGAACGGGTACATCGCCTGTCTGGACAAGTCCGCATGAGCGACCACCGTGTCGAAGGTTCGGTTCAGGGTTCGTGGATGGCCCGCAACATCCGTCGGTTCGCCGTGCCGATCATGCTCCTCTGGGTCGCCATCGCCGCGTTGACGAACGTCTTCGCCCCACAGTTGGAGGTCGTCGGGGCGGCACATTCGGTGTCGATGAACGCGCCCGATTCGCCGTCGATAGCGGCAATGAGGCACATCGGCAAGGTCTTCGGCGAGTTCGATTCCGACAGCGCTGCCATGATCGTGCTCGAAGGCGACCAGCCCCTTGGCGACGGCGCCCACCACTTCTACGACACCCTGGTCAAGCGCCTCGTCCAGGACACCAAGCACGTTCAGCACATTCAGGACTTCTGGGGGGATCCGCTCACAGCCGGGGGCTCGCAGAGCAAGGACGGCAAGGCCGCCCTCGTGCAGGTGTACCTGGCAGGCAATCAAGGCGAAGCGCTGTCCAACCAGTCCGTCGACGCCATCCGCGACATCGTGACCAATACCCCGGCACCGCCGGGGGTGAAAGCCTACGTCACCGGCGCCGCGCCGCTCATCACCGACAATTTCGAGGTAGGCAGCAAGGGCACCCAAAAGGTCACCATCATCACCTTTGTGGTCATCGCGGTGATGCTGCTCATTGTCTATCGCTCGATCGTCACCATGGTCCTCGTGCTGTTGACGGTCCTCGTCGAGTTGGCCGCAGCCCGCGGGGTCGTCGCCTTTCTCGCGAATTCGGGGATCATCGGCCTGTCGACCTACTCGACGAACCTGCTCACGCTGCTGGCGATCGCCGCAGGAACCGACTACGCAATATTCGTCAACGGCCGCTATCACGAAGCACGCTCCGTCGGCGAGGAACGTGAAACAGCGTTCTACACCATGTTCCGCGGTACCGTGCACGTGATCGTCGGCTCGGGGCTGACCATTGCCGGGGCGGTGTACTGCCTGAGCTTCACCCGGCTGCCCTACTTCCAGACCTTGGGGCTGCCCGCCGCCATCGGAGTCCTCGTGGCGCTGGCGGCCGCGCTGACCCTGGGACCCGCCGTGCTGGTGATAGCCGGCCATTTCGGGCTGATGGAACCCAAGCGCAGGATGCGCACCCGCGGATGGCGCCGCATCGGTACCGCCATCGTGCGATGGCCCGGTCCCATTCTCGTCGCGACGTGTGCGCTAGCCCTGATCGGCCTGCTCGCCTTACCGGGGTACAAGACCAGTTACGATTCCCGCCCCTATCTGCCTGCGTCGGCGCCGGCCAACGTCGGCTACGCGGCTGCCGAACGCCACTTCTCCCAGTCCCGGCTGAACCCCGAACTGCTGATGATCGAGACCGATCACGACATGCGAAACCCCGCCGAAATGCTCATCCTCGAACGGGTCGCGAAGGCCGTTCTGCACACCCCCGGCATCGCTCTGGTGCAATCGATCACTCGGCCACTGGGTACGCCGATCTCGCACAGCTCCATACCGTTTCAGATCAGCGCGTCTAGCGCCAGCCAGATCATGAACCTCCCCTATCAGCAGGCCAGAGGCGCGGATCTACTGACACAGGCCAACGAGATCTCCAACACGATCGACATCCTGCACCAACAGTTGGCGCTGCAGCAGGCTAGTGCTGCCGCCACCCACGAGCAGACCCAAGCGTTCCACGACACCGTCGCGACAGTGAACGACCTGCGCGACAAGCTCGCCAACTTCGACGACTTCTTCCGGCCGCTGCGCAACTACTTCTACTGGGAGCCGCACTGCTTCGACATCCCCTCCTGCGCGGCGTTGAGATCGGTGTTCGACGCCCTCGACGGCATCAGCGCACTCAGCGATCAATTCGGGAACATCACGGCGAGTCTGGACAAGCTCGATGCCCTCCAACCGCAACTCGTGGCCTTGTTACCGCCCCAGCTCGCCATTCAGGAGAAGAACCGCGACCTCATCCTGTCCAACTTCGCCACCACGACCGGCACCAACACGCAGTCCGAGGAGGCGCTGCGCAACGCGACCGCGATGGGACAGGCCTTCGACGCCGCCAAGAACGACGACTCCTTCTACCTGCCCCCGGAAGCCTTCGACAATGCCGACTTCCAGCGCGGCCTCAAGCTGTTCCTCTCGCCCGACGGCAAGGCCGCCCGCATGATCATCACCCATGAGGGCAATCCCGCGACCCCCAAGGGGATTTCGCATATCAATGCGCTCACGAACTCGGCGTTCGATGCGATCAAGGCGACTCCGTTGTCGGACGCCAAGATCTATGTCGCTGGAACCGCAGCGACGTACAAGGACATTCGAGACGGCGCCAAGTACGACCTGTTGATCGCGGCGTTGGCTGCGCTCAGCCTCATTCTGCTCATCATGATGTTCATCACCCGCAGCTTGGTCGCGGCGTTGGTCATCGTGGGCACCGTCGCGTTGTCGTTGGGCGCATCGTTCGGGCTGTCCGTGCTGGTCTGGCAGTACATCTTCGGCATCCAGCTGTACTGGATCGTGCTTGCGCTGGCCGTCATCCTGCTGCTGGCGGTGGGGGCCGACTACAACCTGCTGTTGATCTCCCGCTTCAAGGAAGAGATAGATGCCGGACTCAAGACCGGCGTCATCCGCGCGATGGCCGGCACCGGTGGGGTCGTCACCGCTGCCGGCCTGGTGTTCGCCGCCACCATGTCCTCGTTCATCTTCAGCGATCTGGTGGTGCTCGGCCAGATTGGCACCACCATCGGCCTTGGCCTGCTGTTCGACACGCTGATCGTGCGATCATTCATGACACCGTCCATTGCGGCCCTCCTCGGCCGCTGGTTCTGGTGGCCACAAAACGTGCGCTCCCGCCCAGCTAGCCAAATGCTGCGCCGCTACGGCTCACGCAACGCCGTTCGACAACTGCTCGAAGGTGAACATGAGGACGCCAGCTGACTTGAACTGACACGCGATTCGGCCGAATCACTTATGACATCCAGGGCATCCCGCGCCTGGGTCAGGAAACCAACACATTGTCCACCTCCGGCTTCTACAAGCGTGCGAACCGTTCGGTAACAACAGAATTGACCGATCGAGGGCAACGGAAGGCAGACCTGACTATGAAGATCATCGACCATCATCGCGACTCAGGCGGGGTGTACGGATCGCCCCGGATCACAGCTGACCTTCGCGCTGCCGGTGAGAGGGTGTCGGAGAAGACGGTCGCCAAGATCATGTCCGAGATCGGGCCCGCCGGGATCAGCCCGCGCACGTTCAAAGTGGGCACCACCATCGTCGATCCCACCGCATCGTTCCTAGGCAGGCCCCGGAAATCCCGGAAGGGGAGTGCAATGACTGCAGCAACGATCGAGCGGGTTTCGCCGGCCATCGACTCGGACGGGGAGGTCGACTGGCGCGCGCTGCTCGAACTGGCGATGACGATGCCGGGCCGCCTGGGAGACACGTACTGCCGGTTTTACCAGTACTCCCTGCAAAACCAGATCCTGCTGTGGTCGCAGGGCGTAAGCGAGCCGTGCGCACCGTTCAGCGTCTGGAAGGCGCTGGGCCGTATCCCGGTCAAGGGCGGCGGGCGCGCGGTGCTGCACCCGCGGCCGATCCGCAAGACCGATGAAGGGACCGGCGAAAAGGTCGTCGTGGCGGCGCGGCATTTTTCTTCTCGCGCATGTAGATGTTGATCGTCTTGCAACCGCATGTCCGTGGAGGACATTTCGGCTCTCGCCGACTGCGCGGCTAGAGCAGGTAAACGCCCAGTGCGAGCGACGCTGCCGCCGGCAGTAGATACATGATGGGGAAGGCGATGTTGTAGTAGCGGGCGCGGAGGTGGCTGACGATGGCGCCCGTAAAGAACAGGACGAGCCCGGTCGCGGCGGCTATCCCCACGAGAGGCAGCGCGATTCCGACCAGCAGTCCGATTGCGCCGGCTGCCTTGAGGATAGCCAGCGGGTTCAGCCACGATTCCGGCACGCCCGCCTTCTTCATCTGGGCGTACACCTGCTTGACGCGCAGGAAGTCGGCGGCGGCCGAAAAGGTATTCATCGCGGCGGCCAAGATGGTGACGGTCAGGTAAGTGGTATACACATTCACTCCTGTGGCTGGTTCAAGGATGAAAGATCACGACCTGCATCTGTGGTCCTCTGGCGTGATAGTCACTATACATGATTATCACCATGCCGGCGCCATCATCGACCGTTCAGCTGTCGCAAGCAGGTTCTGCGCCAGCCATTCCTCAAATCGATCCGCCGGCCAACCCCGTTGGCGCTCCAGGCGGTCATAGAGGACGGGGTCGCTAGCGAGCTAGTGTCCTGCGCCAAAAATTAGCTGAGTAATTTTAGGATTGGTGGGTGGCGAAACGGGGCAGGCCGGTGACGGCGGTGGTGTTGACCGACGAGGAGCGTGACACGCTGCAGCGGTGGGCGCGGCGGCCGAAGTCTGCGCAGGCGCTGGCCCAGCGATGTCGGATCGTGTTGGGCTGTGCGGCAGGCAAATCCAATAAAGAAGTCGCCACCGAGTTGGGTGTGTCGCAGCAGATGGTCTGCAAGTGGCGGGGACGGTTTGTGGCCGACCGTTTAGACGGGCTGGCCGACGAGCCGCGCCCCGGTGCTCCACGCATGATCGGCGACGAGCAGATCGAGGCGGTGTTGGTGGCCACGCTGGAACGCCAGCCGGCCGACGCCACCCACTGGTCGCGGGCGTCGATGGCCAAAGAATCTGGGCTGTCAAAGTCGACGGTGGGCCGGATCTGGAAGGCGTTCGGGCTCAAACCGCATTTGGTCGACACCTTCAAGATCAGCACCGACCCGCACTTCATCGACAAGGTCCGCGACGTCGTCGGGCTGTATCTGGCCGCCGGAGAAGGCGCTGGTGCTTTGCGTGGACGAGAAATCCCAGATCCGGGCCCTGGATCGGTCCGCGCCGGTGTTGCCGATGATGCCGGGACTGCTCGAACGGCGCATGCATGACTACCCGCGCCATGGCATCACCACCCTGTTCGCCGCGCTGGACGTGACCACCGGTGAAGTCTACGGATCCATCCACCGCCGGCGTCGCGCAACCGAATTCAAGAAGTTTCTGACCACGCTCGACAAGCGGATCCCCGCCGACCTGGACGTGCACCTGATCTGTGACAACTACGCCACCCCCAAGACACCGACGATCACCACATGGCTTGCCGGCCATCCCCGCTTCCACATGCACCACACCCCCACCTACGCCTCCTGGCTCAACCAGGTCGAACGGTGGTTCGCGCTGCTGACCGACAAGAAACTGCGCCGGAGTGCCCACCGGTCAATTCAGGCCCTGGAGAAAGACATTCGCGACTGGATCACCAACTGGAACGACAACCCGAAACCCTTCACCTGGACCAAGACCGCCGACGAGATCCTCGAACATCTCGCCTTATATATTCAATGGAGCCCTGGCGCAGGCCACTAGGAGACTCCTGAATTAGTGGGTTTCGGGGGCGGGGCGCCTCGTACGCCATGTGGCGTTGGTGTAACTCGGACCTTGCGGTCGACACAGAGGTCGTCCCGCCGTTTCGAGTTTCGCAGTCGGGCGGCTGGGTGCAACGGTGAGTCAGGCGATGGCCCAGGTGGTGTCGGTGTTGGCGGTACTCGTTCTGCCAGGCCGGATCTCGCGCGATGGCTCGTGCGGTGCGCTGGTGTAGTTCGTGGACGCCGATGGTGAGGTTGCGTCCCCGTTTGGTGGTGGTACATCGCGACGCCAAAGGACCCCCCGCCGGAAAGGAACTTCCCTGCTCGTACACGGTGGACATCGAGGTTTCAACTCGATCGGGTTCGATGAGCTGGCTGAACCGGTTCGCTGCGTGGAAACCCCCGTTGCGACAGCGGGAAGCAGAGGTTGATCGGCCACCTTGTTCGTCGCGCGGGCGATTCGATCCCCGACTCTGGGCACGTCCCTAGATTATCATATTGTATGATGATCACTTACGGTGCATACTTGAGCGGAACGCCGTCAGTCGCGCATCTCCTTCTACGACAGGAGGCCCCAATGTCCTACGGCCAGCCGCACGACACGCTCTCCCGAATGAGTTGAGCGCCAACAGAATGGACGATGCCCATGAAGTCAGCTAAGAGCACCTCCTCGGCGTTCGGCTCCGGCGCGAACCGCTTCGGGTCGGCCGACACCATCGCTCCGCGCGAGCTGACCACGATCCGGTCGGAGCGGATCCGCGTGCCGGCCCACGAGGGCCTGACTCACCTGCAGTTCCGGCGCTTCGCCGGGTGCCCCATCTGCAACTTGCACCTGCGGTCGATAGCTCGCCGGCACGACGAGATCGTGGCCGCAGGGATCTGCGAGGTCGTGGTATTCCACTCCTCGGTCGAGGACATGCTGCCCCACCAAGGCGAGCTGCCCTTCGCCGCGATCGCGGACCCCGGCCGTGAGTTGTACACCCTCTTCGGTGTGGGCTCATCGCTGAAGTCCGTGCTGCATCCGCGGGCGCTGGCCGCCGGGCTGCGCGCCGCGCCCGACACAGTGCGCGGCAAGCGCGTCGGCCGCAATCCGAGCCCCGCCGAGGGAGAAAGCCCGATGGGGCTGCCGGCGGACTTCCTCATCGGCCCGGACGGGCGGGTGCTGGCCGCCAAGTACGGCCGGCACGCCAACGACCAGTGGGAGGTCGACGAGCTGCTGCAGCTCGCCGAGTCCATCAACCGCTGACCCGCACTCAACACGACGAAAGGGTGCTGCACATGTCCCTACCTCACAGCCGCGCCTTCCGGTTCGGTGTGGCCCTGCGCGCGGCCGCAAGCCGCCGCGAGTGGATAGAGAAATGCCGCAAGGCCGAAGACCTCGGCTACGACACGATAGCGGTCATCGACCACCTCGGGATGCCGGCCCCGTTTCCCGCGCTGATGCTGGCCGCCGAGGTCACCGAGCGGGCCCGGCTAGGCACCTACGTACTCAACGCCAACTTCTACAACCCCACCCTGATCGCGCGCGAAGCCGCCACCACCGACCTGCTCATCGACGGTCGGCTCGAGCTCGGTCTGGGAACGGGCCACACCAAGGACGAGTTCGAGGCCGCCGGCCTGGCCTACCCGACCGGCGCCGCTCGGGTGGATCACCTCGAGCGCATGGTGTCCGAGCTGCAGTGGCACTTCTCCGAGCCCTCCACTGAGCCGAAGCCGGCGAAGCGTCCGCCGTTGCTCATCGGGGGCCGGGGTGACCGGGTCCTACGGCTCGCGGCCAGACACGCCGACATCATCGGCTTCAGCGGCGCGGCGACCAGCCGGCACGGGGAGGGGCAGTTTCCGCTCCTGGGCGGCGCGGCGATCATGGAAGAGCGGGTCGACTACGCACGCGCGGCGCTTGGCGACCGGATCGGCGAGGTCGAACTCAACATCGTGGCCCCGGCCGTCGCGGTGACCACCGAGCGGCACGCCACCCTGGACCGGCTACAGCACCTCGCGCCGTCACTGAGCATCGAGGATCGCGAAACGGTGCCCGGCCTGCTGGTCGGCACGGCCCAGCAGATCGCCGACAAGATCCAGAACAACCGCGAGAGGTATGGATTCAGCTACGTCACCGTGCTGGAGCACAGCCTGGACGCCATGGCCCCGATCATCAAGCTGTTGCGCTGACGAGACACAGGCTCGGCATACTTTCTTTCTTTGTCGGCGGTGGAGGTTAGAGGGGACCAAGTCGCCCTCAGCCCGATGCGGGGTGTTGAGGGCGTCAACACGTTCGTGTGACCGGAGCGATGGTAAGCCTGCCGAATCGCTTGGAATGCGGGGTAATTGCACCGAAATGCAGGTGCGGGCACGTGAACCTGACGTTCAAGTTCCCCCCTTCGCCCACAATTGCTTGGCGCCGGCACGCGTTTGACGACTACTCGTGAACCACGATTCGGATGACCTCCTCCACCCCGACGGTGCGGATGGCCTTCCGCGGCACATGGAGAGCTAATCCATGGTGATTGGGTCGCTGAGGATGTCGCGCAATCCCTGTCGTTGCTGGCGTTGGTCTCGACGAATTCCTCGGCGTTCGATTCCTCATTTCTAGAGCACACGGACGAACCGCTTGCTCGACGAGATCCCTTTACTGGAGCCGAATATCGAGCACTCCAACGTCCAGCACGCGGCCATTGTGGACGCGATATTGGCCGGCGCGGCTAGCCAGGGCCGTACACATCGAGGGGACCGCCGCCCTGCTCAGGGCGTTCCTGAGCTGAACCGGGCCCGTCTGGACGGCTCAGGCGGTCAGGCCACCATCGACGGCGATGCTGTTGCCGGTGACCCAGCGGCCGCCGTCCGAGGCGAGGAACCCGACGACGTCGGCGATGTCTTCGGGCTGACCGATCCGGCCCATCGGCGTCCGC
>JAOPVX010000440.1 GCA_025965975.1 Mycobacterium sp. | reverse complement strand
ACCGAAGGCAAGGACGTGCTCCTCTTCATCGACAACATCTTCCGGTTCACCCAGGCCGGCTCCGAAGTGTCCGCCCTGCTGGGCCGCATGCCGTCGGCCGTGGGCTACCAGCCCACCCTGGCCACCGAGATGGGCGCCCTGCAAGAGCGCATCACCTCCACCAAAAAGGGCTCCATCACCTCCATGCAGGCCGTGTATGTGCCCGCCGACGACTACACCGACCCCGCGCCGGCAACCACGTTCGCTCACCTGGACGCCACGACGGAGCTGAGCCGCTCGGTGTTCTCCAAGGGCATCTTCCCGGCTGTGGACCCGCTGGCGTCGAGCTCGACGATCCTCGACCCCGCGATCGTGGGCGATGAGCACTACCGCGTCGCGCAGGAGGTCATTCGAATCTTGCAGCGGTACAAGGACCTTCAGGACATCATTGCGATCCTCGGCATCGACGAGCTCTCCGAAGAGGACAAGCAACTGGTGCAACGAGCCCGCCGCATCGAGCGCTTCCTGTCGCAGAACATGATGGCGGCCGAGCAGTTCACCGGCCAGCCTGGTTCGACCGTTCCGGTCAAGGAGACCATCGAGGCGTTCGACCGGCTGACCAAAGGCGAATTCGACCACGTGCCCGAGCAGGCGTTCTTCTTGATCGGCGGTTTGGACGATTTGGCGAAGAAGGCCGAGAGCTTCGGCGTGAAGCTGGAGGGCGGAGGCAAGTCGGACAGTGGCTCCGCGAAGTCGGACGAGGGCGAGAAGAAGGATGACTAGGCCTTGCCAACACCGAAAGGTGATGTGAGATGGCCGAACTGAACATCGACATCGTTGCTGTCGATCGAAAGATCTGGTCGGGTCATGGCACGTTCCTGTTCACCCGCACCACGTCAGGCGAGATCGGCATCCTGCCCAACCACATCCCGTTGGTCGCACAGCTGGTCGACGACGCGATGGTGCGGGTTGAGCGCGAGGATGAGGACGATCTGCGCATCGCGGTCGATGGAGGCTTTCTGTCCGTCACCGAGCATAGCGTGACCGTCTTGGCCGAGAGCGCTGAATTTGATTCGGAGATCGACGAAGCCGCCGCGCAGCGTGACGCCGAATCTGACGATCCCGCTACCGCCGCCAAGGGTCGAGCGAGGCTTCGCGCCCTGGGCCAGATCGACTAGAGGGCCCGCCGATGAGCGCGTCCATGATGGCCATGGTCGCGCTGATCGGTGTACTGCTGTTCGTCGTCGTCGCGCTCTGTTATCGGCTGTGGAAGCTACGCCAGGTCGGCGGGACGGCGGCGATCCTGCGTGATGTGCCCGCGGTCGGCGGACACGGGTGGCGCCACGGTGTAATGCGTTACCGGGGTGGGGAAGCCGGCTTCTATCGGTTGTCCAGCCTGCGCTGGTGGCCCGACCGCAGGCTGAGCCGCCGCGGCCTGGAAATCGTGTCGCGGCGGTCGCCGCGCGGCGACGAATTCGACATCATGACCGACCAGATCGTCATCCTGGAACTGCGCGACACCAGCCCGGAACGCCGCCGGGGATATGAAGTGGCTCTGGATCGCGGTGCGCTCACGGCATTTCTGTCGTGGGTTGAGTCGCGACCGTCCCCACGCGCTCGGCGTCGGACGAACTAATCCGTTGCGGGACCGTATCTTTTGGTCTTCGCGCAAGCGCTCATCGCCTTTTGGTCTTCGCGCAAGCGCTCATCCGCCGGGTTTCCAAAGCACGTCGCCATCGGGGTTGGCCACCCGCGACAGAATGAACAGCAGGTCCGACAGCCGGTTGAGGTATTTGGCAGGCAGCACGCTGACCGAGTCCTCATGGGTGTCGACGGCGTGCCACGCCGAGCGTTCCGCCCGGCGCGCCACCGTGCGGGCCGCGTGCAGCAGCGCCGAGAGCGGTGTACCCCCCGGCAGCACAAACGAATTCAGAGCCGGCAGCGGTTCGTTGAACTCGTCGCACAACGACTCCAATCGATCGATGTAGCTCTGGGTGATCCGCAGCGGGGGATGTTCGGGATTCTCGACCACGGGGGTGGACAGGTCAGCACCCGCATCGAAGAGGTCGTTCTGAATCCGCCGCAACACGTTGAGAATTTGCTCGCCGGGGTTCCCCAATGCAATCGCCACACCGATGGCAGCGTTAGTCTCATCACAGTCGGCGTACGCGGCGAGTCGCGCGTCATTCTTTGAGACCCTGCTGAAATCGCTCAAACCGGTGGTCCCGTCATCACCGGTCCTGGTGTATATGCGGGTCAGGTGAACTGCCATGGTCAAACCGTACCGGGCAGACTGGCCTGGGAAACTGACACCGTCCCACGCCGCTGTTTAAACTAACCCGCGTGAGCGAGCGATTCGTGGTGACCGGCGGAAACCGGTTATCGGGCAAAGTCGCTGTCGGGGGGGCCAAGAACAGCGTATTGAAGCTGATGGCGGCGTCGCTCCTGGCCGAGGGGACCAGCACGATCACCAACTGTCCGGACATCCTGGACGTGCCGCTGATGGCGGAGGTCCTGCGCGGCCTTGGCGCCACAGTAGAACTCGACGGTGATGTCGTGCGGATCACCTCGCCCTACGAACCCAAGTACGACGCGGATTTCGCCGCGGTCCGCCAGTTCCGGGCATCGGTGTGTGTGCTTGGACCGTTGGTAGGACGGTGCAAGCGGGCCAAGGTCGCGTTGCCGGGCGGCGATGCCATTGGGTCGCGCCCGTTGGATATGCATCAAGCCGGTCTGCGACAGCTGGGTGCGCGCTGCAACATCGAGCACGGCTGTGTCGTGGCCGAGGCAGATCACTTGCGCGGTGCGGAAATTCAGTTGGAATTCCCGTCGGTGGGTGCGACGGAGAACATCCTGATGGCTGCGGTGGTCGCCGAGGGCGTCACGACAATTCACAACGCGGCGCGCGAGCCCGACGTCGTCGACTTGTGCACGATGCTCAACCAGATGGGCGCTCAGATCTCCGGGGCGGGGACGTCGACCATGACGATCATCGGAGTCGATCGCCTCTATCCCACCGAGCATCGGGTGATCGGCGACCGAATCGTCGCCGCCACATGGGGCATCGCCGCCGCGATGACACGCGGGGACATCTCGGTGACAGGTGTTGACCCGCAGCACCTGCAGTTGGTGTTGCACAAGCTGCACGACGCCGGTGCCACCGTCACGCAGACCGACGATGGCTTCCGGGTGGTCCAGTACGAGCGGCCAAAGGCAGTCAACGTCGCGACCCTGCCGTTCCCGGGGTTCCCGACCGATCTGCAGCCGATGGCCATCGGGCTCGCGTCGATCGCCGACGGCACGTCGATGATCACCGAGAACGTGTTCGAGGCCCGGTTCCGGTTCGTCGAGGAGATGATCCGGCTGGGCGCCGATGCCCGCACCGACGGCCACCACGCGGTCCTGCGAGGCATCCCGCAACTGTCCAGTGCGCCGGTGTGGTCGTCCGACATCCGGGCGGGCGCCGGGTTGGTGCTGGCCGGATTGGTCGCCGACGGCGACACCGAGGTTCACGACGTGTTCCACATCGATCGCGGCTACCCGCTGTTCGTCGAGAACCTGGTCAGCCTGGGCGCAGAAATAGAGCGGGTGGTCTAGGAGCGTCGCCTGCGCGCGGGGCACCAATCCGGGTGCTTTAGGCTTGGCGGCAGAAGGCGTACTGTTTATTGAGATGCCAACGGCCCCAGGCTAATAGGACTGGAGGACGGGGTTTGACGTCTCTGTCCATATGGAGTATAGTGGCAGGGTTGCCCTAGAGCGGGTGTGTTGTTTGAGAACTCAATAGTGTGTTTGGTGGTTTTTGTTTGTTGTTGTTTTTG
>JAOPVX010000386.1 GCA_025965975.1 Mycobacterium sp. | reverse complement strand
ACGGAAATGGGCATCATCGGTCACGATGACGACGTCACCGACTACTCCCCCGACGGTGTCGCGGCCCGGGTCGATGCTGCCCGATCGGCGTTGCGAGACCTCGAAGGAACCGACCCGGTTGACGACGTCGACAGGGTGACCATCGCGGCGATGCGTGAACGGCTCGGTCTGCAGATCGAGCTGCACGATGCACGGTTGGATGTCGGGGACCTGAACGTCATCGCGTCGCCGCTGCAGTCGATGCGCGACGTGTTCGACCTGATGGCCACCGACACCGACGATGATTGGGCGCTGATCGGCCTGCGGATGTCGAAGGTGCCTGACCGGGCCGCCGGCTACACCGAAGCGCTGCGGGCGGCGGTGGTGGCCGGGCGTGCGCCCGCGGCCAGGCAGGTCGCGCGAGGCGTCGACCAGGCCGGCCGGATCCAGCAGCTGTTTGTCCAGATGGCGGCCGACGCCGCTCCGGGAAACGCTGCATTGCACGCGGAATTGCAGCAGCACGCCGCCGCGGCCGCCGACGCGTACGGCACGCTCGCCGTGGTGCTGCGCGACGAGATCGCACCGCGCGCTCGGCGGGAGGATGCGTTCGGCCGCGATGCATACCGGCTGCTGTCGCGGGAGTTCCTCGGCACCTCCGTCGACCTCGACGAGACCTACCTGTGGGGCCTTCGTCAGTTGGAAAGCATTATCGCCGAACAGGAATCGATCGCCGAGAGACTCTATCCCGGGGTCTCGGTCGGCGAGGCGCTGCGGCGACTGGACGACGAGCCCCGCTACCTGGTGCACGGCACCGCGGCGCTGCAGGCGTGGATGCAGGATCTGTCCGACCGCGCGGTGGAATCGCTGGCCGACAAGCACTTCGACATCGCCCCCGCACTGCGCACGCTGGAATGCCGGATCGCGCCGACCCAAACTGGCGGAATCTATTACACCGGGCCGTCCGAGGACCTGACCCGTCCCGGGCGGATGTGGTGGTCGGTCCCGCCCGGTGTCGACACGTTTCGCACCTGGCAGGAAACCACCACGGTGTTTCATGAGGGCGTGCCAGGGCACCACCTGCAGGTCGGCCGGGCGGTCGTCTCCTCGGGCAGGCTGAACCGGTGGCGCCGGATGGGCTGCTGGGTGTCGGGTCACGGCGAGGGTTGGGCACTGTACGCCGAGCGATTGATGGCCGACCTCGGCTGGCTCGATGACGCAGGCAATCGGATGGGCATGCTGGACGCCCAACGCTTCCGGGCCGCTCGGGTGGTGATCGACATCGGTGTGCACTGCGGGCTGACCGCTCCTGACGGCGGCGTCTGGGACGCCGAACGGGCGTGGGTGTTCCTGCAGTCGCACAGCGCGATGGCCGAGGAGAATCTGCGCTTCGAGCTGGACCGCTACCTGGGCTGGCCGGGCCAGGCTCCGTCGTATGCGATCGGGCAGCGGATCTGGCAGCAGCTGCGCGACGAGATGCTCGGCCGCGGGCTGTCGTTGCGGGAGTTCCATGGCCGCGCACTGGATCTGGGTGGGCTGCCACTGGATGTGCTCTGCTCCGCGTTGCGCGACGATTTCGCCTCGAGCTGATCCGCTTTGATCGTCGCGACAGCCGGCTTGACATAGGGGAAACGCATGGACACGCTTCCCATCACAGGAAACTTGACGATGCTGCGCGTGAACGGCTGGCAGGTCTGGCGCGACGGCGATTCCGTCACCTAGATCGACACCGGCGTGCCGGGGTCGGGCAACCGAGATGCCGTCCGCGGTGCCAGGAGTTGATCGAATCGTGTTGACCCACGGCCATGTCGACCACACCGGGTCGGCCGCGGAGCTTCGCGAGTCGACGGGTGCGCCCGTGCAAGCCGGTCCCGGGGACGCGGCCGTCATCCGCGGTGAGGCCGAGATGGCCCCGCCCGTGCTGCAGGACACCGAAAGGCCGATCGTGGAACGGGTTTCGGCGAGCTTGCCCGATACCGCACCGCCGGTTCGGGTGGATCGCGAGCTTGTCGACGCCGATGTGCTCGACTTCGGCGGCGGCGCCGAGATCCTGGCGATCCCCGGCCACACCGAGGGCAGCATCGCGATCCACCTGCCACGCCACGGCGTGCTGTTCACCGGCGACACCGTCGCCAATGTCGGCGCCGTCATGCCGGGCACCTTCAACCAGGACCGGGCACACACCGTCGCGTCGTTGCGGCGGTTGGCCGCGCTCGACGTCGAGACCGCCCGCTTCGGCCACGGTGAGCCGATCGGCTCGGGTGCCGCTGACCGCATCCGGGAGGTGGCCGACCAGCTGTCACGCTGATGCGGTGGCAGCCGAACCGGGTATCGAGCCCGACACCTTGGACTGGACCTGCGCCGGAGCAGTTCGGGCGCCTCGACATCGTCGTCGCGAACGCCGGGGTGCTCAATTGGGGTCGACTGTGGGAGATTTCGGCGCAGCAGTGGCAGGACACCCTCGACATCAACCTCACCGGGCTGTGGAACACCATCAAGGCCGTGGTGCCGCCGATGATCGAGGCGGGCAACGGCGGGTCGATCATCACGATCAGCTCGGCGGCAGGCATCAAGGCCGTTCCCGGCTGCGGCCACTACTGCGCGAGCAAGTTCGGGGTCGTCGGGCTGACCAACTCGCTGGCGGTTGAGCTCGGCGAGTTCGGGATTCGGGTCAACTCGGTGCATCCGTACGGGACCGACACGCCGATGGGCAACGACGCGTCGATGTGGCAGATGTTCGCCGACCACCAGAACTACATTCACAGCTTCTCGCCCGGTGCGCTGCCCACCGATTCGCTAGCCGACCCGGATCTGGTGTCCGACATCGTGTTGTGGCTGGCCAGCGATGCGTCGTCGCTGGTGACCGCCGCCCAGATTCCGGCCGACAAGGGCTATTTGAAGATTTAGAGACGCGACTCGGCCTTGATGGATGTGTCGGTGGTGCGCAGCGGTCGGATCAGCGCGTCCTGTGCAAACGATGCGATGAGCTCGCCCTCCTGGGTGTGCACCGCGCCGCGGACGTAGGACATGCCGGCACCGACCTGTGTGCTCTCGTGCGTGTAGAGGATCCAGCCGTCCCACCGCACCGGCTCGTGGAAGCTGACCGACACCGCCATCGGCGCGGTTGACACCGTAAGGTGCGACTGCGCGGTGCCGATGCCGACGTGGGCGCGCATGGTCGTCGAAATGCCAAGGTGCCCGGTGAAATACGCGACCAGCGCCTTGGCCAGGTCGTCGCGGGTCGGGATCGGGTCATAGTGCAGCCAGGCGTACAGCTCGGGCGGCCCCACCTCGTCCGGGCTGTTGACGTCGACCACGTCGACCAGGCGCAGCTCACGTCCGACCATCGGCATCGGCGAGACGTTCGCGTCCGCGGGTGCGGCGACCTCGGGACGCGGTAGGTGGTGGCGGATGACATCCCCGGTCGGAACGTCGAGTAGGACCGTGCCGGTGATGCACCGCTTGCCGTTCTGCTTCGCGGCGACGATGGCGGTGGCGGTGGAGCGCCCCTCGCTGACCACGTCGATTTCCAGCTCCACCGGTCCGGCGCTGACCATCACGGCGCGGGCGAACACCGCCGACACCGACCGCACGGACTTCCCAGGAAAACGCTTGGCCGCAGCGACAATCGCCTGCGCCAGCACCTGGGTGCCTTCCACGACCTGTCGCTCGTCCTCACCGGCGGGGCCGGTTTCGGCGATGAATCTGTTCGCTCCCTGGGGGGGCACGTCGAACACGTCGAGCAGTCCCTCAACGGTCCACGGCGCCTGCGCTGAGTCGGTCGTCATGGGTCCGAACAGTAACCGAGCCTGTGCAAAAGCGGTAACGTCATTACCAACGAACCACCACGACGGCGGAAGGTGTCCCCATGGCGAAGTCGCCCGGACAGACGCCCGGACAGTCGCCCGGAGCCGCCCGGCAGGCCACCTCGAATCCGGCCACCTCGAATCCGGCCACCTCGAATCCGGAAAGGGCCGGCGTAGACACCGAATCCCGCGCCAAACGCTTCATGAAATCGGCGCTCGCGATCCTCGGCGAGACCGGGCGCACAGACTTCACGGTGCTCGAGGTCGTTGAGCGGTCAAAGACCTCGCTACGCTCCTTCTACCAGCACTTCTCCACTAAGGATGAGCTGCTGCTTGCGCTGATCGAAAAGATCATGTCCGAGTCGACCAAGCAGTGGCGCGAGGCGACCACCGGGCTGCCAAGCAGCAAGGCCCTTCGGGTGCTGATCGACCGGATCTGCACGCCAGCCGAATCCAGCACGCAGGACAGGGTCAACCGCGGTCTGACCGACTACAACGACCATCTCGCCGAGACGCTGCCGCGCGAATACGCCCGCGTTCTCTCACCGCTGCACGAGCTGATCAAGGCCATCATCAACCGCGGCATCGCCGAGCGCACCTTCCGCTCCGACCTCGACGTCGACGCCACCGCCGCGCTGATCATGCAGTCGGCGCTGGGGGCGATGCGGCTACGCGTTCTCGGCGCAGAGCTCAACGGCGTTCCTATCGACGCCGACCACATCTACGACTTCTGCGTCAGCGGGCTGATCCAGCGCGATCACCCCATCTGACCTGCGCGATATCGGCCGTGAAAAGGCGTCTCCCCGGGGTGGTGTTTTCGCTGGTCCAGACGTGGTAATGTCATTACCACGACCGGCCAATCAGACGTCAAGGAGGCGGATATGCCATCACGCGTGCTTCCCTATCCCGTGTTCGACGCGGACAACCACTTCTACGAGCCCAAAGAGGCGCTGACGAAGTTCCTGCCGGATCATCGCAAGAACGTCATCGACTACATCGAGGTCAGGGGCCGCACCAAGATCATGGTGCGCAACCAGGTCAGCGACTACATCCCGAACCCCACCTTCGAGGTCGTCGCCCGGCCCGGCGCCCAGGAGGAATACTTCCGCCACGGCAGCGGCGGAAAGAGCTTCCGTGAGGTGCTGGGCAAGCCCATGAAGGCGATCCCGGCGTTCCGCGACCCGGCGGCACGGCTGGAGGTCATGGACAGCCTCGGCCTGGACTACAGCCTGATGTTCCCGACCCTGGCCAGCCTGGTCGAGGAGCGCATGAAGGACGACCCCGTACTCATCCACGACGTCATCCACGCCCTCAACGAGTGGATGTATGAGACCTGGCGGTTCGACTACGAGGGCCGCATCTTCTCCACCCCGGTCATCACCCTGCCGATCGTGGACCGCGCCATCGAGGAACTCGAGTGGTGCCTGGCGCGCGGCGCGAAGACCGTCCTGGTCCGGCCGGCTCCGGTGCCGGGGATGCGCGGCACCCGTTCGTTCGGCACGGAGGAGTTCGACCCCTTCTGGGAGGCCTGCGTGAAGGCAGGCATCCCCGTGTCGATGCACGCGTCGGACTCCGGCTACGCGGAGTACCTCAACGACTGGGAGCCTGCCGACGAGTTCCTGCCGTTCAAGCCGACCGCGTTCCGGATGGTCTCGATGGGCAAGCGGCCCATCGAGGACTCGATGGCGGCGTTGGTCTGCCACGGTGCGCTGACCCGTAATCCCGATCTGCGCATCCTGTCGATCGAGAACGGCGCGGACTGGGTGCCCTACCTGTTCAAGCAGTTCGAGAACACCTACAAGAAGATGCCGCAGGCGTTCCCGGAGAATCCGGTTGAAGCGTTCAAGCGAGGCGTCTACGTCGCTCCGTTCTGGGAGGACGACTTCGCCCAGATGGCCGGCCTGTGCGGGGTGGACCGGGTGATCTTCGGTTCGGACTGGCCGCACCCGGAGGGGCTGGCCGATCCGATCAACCTCATCGAGGATCTGCAGGGACTCGACGAGGACGGGCAGCGCAAGGTCATGGGCGGCAACATGGTTGACCTGTTCAAGGTCGCGAACAAGGTCGTCCACAATCCCGACGTGCCCGCGCTCGTCATCCCGGCCTGACCGAGGCTCTTCGTCGGAGAACGTGCGTGTCGACTCGGCGGCACGCACGTTCGCACCCATCGAAAGCGAGCACCACGCTGTGACCAGCGAGCGAGTAGCGAAGGCGAATCGCGCATGACAAAAGCCGCCTCCCCAGAACGGATACTCTTCGCCTCGACGACGCAGTCGTTCCTCGAGAAGGAAGCATCGCTGAGCCGGCTGCGTGAACTGCACGCGGCCGGCATCTCCTTCGAGCCCGACTGGTGGCGGCGCGCCGCAGAGCTCGGCTGGACGAGCCTGCTGGTGCCGGAGGAACTCGGCGGCGGCAGCGTCTCGGGCGACGGTGTGGCCGACCTGGCAGTGGTCGCCGAACTGGTGGGCAGGACCGTCGCACCTGGCCCGCTGCATCCCGTCAGCACGGTGCTGGCCGGTCTGGTGGAGGCGCCCGAAAATCACTCGGACACAATCGAATCCCTTGTGTCGGGCGAGGTCGTCGGGTCATGGGCCGTCTACGAGCCGGGCAGGCCGTGGGCACCGCTGCAGCCAACGGTCACCGCGACCCCTACCGGGACCGGATACCGCATCGACGGCGTAAAGGATCGCGTCGAGGCCGGCGTCGAGAGCTCCGTTCTGTTGGTGAGCGCGCAGTGCGACGGCGTGGTGCGCCAGTTCCTCGTGCCGACGGGCGTGCCCGGTGTGCGCGTCGAGTCGCAGCGCTCGCTCGACATGGTGAAGAGTTATGCCCGAGTGCATTTCGACGGTGCCGAGGTCAGTGCGTCGGCAGTGGTCGGATCGCCGGACCAGACCGCGGTGCTGATCGCACGCCAGAGTCAGATCGCGCAGGTGCTTCAGTGCGCCGAGGTGGTCGGCATCCTCGACGCCGTGTTGGCCTTCACCATCCAATGGGGATTCGACCGGCATTCCTTCGGCCGCCCGCTGGCGTCATACCAGGTACTCAAACACAAGTACGCCGATCTGAAGATCTGGTTCGAGGCATGCCGCGCCACGACAGCAGCAGCGGTCGCCGAGGTGGCCGCACGTTCGCCCGGTGCCGACATGGCCGTCAGCGTGGCGAAATCCTATGTCGGAGAACATGCCCCTGGCATGCTGCAGGACTGCGTCCAGTTGCACGGCGGCATCGGCGTGACGTGGGAGCACGACCTGCACCTGTACCTGCGGCGAGTCACGTTGTACCGCTCAATGTTCGGCACACCCGAAGACCACAATCTTCGGGTCTACGCGCTCACCGAGCAGCTGGAGCCCACTTCATGACCGAGACGACGTCGGTGCCCACCGAAACGACGGAATCGGTCGAGGATTTCGCCGCAAGGGCCCGCGCGTGGCTGGCGGACAACGTGCCACGAATCGACCCGGCCAACCCGCCGGATAACGATCGCGGCGAAGAGGCGCCCTGGCTGCGCGCCCGCGAACTTCAGAAGCAGCTCTATCGGGGCGGATTCGCGGGTATCTGCTTTCCACGGGAGTACGGCGGTCTCGGCCTGCCCATCGCGTTCCAGAAGGCGTTCGACAACGAGTCGCGCAACTACGAGATGCCGATGATCCTCAACACGCCCACGTTCACGATCTGCGCGGCGACGATCCTCGACACCGGCAGCGAGGAGCAGAAGCGCAGGCACATTTCGGCCGCCCTGCGCGGCGAGGAAGTGCTCGTGCAGCTGCTGTCGGAGCCCAGCGGCGGATCGGATCTTGCCGGGGTCATCACCAGGGCCGATCGGGTCGGCGACAAGTGGGTGATCAACGGCGCAAAAACGTGGAGCACAAGCGCTTTCGCGGCGGACTTCGGACTGCTTTTGGCGCGCACCGACTGGGATGCGCCCAAGCACGAGGGCCTGACGATGTTCATGGTGCCGATCAACAGCCCCGGCATCACCCTGCGCAGGATCAAACAGGTCAACGGGTCGATCGAGTTCTGTGAGGAGTTCTTCGACAACCTCGAGCTCGGTGACGACGCCGTGGTCGGTGAGGTCAACGGGGGCTGGCACGTCGCGTCGCGGCAGCTCTATCACGAACGCCGCGCGGTCGGCGGCGGTTCGGAGTTCTCCAGCGGCATCGGCTCCGAGGGCAAGACCGACATGCCCATCGACTATGTCGCCCTGTTGGCGGCGACCGGCCAAGCCGACAGCGAGCGCGCCCGCGAGATGGCGGGCCGAGCGCTGGTACACCGCGCGGTGCGCGAGCAGCTCATCGACCACGTGTATCACGGTGTACTCGATGGCTCGCTGCCCCCGGCGGCGGGTTCGATCATCCGGATCACCCACGCCGAAACGCATCACCTTGAGTTCGACACCGTGCTGGCGATCGCGGGCAGTTCCGGTGTGGTCGACGTCGGCGACGACCTGCTCCGCTACGGCGAGCGTTATTTGTCGCGGCAATCGGCTGCGCTCGGCGGAGGCACCACCGAGATCGCGCGCAACATCATCGGCGAACGCGTGCTCGGGTTCCCGCGCGAGTACGCCGCTGACCGTGGCGTGCCGTTCAATCAGGTCAAGCGCAACAAGAGCTAGCCGACGCCGGGTCAGAACAGCGTCGGCTGCAGCACCTCGGCGGGCGGGGCCGCAGGCCCCTGCGCCGTCCGAAAGGACCGCCGGTCCTGGGCCAGGCCGTGCTTGGCGATCAGGGGCGTCACCCGGTCTCCCAGCATGTTCCGGTAGTCCCGCGGCAGATACGCTCCCCGCCTGTACAACTGGCGGTACTCCCCCACCAGCTCCGGATGCGATTTCGCCAACCACGCCATGAACCAACCGCGCGTCGAGCCACGCAGATGCAGACCGAGCACGGTCACCCCGGTGGCGCCGGCCTCGGCGATCTGGACCAGCAGCGCATCGAGGTGCTCGACCGAGTCCGTCAACCGCGGCAGCACCGGCGCGACCATGACATGACAGCCAAGGCCTGCGTCACGGATGGCGGACACCAGCCCAAGCCGGGCCTGCGGCGACGGCGTGCCCGGTTCGACGTCCTTGTGCAGTTCGGGATCACCGACCGCCAGCGACACCGCGACGCTGACGTCGACCCGGTGGGCGGCCTCGGTGATCAGCGGCAGATCACGGCGCAGCAGTGTGCCCTTGGTGAGAATCGAAAACGGTGTGCCGGAATCGGCAAGGGCGCCGATGATCCCTGGCATCAGGGCATAGCGCCCCTCTGCCCGCTGATAGGGGTCGGTGTTGGTGCCAAGCGCGACGGTCTCCCGCCGCCACGACGGCCGGCGTAGTTCGCGGCGCAGCACCTCGGCGACATTCGTCTTGACCACGACCTGGGTGTCGAAATCGGTGCCGCAGTCCAGATCGAGGTACTCGTGGGTGGGCCGCGCGAAGCAGTAGCGGCAGGCGTGGGAACACCCCCGGTAGCCGTTGACGGTGTAGTTGAAGGGCAGAGTCAACGGGGCCTGTTCGCCGGCGGCGTTGGGCCGAGCTTTGGGCACCTTGTTCAGCGCGGACTTGCACAGCACCTCGTGGAACGTGATGCCATCGAACTGCGGGGTGCGCACGGTCCGGACGAAGCCGATGCGCTGCAGGCCAGGCAGGGCGCCGTCGTCGACCTTGACGCCCTGGCCATCCCACCGCACAGTTCTATTCGAACACATGTTCGATACCTTGTCAAGGCCGCTCCAAACACGAACTCGACGCGCTCACCCCCACGGTTAAAACCCGGGGTCCGCCGCGCTACCTACTTTCCGATCGAGAAGACCTACTTTCCGATCGAGAAGACAATGGCCGCCGAGCAGAGCTACACGATCGACTGGAACGCGCCTGCGGTGGCGGACGCCGACGCACTCGCATGATGGGCATCATGCGACTAGCATGACGACCATCATGCGAAAGATCGCTGGCACGCGCGCCAACGGCAAGCGGGAATCACTGGACAAGATCCTGGATGCCGCAGCCCGCCGGATCCGCGAGGAAGGGCTTGATGGCGCGGCGATCGTGCCGGTGATGCGCGATGCCGGGCTGACACACGGCGCCTTCTACTCGCACTTCTCCAGCAAGGACGATCTGGCCAGCGCGGCGTTCGGCCGGGCGATCACCACGGGCCGCCGGCACTGGATCAAGCCGATGCGCGGCGAGTCGTGGAGCGAGCGGTTGACGAGCCTGGCCAGGCGCTACCTCACCACCGCCCACCGCGACGACATGTCCACCAGTTGCGGTTTCGCGACGCTGAGTTCGGACGCGGCGCGCGGCTGCGGCCAATTCCGGGCCAGCTACGAGCGCGAGCTTCGGACATCACTCGCAGCGATCTGCGCAGGCGACCGCGACCGCCTCGACGACGCGATCGCCCTGATGACGGTGTGCGTCGGCGGGATGGCGCTGTCCCGCGCGGTCGTCGACCCGAAGTTCTCGCGTCGAATCCTGCGGGTGGCCCGGGAAGCCGCCGCGAAACTCGCCGCTACCCAACCGAATTGAGGAGGACGCCATGCCAGGATCCAAACCGTACGGGCAACTGCAGTACAAGGAGGTCAACGGCAAGCGGATGGCCTACATCGACGAGGGCCAGGGTGACGCGATCGTTTTCCAGCACGGCAACCCGACGTCGTCGTACCTGTGGCGCAACGTGATGCCGCATCTCGAGGGGCTGGGCCGGCTCGTCGCCTGTGATCTGATCGGCATGGGCAGCTCGGAGAAGCTCGACGACTCCGGACCGGATCACTACCACTACGCCGAACAGCGCGACTACCTGTTTGCGCTGTGGGACTCGCTCGACCTCGGTGATCGGGTGATCTTCGTTCTGCACGACTGGGGTTCGGCGCTTGGTTTCGACTGGGCCAACCGGCACCGCGACCGGGTAGCGGGCATCGCCTACATGGAAGCGATCGCGATGCCCATCGACTGGGCCGATTTCCCCGGCCCAGTGAGCGACGTCTTCAAGGGCTTTCGCTCGCCGGCCGGCGAGGCGATGGTGTTGGACCAGAACCTATTTGTCGAGGCCGTGCTGCCGGGCGCGATTGGACGCAAGCTCACCGACGAGGAGATGGACCACTACCGCGAGCCGTTCCGCAATCCCGGCGAGGATCGGCGCCCAACGCTGTCATGGCCGCGCAACATCCCGATCGAGGGTGAGCCCGCCGACGTCGTCGCCATCGTCGAGGAGTACGGGGCATGGCTCACCGAAAGCGACGTGCCCAAGCTCTTCATCAATGGCGAGCCTGGCGCCATCACCCGCGGACGCGTCCGCGACTTCGTCCGCAGCTGGCCCAACCAGACCGAAATCACGGTGCCGGGCACGCATTTCATCCAGGAGGACAGCCCCGATGAGATCGGCGCGGCCGTCGCGTCGTTCGTGCGCGCGGTGCGGGCCAGCGGCTCGGCGTAATCTTCGGCGCGTGACGGAACTCCTATTCTCCTACGGCACGCTGCGCCAGCCCGAAGTGCAACGGACTACGTTCGGCCGTGAACTCGACGGCAGGCCCGAAGCGATCGTCGGCTACGACCTGGATTTCGTCACCATCACCGATCCGCACGTGATCGCCACCAGCGGCAGCGACTGCCATCCGATCCTGCGGCCGAGCGATCGCGCCGGCGCAGCCATCGAGGGCATGGTTTTCGCGATCAGCGAGGCCGACTTGGCCGCGGCCGACGAGTACGAGGTCGACGACTACCGCCGCGTCGCCGTCCCGTTGCGCTCAGGCGAGCAGGCGTGGGTCTATGTGTTCGGCGAATAGGGCCGACATCACCACCGCGAAAGCTGGCACTGCAGGTTATAAGGACCGTCCTGCTGCACAACCACCTGACCATCGACGGCGATGTCGCAGTGAGGATTCGGCGCGGCCTGCCCGCCGTGCGTGGTGCTGCTCACGGTGAAGATCGCCCATTGCGGGTCCGCCAGCGTGGTGTCGAAAACCCATGGCACACCCGGCGCCAGGGTCACCGGCTCCTTCTTCACGAACGCGTACGGGTTGGCGTTATAAGCCTCCTTGCTCGGAGGTTGACTCGTCAGATAGAAGAGGTCGAAATCCGCACCGCCCGCCGACGTGAGCGTATACCGGACCTGGTGAGCGGCCGGCTCAGCGTTCGCCGCCGCCACTATCAATGTTGTATGGCCCACCGCGATCGACGCAGCTGCCACCGCCAACGCGGCCCCTACCCTGGTTGTCGCTGTTCGCATGTCCGTCACATCGCCGCACGGTACCCGATTGTTACAACGGTGGTCCTACAAACTTGTTCACGCTGGGAACACGCCTGTCATAGATACGAAACAAGCCGGTCTTAATTTCGCTACATGACGCAAGAGGTCAGCAAAGAGCCGCCGAACGAGATCGTCGAGGCCGACCTCGACACGATGACCGCCACCAGGGAAACCTTGGAGGACTACACGCTGCGTTTTGCACCGCGCAGTTATCGGAAGTGGTCGACCCGCGTCGTCGGCATTTCCGCGCTGGGGGGCATCGCCTATCTCGCCGACTTCGCGATCGGTGCCAACGTCGGCATCTCGTACGGCACCACGAATGCGCTGTGCGGCATCTTGATCTTCGCGGTTGTCATCTTCCTGACCGGTTTCCCGGTGGCGTATTACTCGGCGCGCTACAACATCGATCTGGACCTTGTCACCCGTGGTAGCGGATTCGGCTACTACGGGTCCGTGGTCACCAACGTCATCTTTGCGACGTTTACGTTCATCTTCTTCGCGCTCGAGGGCTCGATCATGGCCCAGGGCCTCAAGCTCGGGCTTCACATTCCGTTGTGGCTGGGCTACGCCGCCTCGACGCTGATCATCTTCCCGCTGGTTATTTACGGGATGAAAGTGCTCTCGACACTGCAGGTCTGGACGACGCCGCTGTGGCTGATCCTGATGGTGGCGCCGTTCGTGTACCTGGTCGTCAGCCACCCCGACTCGGTCAGCCAGTTCTTCGCCTACGCCGGTGAGAATGGCAAGGGCGGGTTCGACCTCGGTTCGACGCTGCTGGCCGCAGGTGTGTGTCTATCGCTGATCGCCCAGATCGCCGAGCAGAACGACTACCTGCGCTTCATGCCGCCGCAGACTCCGGAGAACAAGCGCAGTTGGTGGACGTGGCTGATCCTGGCCGGGCCGGGCTGGGTGTTCTTCGGAGCGATCAAGCAGATCGTCGGCCTGTTCCTGGCGGTGTACCTGATCGCCAACGTCGCCGACAGCGCGGGCGTCGCCAATCAGCCCGTGCACCAGTTCCTCGAGATCTACCAGAACTTCCTGCCCGGCTGGCTGGCCATGGCACTCGCCGTTGCCCTGGTCGTCATCAGCCAGATCAAGATCAACGTCACCAACGCCTACTCCGGTTCGCTGGCGTGGACCAACTCCTTCACCCGCGTCACCAAGCACTATCCCGGACGCATCGTGTTCCTCGGCGTCAACCTGTTGATCGCGCTGATCCTGATGGAAGCCAACATGTTCAGCTTCCTCAACACCATCCTGGGCTTCTACGCCAACTGCGGCATGGCGTGGGTCGTTGTGGTCGCCTCGGACATCGTGTTCAACAAGTTCCTGTTGAAACTGTCGCCGATGAAGCCGGAGTTCCGCCGCGGCATGCTGTATGCGTTCAACCCGGTGGGCTTTGGCTCGATGCTGATCGCCGCCGGCCTGTCGGTGATCGCCTTCTTCGGTGGGCTCGGGGAGGCCATCCGGCCGTACTCACCTCTGGTGGCGATCGGTCTGGCACTGGTGTTGCCGCCGATTCTCGCCATTGCGACGAAAGGCAAGTACTACCTGCGTCGCACCGGCGACGGCATCGATCTCCCCATGTACGACGAGTTCGGCAACCCGTCGGGCGAGCACCTCAAGTGTCACGTCTGCCATCACGACTACGAACGGCCGGACATGATGAAGTGCGAGACCCACGATGCGCACGTGTGCTCGTTGTGCCTGAGCACCGACAAGGTGGCAGACCACGTGCTTCCTGCGCAGTCCTAGCCTGCACCCGCCGAGCTAAGAGGTGACCCGTAATTGATCGCGGGTATTGAGGTTCCAGAGTCCGGCGATGATGTGGAGGCTGTGGTTGATAGCGTCTCCACGGCGGCGGCATTGCCGCGGTATTCTGCCAGTCCTTGAGCGGGCGATGACTGCTCGACGCGGGCCCTGATCCGGCGGTGCGCTCGGTAGCGGTGATCACGGATGATGCGGCCGGTGTGATCGCGGCGCGGTGTGGTGATCGAAGTGATGCTGCGGTATCCGCCGTCGCCGAGGACGAGACGACCATCGAGCAGCTGCACCACGGTGTGGCGGGCCACGGTGACGTCGTTGCGGTTACCTGGCCAGCAGTGGCCGGCTACCACCACACGGCGCCGGTGCGAGCAGATGATGATCTGGGTGTTGACACTGCGACGATAGTTCTTGCTGATGGCGGTGATCGACTGGTCGCGCACCGGAATCGGGGTGCCGTCGATAATCCAGGGGTGGTTGAGGTTGTCGGGGGCGGGTTGCAGTGCGCGGGCCAGCACCGGCACCAGGTGATGGACGATCCGGTCGACCGCGGATTGGCTGGTGTGAAACAGCGCGGCCGGCCCGCGGGTGGTCAGATTCGTCCGCAGG
>JAOPVX010000355.1 GCA_025965975.1 Mycobacterium sp. | reverse complement strand
GGTACGTGTCGACAAGGTCGACATGAACGTGCCCGGTCCAAGCGGAAACATCAGCGGCGCAATGGAAGTCAACGAGCTGCACATGGACGGCACGCGGGAGGGAAAGATCTTCGCTCCTGGCTACGGCGAGTTCTCCACCGGAGACCCGGGCGGTGACCTGGAGGCGGTGTCGCTCGCGTCGCCGACCGATCGGAGGCCGGATCCGGCTCCCGCCGAGTTCGGCGCGCTCTCGACCGCGGTTCGAGCGGTATTCGAGGCCGCCGCCGATTCCGACGCCGAACACGCAAAGCAGGCAGCGACGACGCTGGATCAGGCGTGGGCTGCCGCGCACACCAAGGGCATTCCGCCGCAGTCGCAGTCGCAGATGAAGAGGGACATGGGCGAGTTCGCCACCGCAGTGGACGTCAAGGATTGGAAGTCCGCGCAGTCGGCTGCGTTGCGGGTCGCCCAGAACGAGCTCGACCTGCGGCTGCTGTACCAGCGAGTGATCGATGTCGACCTGGCCCGGATGGCGTTGTGGGCAGACCAACTTCCGATCGATGTGGCAGCCGACGACGCAGGCGCGGTGCTGGCCGATGTGGCGACGCTAGAACGTATTTGGGAGCGCACCCGCCTTGGTGTCGACTCGGCCCCAGGGGCGGACGCCCCGCTGCAACAGTTGCGCAAGGTGGCCGACGCTGAAGACCTGTCCGCGGTCGACGGCCCCGCGACCGCGCTCAAGCAAGCACTGGCGGGACTGCACGCCCGCTAGGGCTCCCGTAGCACTGACGCCGGCCGCACCCGCATGACGGCGGCTAGCGCTGCGGCCATGGCGACCGCCGACGTCGTCGCCATGAACACGATGAACACCGCCAGCGCGCCGGTCGGGACGGTGAGCAGCGGCGGGGGAAGGGCGAAGAAGAGCGAGAGCACCCGGACCTCGAGCAGCGCGAGCCCAAGCCCGACAGGAACGCCGATGAACAGGCTGCCCAGCACAACGAGCACGCCTTCGGCAACCGGACCCGCGAGAACCTGCGATGTGTCCGCGCCGACCGCCCGAAGGATCGCGAACTCGCGGCGGCGTTCGAGAACGAGGAACGCCCCAAGCACGGCGACCCCGACGGCGGCGATCAGCGCGGCTCCCAGCGCTTCGATGCGACCGAGCCCCGCGAGGTTCAATGCGGTGAGGCCTCGCTGGAACGGGTTTCCGACCGTCGTCACGCCGAATCGATCGGACAAGGTCCCGCGGAGTTCGGCGGCCACCGCGTCGACGGACTGCCCGGCAGAGACGCGGGCGAGGTAGAAGTCTGGCGGCGTCGGCACCGTCCGCGGTATCGCGGCCGACGACATGACCAGCTCGGCCGGCTGGTCGGGCGGCGGGCTCGTCGGCGGAAACGAGCCGTAGACGCCGAGCACGTGGAGCTTCAGGTTGGTGCTCTTCTCGAAATCGTCCGGATAGATGGTGATCGGCAGCGTGTCACCGGGTCCGACCTCGAAATTGATGGCCAGCTCCTTGAGCAAAAGGACTCCTCGCGAGTCGCTGCCCAGCGCTTCGGGGCCATGACCCTCCAGGATCCGCGGTGCCATCATCGACACGTCGGGATAGCTGGACAGGTCGATCGCCATGATCGTCTTGCGGTCGCTTCCCGCTTGCGCGGGCACGAGGCGGAAGGGGCTCACGGTGGCGATCCGGGGACCGAGGGGCGGTAGCTTATTCGTCGGATCGGCAGGGGTAAGCCGCATATCGGAGCCCAAGGCCGCCCCGGCGTCGGTCGCTTTCGCGGTCCGATACGTCGCCGCAAACGCCAACACCTGCGTGCCGAACGCCACCGCCAGCGCCCCGAGCATCAGGGCAACGGCCATCCGCGCCGGACGCCGGCCCGTCCATCGGGTGGCAGCTGCGCGCCACGACGGCAGCGGCTTCGACCGCCCCCGCTCCGCCCGTCGACTCAACATCGCCAGCACGACCCGGACCGCCAGGAACGTGACCCCGAGCCACAGGAAAATGGGTGCCAGCAGCACATAGAACGACAGCGCCAGGGACGTGCCTTCGATCGGGGTCGGCGACAGCCCGCCGGTTACGCGGTTGACGCCGAGGATGCCCAACCCGAGGGCGATGAAGATCAGATCGAGGTAGGCCCGCTTCCACATCGGCGTCCACCCCCGCTCCAGTAGATGGCGCTCCACGGCGACGTCTGACCGGCGTTCTTTGCTTCTGAGCCGGATTAGCCGGATGACCGTGGTCACCGCCCCGACGGCAAGCGCCAGCATCGCCGTGGTGGCGAGCTCTCCCGCCGCAACCCCGTGCCACACGGGTCCACCGGTCACCAGGCTGACGGTGGCCGCTGCGACGAGAATTCCCACCACCGACCCAGCGAGTCCGACGACCGCCGCGTCGGCCGCGGCCAGGCGAAGAACCTGCCCACTCGTGGCGCCCCGCAGCCGGAGCAGTGCCTCCTCCCGCCGGTTGGCCTCGGCGAGGGCAGAACCGGCGGCGAGCCCGAGCGCACCCGCCGCGAGCACCCCGGGAATCCCCAGCAGGAGGAAAAGGATCTTCGCGTTGGTGGCGTCGGATTGGGCGGTCACCAACGTCTCGGCGGCGTTGTCGGCAACCAGGATCGAGCCCGCCGCCCGGCGCTCCAGCAGCGATCGAAGCTGCCCCGACCATGTTGTCGCCCGACTCGGGTTCGGCGGATATGTGGCGTGGTCAACGGTGACGTGGGATTCCAGGCTTACCGGCGGCAGATCGGTGGAACCGGGATCGAACACCGGGGAGATACCGCCGTGGGTGGCCCACTCCTGCAGCACGGGCAGGATGTCGCGCTGAAAGGTGCTGAAGTCGATGACGATTGAGCGGGGTACGGCGACCACGTCGCCTTGCACGTTGCCGTAGGGGATTGAGAACCATGTTGTCGCCCGGCGCAGATCGACCGTCCCGGTGACCGGGAGCGTGAGGGATAGCTTTGGGGCGTCGCCGGGCAATTCGATCGAAACCGTTGCGGCCGAGGCGAATCCGGGAGTGTTGCGAAGTGCTTCATCCAGCAGCGCGCCACCGCCCGGCTTGCCGCTGACGACACGGAGCCAGGGTCGGCCGGCGAAGTAGGAGGGATCGACGGCGATCAAGCGGGCGGTCCACTTCCCGGCACCAGGGGTTTCCACCACCACGTTGGTCGCGGCGAAGGGTTCGGCACGGGCGACCGCGGGCACCGCACCCAGGTCGTGGCTGACCGACGTCATGTCGACGTCGAGCGACCTGCCCATCGCCCGCATGTCGATCTGCACCGGTTCCAATGCCACCCGCGTCATGGCCCGGTCGGCGTCATCGACGAAAAGGATCGTCGCCGCCAGCATCGCGACCGGAAACGCGATCCCGAGAGTGCCGAGGACGACCCGTCTCGGCGCACGCGGAATCGTGCGCGCCGTGAGCCAGCGGATCACTGGATCCGCCCCGAGTGCACGGCCACCACCCGATCGGCGTGAGCCGCGACGGTGGGATCGTGCGTGACCATAACCACCGCCGCATCACGCTCGCGCGCGGCGGCAACCAGCAGCGCGACGATGTCCTGGGCGGTCGCCGAGTCCAGACTTCCGGTGGGCTCGTCGGCCAGAACGACCGCGGGTTCGGCCACCAGTGCTCTCGCGATCGCCACCCGCTGCTGCTGGCCGCCCGAGAGTTGGTCGGTCAGCTTCATCGAGTGCTGCTCGAGTCCAACTCGCTCGAGCACCCCGGCCACCCGGCGACCCCGTGCTGTCACCTCGATTCCGTCGAGCAGCAACGGCACTTCGACGTTCTCGGCGGCCGTCGCCTGCGGAAGAAGCGCCAGACCTTGAACGATGAAACCGCACGTTCGCCGGCGAAATCGGGCGCGGGCACGTCCCCGCAGCGTCGCCCAGTCAACGCCGGCCACGCGCACCTGTCCCTCGTCGGGGGTGTCGAGTCCGCCGAGAAGAAAGAGGAGGGTGCTTTTGCCCGAGCCGCTGGGGCCGGTGACCGCCACAACCTCGCCCCGGGCGGCGGCGAGCGACACCGAATCGACGCCTCGAACCTCGTGCCCGCCACCTCGATACGTCCGGGTCAACGTGAGCGCCTCGATCGCAGGCGCTTCAGGCTCCATCGAGGATCTCGCCGTCGCGCATGACGAGTCGCCGGTCGGCCCGCTCGGCGACCTGCGGGTTGTGCGTCACGGTGAGGATGCTCGCGCCCTCCCGCGCCTTGAGAGTCGCCAGAAGGTCGAGAACGCCTGCGGCCGTTGACTCGTCGAGCTCACCGGTTGGCTCGTCGGCCAGCAGCACCTTCGGCCGAGGTGCCAGCGCGATGGCAATGGCTGCTCGTTGCTGCTCACCGCCGGACAACTGTCCTGCCCGGTGGCGGCGCCGGTCGGCGAGGCCGACCTCGTCCAGAAGTTGGTCCACCCGGGCCCCCATCTGTGTGCGTCCCCGACCCTCGAGGCGCAGCGGCAGCTCGATGTTCTCGGCGACGTCGAGAAGCGGGTGAAGGTTGTCCCGTTGCAGTACCACGCCGACCCGCTGACGGCGCCACCGAGCACGCGCGGGCGGCGGTAGCCGGGTGAGGTCTTCACCGTCGACGACCACCGCTCCTCCGCTGGGCTCGACGAGCCCGGCCAACACGCAGACGAGTGTGCTCTTGCCGCTTCCCGACGGTCCCATGATGCTCGTCCAGGTGCCCGGTTCGAGGGTCAACGCCGCGCCCCGAAGCGCGATGGTCTCGAGTTCGGCCTCGCGGTAAATGTGGTACAGCCCGCGAGCTTCCATCGCGGGGCCGGTTCGGTCGGTCACTTCGGCGCCAGGATGGAGACCAGCCGGACGTCTTCTCGGTGGCCGTTGACGAGCCCGCCGAGCTTGACGAGCCCGACGCCAGGGGCGAAGTACTTGTCTTCGTCCTTGTTGAGGTCGAGCAGGTCACGATCGTTGGTCACCAGCACGTCGGAGTAGCGGCCCGCCGGAACCTCGGCCGAGGCGCCGAACTGCTTGATCAAGGCCACGTCCTCCGCAACCGTCGGCCGGTACTCCTGTCGGTACGCTTCGCCCTGAGCCGGGCTGGCCTGCATAATGATGCCGGGCAGCGCGCCGTCGACGCCGGCCTCCCACGAACCGGCGGTGCTGGATACAACCCCGTTCGTGTACTCCTTGGTGTCCTCGCCGAAGTACCAGACGTTGCCCGCGGCGTCCTGCGCGTACCAGTCCGACGTGCGCTCCTCGAGGGCTCCCGTGACGACGTCCCTTACGACGATCGTCTTTACTCCGAAAATGTCCTTCGTCTCGTTGGTCACCGTCAGCTCGATCCGCAGCGGCACCCCGTCCCGCTTGCCTTCGTAGACCATCACGGTCCCCGGAACGAGCGGGAAGTACTTGTTGGTGATCTTGTCTGTGAACTGGGCCGGATCGACCATGGGGGCGTAGCGATTCTGCATCAACGGCACCGCCCAATCCGGCGGCGACGGTGCCGCTGTAGGGCTGCCGGTGGTCGAGCCCGTCTGCCCGGTCGGGGCCGACGTCGAGCCATTCGAACCGCAGCCGGCCAGCGCGACCGCGGCCACGAAAGCGATAATGAGCCTGCGCATCGCGGTCACCTCCATCAATGATTTCGCCGTAAGCATCTGCTGCCGTTCCTGAACGGCGTCTGAACGCCAGCTGGGCCGGTGACCGAGACCTTTTCCCGCCCGCCGTGGTCTATATCGACATGGACATAACACTCAATGACGTCGCCCGCGACGTGCTCGACGGGCCGCACATCGCGGCGATCGCCACGTCGAACGCCGACGGACGCCCGCAGTCGTCGCTGATATTCGTCAAACGCGACGGCGACACGGTGGTATTCAGCACCATCAAGGGCAGGTTGAAGACCCGCAACATGGCCCGTGACCCGCGCGTCAGCCTGCTCGTGGTCGACAAGGGGCACAATCGCTACCTCGAGATCCGCGGTAGGGTCGAGATCACCGACGATCCCGAGAAGCGATTGCTCTACGAAATGTACGACCGCTACATGGACGGCATCGCACCACCGCCCGAGCCGGACGCGGAGCGGCTGATCGTGCGGATCACACCGCAGAAGGTCTACCAGTTCCCGCCGGTTGCGGCATGAGCGATTTCATCTGCGACACCGAGCCATTTCGCCGCGAACTGCTCGCGCACTGTTACCGGATGCTCGGCTCGGCACACGACGCCGAGGACGTCGTCCAGGAAACCTATCTGCGGGCGTGGCGCGGCTATCGGCAGTTCGAGAACCGCTCTTCGGTGCGGACCTGGCTGTACCGCATCGCGACGAACGCGTGCCTGACGGCGCTTGCCCACGGCAGCAGGCGCGTGCTGCCGTCGGGTCTCGGCGCGCCGGCCGACGACCCGTACGTCGAGCCGGTGCCCGCGCCAGATGTGCTGTGGCTGCAGGCGATTCCGGATGCCTGGGTGGCAGAAGACCCGGCGGCGGTGGTTACCTCGCGCGAGAGTCTGCGGCTGGCGTTGGTCGCCAGCCTGCAGCACCTTCCGGCCCAGCAGCGCGCGGCGCTTCTGCTGCGCGACGTGTTGGCGTTCCCGGCCGCGGATGTCGCCGCGATGCTCGACATCAGCGTCGCCGCGGTGAAGAGCGCGCTGCAGCGGGCGCGGGCCCGGCTGCGCGACGTCTCCCCGAACGCCGACGAGGTCATCGAGCCGACGGAGCCGCGAGCCCGCGAGCTGCTCGAGAAGTACATCACCGCGTTCGAAAACGCCGACACCACATTGCTGGAGGAGGCGCTGCGCCACGACGCCGCGCTGGAGATGGTCGGGTCGCGGACGTGGTTCGCCGGCCGGGCGACCTGCCTTCCCTACCTTGCCGGAGTGGTTGGTGTGCATGGTGATTGGCGGATGGTGGCAATTGCCGCCAACGGCCAGCCCGCCGCCGCGGCCTACCGCCGCGACGAGGACGGCGTGCTGCGCGCGTTCGGGATCGCGACGCTCGACGTGACCGCGAGCGGAATCGCCCGCATCGTCGTGTTCGGCGATCCCGGCCTGGTCACGCTGTTCGGTCTGCCGCTTGTCGACGAGGCGCACGACGCAAGATTGCGCACAGGGTCGTGACGCCGCGTTATCCACAACCCAGGATGCAATTTTCGCAGCCTGCGGCTGACTTGTCGGCGCGTATCGCGACCATCGCGACATGGCCGAGGTGTTCGTCGGGAGTGCAGCGCTGGCGCGTGGCGGGCTAACGCGCGGCCGCCTGCGGTGGAACTATCGCGCGATCTTTCCTGATATCTATGTTCGCAAGCTCGTCGCGCCCTCGCTTGAGCAGAAGACGCTCGGTGCATGGCTGTGGTCTGGTGGCAATGGCGTGGTCACCGGTCGCGCCGCCGCGGCGATGCATGGCGCACTCTGGGTCAGCGCGGCTACACCCATCGAGATGATCTGGCGGTGTGGCCGCCCGCCGTCGGACATCGTCGTCCGCAATGAGCGGATTGATGCGGATGAGATCATGCAAGTACGCGGCCTGTTGGTCACGACACCCGATCGGACCGCGTTTGACCTCGCGAGGCACTTGCCGCGCGATCTTGCCGTTCAGCACCTCGATTCGCTCAGCCGTGCCACGGGGGTCGCGACGACGGACACGTTGTTGCTAGCCGAGAAGTATCCCAGGGCAAGGGGATTGCCCCGCGCAAGACTTGCGCTTTCATTGATGGACGCCGGGGCGCAGTCGCCGAAGGAAACCTGGCTTCGCCTCGTCCTCATTGACGGCGGATTACCGGCTCCTCGCACGCAGATCCACGTCACCGACGGGGTCAGCAATGCGTTCATCGACATGGGCTACGACGAGCCGATGGTCGGCTTGGATTATGAAGGTGCGCACCACAGCGAGGATCGGGGCCAGTACGTATACGACATCGGCCGAACGGACTTGATCGACCGGCAGGGTTGGATCGACATTCGCGTGGTCGCCGAACATAGCCGCGGATTCATCCTCCATCGAGTGCGCGAGAGCTTCGTGCGCCGTGGCTACAGCCCGAAATTGCACTGAGGGCTGTAGCTCGGGACAAAACACAGCCCTCAGTGCAATCTCGACGGCCGCAAATGCCGCTACCGCAGATCGTCGATGATCACGTCACCGGTCTCGGAGCAGGCGGTGACGACGGCTGCCGCACCGTCCCGGTTGGTCGTCTGCGGACCCGCACCGCCTCGCTGCCGTCAACGTGTATACCCAACACGCCATGAAATGCGGGATTTTGCGCACGCTCGCGGCGGGATGATGACCGTATGACAACGACAGACCGGCGTCGGTTGAGCTATCTGGGACCGAACTGGTTCGCGTCGGTCATGGGAACCGGCATTGTCGCGACGGCGGGTGCGACGTTGCCGCTGCATGTTTCCGGTTTGCGGGCGTTCGCCCAGGCGGTGTGGGTGGCGACGGCGGTGTGGCTGGTGATGCTCATCGTCGCGGTGGTCGCGCATTGGGTCCGGCACCCGACCGTGGCCCGCAGCCACGCATACAACCCGCAGATGGGTCATTTCTACGGCGCTGCCCCGATGGCGTTGCTCACGGTCGGCGCCGGAGCGATCCTGGTCGGCAAGGACCTCATCGGCGAACGCGCGGCCGTCGACCTCGACTGGGTGCTGTGGACGGCGGGCACGCTCGGCGGGCTGTTCACCGCGATGAGCATCCCGTATCTGATGTTCACCCAGTACCGCGTCGAGGCCGACGCCGCGTTCGGCGGCTGGCTGATGCCGGTGGTCCCGCCGATGGTGTCCGCGGCGACAGGTGCGCTGCTGATCCCGTACATGGCCAAGGGCACCGGCCGGCAGACCATGCTCTATGGCTGCTATGCGATGTTCGGGCTGTCGCTTGTCGCCTCGCTGATCATCATCACGATGGTCTGGAGTCGCCTCGCGCACTTCGGCACGTCCGGTACCGCGCGGGTGCCAACGCTGTGGATCGTGCTGGGTCCACTCGGCCAATCCATCACCGCGGCAGGCCTTCTCGGCACGAACGCGGCGTTGGCCGTTGATTCTCACCTGGCCGACGGCATGGGCGTGTTCGCCATTCTCTACGGGGTGCCGGTGTGGGGATTCGCCGTGCTGTGGATTGCACTGGCCACCGCGCTGACTGTCCGGACGGTGCGCAGGGGGATGCCGTTCGGGCTGACATGGTGGAGCCTGACCTTCCCGGTCGGCACCTTCGTCACCGGCACCACGCAGCTGGCCCTGCATACCGGATTGCCTGCGTTCCGCGTCGCCGCGGCCATCGCCTACGTCGGACTTCTGAGCACTTGGTGTTTAGTGGCGGTTCGGACGTTGCGAGGTGGCCTGCGCGGCAACATATTCGCACCGCCGCCCGCAGGCCCCATCAAGGCCACGAAGGATCCGCCCGCCACCAGTTCGGCGCGGTGAGCGCCTGCGGCACCCAGCTCGCGATGTGGTCGCGTGCAAGACTCGCAGTGCGGCAGCGACAGACCCCTAATCTCCAATGTTTCAGACACGGCGCGCTGGGTTGCGACCTATCGGGCGGTGGAGTCGGCACGTCCCGACGCGTTGTTTCACGATCCGCTCGCCGACCGGCTTGCCGGCGAACGCGGCCGTGCCATCGTTGCCGCGGCTCCCCGAATGATTCGCAGCGGCTGGTGGCTGGTGGCCCGTACCAAGATCATCGACGACGTCATCATCGAGGCGATCGGCGACGGCTGCGACAGGGTTCTGAACTTGGCTGCCGGCCTTACGGTTGGACCTGCCTGCAGACTTCCCCCGGATCGAGGCGGATCTGCCGCAGCTGCTCGCCGAGAAGGAGCGAGCGCTCGCCGATGAGACCCCTCGCTGCCGGTTGAGGCGACATGCGGTCGACCTCGCCGATCCGGCTGCCCGCGACGCGTTCCTGAACGAGGAGCTTGCCGGTGCCACGAAAGCCCTCGTGCTGACGGAGGGTCTCCTGATGTATCTCGAAGACAGCGACGTCAGGGCGTTGTCGACGGCGTTCACCCGCCCCGAGGTGGCGTGGTGGATGCTCGATTTCTCCGGCCCTGGACTTCAGAGGCGGATGAACAAGAGGAGCCGCGGCATGATGGACAGCGCACCATTCAAGTTCGCACCCGCCAACGGCCTTGCCTACTTCGAAGACCTCGGTTGGCGGGCCGTCGAGATGGATTCGGTCTTCAGTGCGGCGCATCGATTCGATCGGCTGCCGGGGTGGATGCGACCGCGGGCGTGGCTACCTCAGCCCGATCCGCGCAATCCGGGCAACATACCTACAGCGGGGTTGTCCACCTTACGCGTTGAGAGTGACTACTTCGGAGCGGTGAGCTCGAGCGCGATGTTGTCTGGATCGCGGAACTCGAGGATGTAGGACGGGCCGATGTCCTTGACCGGCTCGTGTTCGGCACCGAGCTCGTCGAGATGGGCTGCGGCGGTGTCCAATTCGGCCTTGCTGGCCACGCGGAAGGCAATGTGATCGAGTCCGCAGCGGTCCTCGTGGAACCTATCGGCCGCGACAGGCCGAAGGCCGATGAGTGCGCCGCCGAGGTCGTAGATCACGCCGCCGTACAGAAAGCTGAGCGCCTCGCGGGTGGCCTCGTCGGCGCCGTCGGGCGACTCGATCAACACCTGCCAGCCGAAGACGCTCTCGTAGAACTGTCGCGACCGCTCGATATCGGTCACCGTGAACCGGACGTGTGCGATGGAGGAGGTGGTGATCGCCATGTGCTCATGCTGCCAGTGCCGGCCCTGCGATGATATTCGGGCACTACCCGGGTCTGTCCAGGCGTCAATGTCTCTACCTCAGCAGGGAGCATCATCGTGAGCGACTTCTCAGCCGATACCGTCCGCGCGGGTCAGCAGCACCAAGACCGTCCATCGCACACATGGGTCCGCAGGACCGGAATCGCCGTCAGCGTCCTCGTCGCTGCGTTTCTGGCCTTCGACGCAGCCGGCAAGCTCGCTGGCCTGCCACAGGTCAAGGAGGGTACGCAGGCCCTCGGATTCCCACCAGGCCAGGCGTTGGTGATGGGAGTCGTGCTGGCCATCTGTGTCGCCTTCTACGTGGTCCCTCGTACAACTGTGCTCGGCGCGCTCGGTATCACGGCGTATCTGGGTGGCGCGGTCACGGCCAACATGCGCGTCGAGGCCCCGCTGTTCTCCCACACGCTGTTCGCGGTGTACTTCGGCGTGCTGATGTGGGTCGGCCTCGCGATGCGGCGCCCGGAATTGCTGCGAGTCGCCGGGCTTCGACGGGCGGCCGACTAACACCGCGGGCTGGTGGTGCCCGCCCTCATGCCACAATCGCCGTCGTGCGAATTGGGATGACCATGCCCGTGATGGAGCCCAACCTGGACGCGGCGACGCTGAAAGCCTGGGCCCGGGTCATCGATGGCGGGCCGTTCTCGTCGCTGTGCTGGGGCGAGCGCATCGCGTTCGACAACCCGGACAGCCTCACGCTTCTGGGCGCGCTGGCGGCATGGACCGACCGGGTGCGGCTGGTGACGACGGTGATCGTGCCGCAGCTGCACGATCCCGTGATGCTGGCGAAGGGCCTGGCGACCGGCGACATGCTCAGCGGTGGCCGGTTGACCGTGGGCATCGGCGTCGGCGGCCGTGACGAGGACTACCGGGCCGTCGGTGCCGACACCGGGACGCAGACGATGCGTGGCCTGGCCGAGAGCGTCGGGGTGATGAAGCGGATCTGGGCGGGGGAGAAGGTCACCGAATCCGTCGTACCGGTCGGGCCGCCGCCGCTGCAGCCCGATGGCCCGGAGCTGCTGATCGGCACGACGGGGCCGAAAACCGTGCGCAGCGCCGCGTCCTGGGCCGACGGACTGGCCGGCATCACTCTCGACCTCGACGTCGACAAGCAGAACGAGCTGTTCGACGTCGCCCGTCAAGCATGGGCGCAGGCCGGCAAGCGCAAACCGCACCTGGCGACGTCGTTCTGGTTCGCCATCGACGACGACGCGCAGCAGGCACGAGCGCAGGTACACCGGCATCTGCTGCGCTATATGAACTGGATTCCCGGCGAGGCCGTCGACGCGATGGCGCCAACGACCGGTTTTGCGGGCAACGACGACGAGTTGCTCGACGTCCTGCACAAGTTCTCCGACATCGGCAGCGACGAGGTCCACCTGATCCCGACGAGCTCTGACATCGACCAACTGCGGCGCGTCGCCGAGGTAGCAAAGCTTCTCGGGTAGCTAAGCCCGCGCCATGCCCGAATGGTCGCTGCGTTCAGCAAATTTTGTCGCCAAAGTCAATTATTGTGTGATGCATGTGACTAACGTGACTCCTGTTCGTAGAGGCTTAGGCCTGCTCGAGTTTGACGCGCAATTGTGCCGGCCCGCGCAGCGAGCTGTTGGTCGACCATCGCGTCTCACCGACAAGCTCTACCCGGCTCACTCGCGTGACGAGCTCTCGCAGCACGGCCTGTGCCTCCATCCGGGTCAGCTGCGCGCCAAGGCACAGGTGCGCGCCAAAGCCAAATGCAATGTGCTGGCTTGGATTTCGGTCGACCCGGTACACGTCGGGGTTATCGAACACCTGTGGATCGCGATTGGCGGCGCCGAACGACAACAGCACCCGTGCACCGGCCGGAACCGTGAAGTTGCCGACCGGGTAATCGCTGCGCGCGGTCCGGTACAGGTTCTGCACCGGTGACGAGAACCGTAGCTGCTCCTCGATCGCCATCGGAATCAGGCCTGGATCTTCGCGAATCTGGTTGAATTGCTCCGGGTTTCGCGCGAGTGTGTCGAACATGCCGCCGAGCAGGTTGGTGGTCGTCTCGTTGCCCGCAAGCAGCAGAAGCATGGCGAAGTAGAACAGCTCGTCCTCGGTGATCGTGCCGTCCTCGTTCTTGGCCAGCAGCCTGCCGAGGATCGTGTCGGATCCCTTCAGGCCGCCCGCGGCGAACTGCCGATAGAAGTAGCGGTAGATCGACTGCGACCCGCTGACCGAGGCGGCCAACTTGTTGACGCCGCGACGCGTCAGCGAAAGGTCGGTCACTTGAACGGCGGCCTCCGACCAGCGCCGAAACTTGTCGATGTCCGTGTCGGGAACGCCAAGCATGTGCGCGATGAGCCGCATGGGCATCGGTACCGCCAACCGCTGTACCGCGTCGGAGCCCGGGTTGTCCAGCAGGTCGCCGACCAGCTCGACGGCGAGCTTGTCGATCATCGGCCGCCAACTGTCCAGCGCCGCCTTGGTGAACGCAGGCAGGATCTGGCGGCGCATCTGCGCATGCCGCTCTCCGTCCGTGGTGATCAGGATCGGCAGCGAGAACTTCGTTCGCGTCACACCGTCAGCGCTGGACAACGCCGTGTCGGCGCGCGCTGCGGCGCGCACGTCGTCCAACCGGGTGAGGATCCAGATGGAACGCTTCGGGTTGTAGTGCACCCTGGCCCCGCGATGTAGCCGCCGGTACGCCTCGTGCGGCTGAGCTGCGGTGGCCGGATCGAGCGGATCGTATGCCGTGGTTTGGGCGCCGATCGGGGAGCGATGGCCGTGCCAACGAGTGCGGATTCCCGAGACGGCGTTGATCCTGGCGGCATTGCCAAGGGGCTTCACCAGTGAGCCGGCGAACTGGACGTTCTGGCGCAGGGTCATCGTTGAGCCCCCTCGAGTACTATTACGGAAGAAACCGTAACGGTTATGACCGTAAACAACAAGGGGTCGCCGTGGACATGACCATCGACGAGTTGGCTCGTCGCGTCGCCATGACAGCGCGCAACATCCGTGAGTGGCAGACGAACGGCCTGCTGCCGCCTCCGGAGCGCCGCGGTCGTGTCGGGATCTACACCGACGATCACATATCGCGGACTGAGAGGATCAAAGTGCTTCGGGCCGAAGGCTTTCCGCTCGACGTGATTCGCCGCATGTTGGACCGTTCACCGGAGTCGGCGCCAGATCTCCTTCGGCTGGCGTCGGAAGTCTTCGATCCCGCGAACCAGACCGCGTCGATGGAGCTGAAGCGGGCCGATCTGGCCGACCGGCTGGGTGGCGACGCGGAACGGCATCTGTCGGCGTGCGGATTGATCGAGGTGGTCGACGACGATCTCGTCGTCATCACCGACACGTCGACGTTCGACTTCGTCGAGAAGCTGACCGCCATCGGGCTGCCGCTGGACAAGGTGGCCCAAGCGCTGACCCGGATGGCCGACCACCACGTCGCGAGTGTGCGGGCCCTCGTCGACCTGTATCGCGAGCAAATCTGGCAGCGCTTCGCCGACGCCGGTCTGCCGAGCGAGCAGTTGCACTCGATCGCCGACAAGACCGCTCAATTGCGGCCGCTGGCAATCGGTCTCGGTATCCAGGCGTTCCGCCGGGCGATCGACGAGGTGGTTGGCAAGGTGGCGGCCGAGGAAGCCGCCAAGCTCAGCTGAACCGTCAGCGCAGCGGAGCGCAGAAAGCTCCGATTTAACGGTCCTGGGTGCGCCGCCGCGCGAGTGACGGCGTCGATGGCATCGTCACAGCGAGGCGGCCATTGGCGTCTCTGTGCGTAGGCGTTCCGCGTCAACGCCGGGTGGCGCGCCGAACAGACGCCGGTATTCGCGATTGAACTGCGATGGGCTGTCATAGCCGACGAGGTGGCCTACGCCTGCGATGTCTCCTGGCCGGGCGACCAGCAGTGAGCGAGCGTGCTGCAGACGAATGCGTTTCTGAAACTGCAAGGGGCTCATGGCCGTAACTGAACGGAAGTGCCGATGAAACGCCGATGCGCTCATCCCCGACAGCCGGGCGAGGTCGTCGATGCGCATCGGTTCGGCGTAGTTGTCGCGGATCCAGGCGATGGCTCGGCTGACATGTGACAGGTCGCTGTCGGCAAGGCCGATCTGGCGGACCGTGTCTCCCAGCGGGCCTGCGAGCAGCCGCCAGAGGATCTCCTGCGCGATCAGCGGAGCGAGCACCGGCGCGTCGGTAGGACTGTTGAGCAGCCGCAACATTCGTGCGACGGCGTCAAGGAGCTCGGGTCCGGCCTTGCTGATCGCGATCGCCGGTGTGCCCGACGTTCCACGCGACCACGGCCCGGCCGAGGACTGCAGCAGCAGCTCTGCGATGGCGGCGGGCCGCAGTACCAGGCCCATCCCGAGCGCCCGCGCACTTCCGTCCGTGTCGATCCAGTGGCCGGTGACGGGCACGCAGGCGGCGATGACGAGGCAATCGCCTGCCCGATATTCGTACATCGTGTCGCCGAGCATGAGGTGCTTGCCGCCCTCGGCCATGACGACCAGCAGCGGCTCGGTCAGCGAGTAATGCGGAGTCGCACGTGTGATCGCGACCTTCGACAGCAGCAGCCCGTCGATCGGCGTCTTGAGGTCTGGCCGGGCATGAGCCGCGATGTGGTCGCGGATCTCATCCAAGAGGTCGGCACGGCTTGGCACATCTCACGAAACCACTCTCATCGGTGAGTTGGCAACACGATCGGGCCAATATCAGCAGGATTGTGCAAGAGCTGGCGTCGATTGATCTACCGGCAAGCTCGTGTTTCGGGCTTCGATCGAGCTGTACATTCCGACGACAAGGAGCACACATGTCACTCGATCAATACGTCACGCTCGGCCGGTCCGGGCTGCGGGTCAGCCCGTTCGCGCTGGGTGCCATGACCTTCGGCGAAGACCCGGGCGGCGCTGGCACCAGCGTCGAGGAATCCGAGAAGATTCTCGGGACCTATCTGGATCGTGGCGGCAACTTCGTCGACACCGCCAACTTCTACACCAACGGTCACTCGGAGAAAATTCTCGGCGACTGGTTCGCCGCCCATCCCGGCCGACGTGAGCACGTCATCCTGGCATCGAAGTTCTTCTGCAACTTGTTTCCCGGCGACCCGAACGGCGGGGGCGCGGGCCGCTCGTCGATCATCGCCCAGCTGCACGAAACGCTGCGGCGCCTGCAGACCGACCACGTCGACCTGTACTGGCTGCACAACTGGGATCGGCACACCCCGGTCGAGGAAACCATGCGCACACTCGACGACCTGGTGCGCGCCGGCAAGATCCGCTACATCGGGTTCTCCAACACCCCCGCGTGGGTGACCGCGCAAGCGCAGACCATCGCGGTGCTGCGAGCGTGGACGCCACTGATCGCGCTGCAGGTCGAGTACTCGCTGCTGGCCCGAACGGTTGAGGGCGAACTGGCACCGCTCGCACAACAGCAGGGCATGGCGTTGGTGCCGTGGGGCCCGCTGAAGAGCGGATTCCTGTCGGGGAAGTACCGCAGGGGCGCAGAGGTTACCGACTCGGCGCGCGCACCCTTGCTCGGCGATCCCAGCGACGCCGAGTTCGATGTCATCGACGCGGTTGCCGCAATTGCCGATGAGCTCGAGACCAATTCTGCAGCAGTAGCTTTGGCATGGCTGCTCGTGCGGCCACAAACCGTCGTGCCAATCCTTGGAGCCCGGCGGTTGGAGCACCTCGAAGCCAACCTCGCCGCCCTGGACGTGCATCTGACCACTGACCATCTTCGTGTCCTCGACGAGGTGTCGGCGCCAGGGCTAAACTATCCGGCCGAGATGAACGGCCAGACGCGCGCGATGCTCCAATTCGGAGGCACCACGGTGGACGGTGAAACGTCGACTGTGTATCCGCCGCTGCGGGCCAGCGACATTCGGTACTGACTGTCAGAACGGCGGGGGTGGCAGCTGAATCGACGGTGCTGGCGGTAGCTGAATCGACGGTGGCGGCGGTAGTGGCACCTGGGGCAGTGGCGGCATCTGCGGAGGCGGCAGTAGCAGGGGAAGGGACGGAAGGCCCAGCGGTACCCCGACCGGAACGGTCACCTGTATGGGCGGCGGAATGTCGATTGGCGGGGGCGGCGGAATGTCGAACGGCGCAGGTGGCAGATCAAGGGAACACAACGGACATGGCAATCCGTTGCCCGGTGCCGCCTTTGGCTGTGCCTCGTCCTTCTGCTCGTCCGCATTCTTCTGCTGGTCCGCATTCGCGGTGGCCGGATTGGATCCCGCGGCCTGTTCAGCGGGCGCCGGTGGGGCGGCAGGTTCGGCGGCAGCCGCACCGGTGCCGAAAAGCAGCGCGCTTAGGCTCACCGCGCCTGCGAGGGTTGCTCCGGCCACGATGAGCCTCAAATTCAAGATCACTCCTACCGTCGACTGCGCTTACAGTAGGTGTGGAAGAGGCGAATGTCGCTGCGAGCAGAGTGATTTCGGATCCCTGAGTCGGCGTATCTCGTCGCCGAGGCTGTCACGAGCAATGATGGCCGGCTCCTGCAATCAAGGCGGACCTTTGGGCCGCGGCTGCGGGCAGGCAGGGTGGCAAAGTTCAGCGGGCTTACCACAGCAGTTTTCCCATCATCGCGCGTTGTGTCGACGGGGCGCAGAAAACGCCATCGACGCCGCGACGGGCACGCAGCGTCACCACAGATAATGCACAGCGTCCGCTTATCTCGATCGGCAATCCTCGGCAGGTGGGAGCACGATTCATATCGGTCGTCGTGTCTCTCAATCTCATGTGCGCGGCGGCGGTGGGATGCGCGGCCATGCCCCCGGCCGGTTCGGGTACCCCGGTTCGCCTGACTGCACCCATGGGCTGGAATTCCTGGAACTCGGGAATCCCGCTCAGCGAGCAGACGGTCAAGCAGACCATCGACGCGATGGTCTCCTCGGGTATGCGCGACGCCGGCTATCGGTACGTCAACCTCGACGCAGGCTGGGCGGCGCCGATCCGTGGCGATGACGGCACGTTGCGTGCCGATCCGACCGCATTCCCCGACGGGATCGCCGCGGTAGCCTCCTACGCGCACGACCACGGGATGCTGCTCGGCATCTACGCCAGCCCGTTCGACGAGACATGCGGCCAGGATCTGCGGATCGCCAGCAGGGGACACGAGACCGTCGATGCGCGCACCTTCGCCGACTGGGGTGTGGACTATCTGAAGTACGATTGGTGCCGCGGCAACGCCGACCATGCTGACCAAGTGCAAGCCTTCACCGCCATGCGAAATGCACTGCGCGCCACGGCCCGCCGAATTTTCTACAGCATCAATCCCAACAGTTCCGACGATCACCTTGCCGGCGTGAAATACGACTGGTCGGGCATTGCCGACATGGCACGGACCACCGCCGACTTGGTCCCCGTGTGGCGTAGTACGCTCCCTGCGCTAGACAGCTCGGATGCCTTCCTGACGGGGACCAATCTCGGTGTGCCGGATGCGTTTGCCGCCTCGAGGACCGTCGCCGGTCAATACCATCCGGGCTATTCGAACGACCCGGACATGCTTGTGGTCGGCCTGTCCTGGAGCGAGTACTTCGTTAACCACCTAGCCGTCAACCGCGCAATCATCGCCGGTTACCAGGTGACCCCTGACCGGCTCAAGAAACTCAGCGAGAAGTTCGTCCTCTCCGACCCCCAACTCGCCTGGCGCGCGACTGCCCAGCCGAGTTTGACGGCATCCGAACAGCGCGCTCACTTTTCGCTGTGGGCTATGCTCGCCGCACCGCTGATCGCCGGCAACGACGTGCGGTCGATGACTGATTCGACGCGCAACATCCTGACCAACGTCGAGGTCATCGATGTCGACCAGGATTCACTCGTGGCGCGGGCGGCACCGTCTATCCAGGATCCGCGCGTGCTGGTCAAACCACTCGCGGACGACACCGTGGCCGTCGCGCTCTTTAACGCCGACCAACAGCCGGCCACCATTGCAGTCGACGCGACCGCGGTGGGGCTGCCAGGTAGACCCTGCTACACGGTCCGTGACCTGTGGTCGCACACCGACACTGCCGGCGCCGGCCAGATCAGCCGCACGGTGGCCCCTCATGACGTGGCGATGCTGCGGATCTCACCACGCTGCCCCAGCTGACGAATCCCGCCGCGCCGGGCCTGCGACGGCAAGGTTCGTCGGGCTTACCGAGAATCTGTCGCCCGAGCGGGGTGGTAAGGATGACCCATTCCGCCCTGGTCTTGTTGTCCTGCACGCCGCCAGGTAAGGAGAACCCATGGCAAGCGATTGCGGTAACCGGCTGCCCCCCGTTCTGGCCGCGCTGGCGACGGTGTTGCTGCTGGGGGGATGCGCAGGGCACACGGGTCCCGGCGGCGCATCCTCGGTGAGCTCGCAAGCCGGACCCGATGCAACTTCGGCGTGGACGCTGGTCAAGGCCTTTACCGCCGCCGGTCTGATGGTGCCAAGTCCCCATGACGTCACCGCCCAGCGCTGCGCTGACATCCACTGCGTAGGCGCGGTGGACGCGGACACCGTGTCCATACTCGTCTTTGGCAGGTCGCGCGATGCGCAGCTCTACGAAGCCTCCCTATCAAGCGGCTATCAAATCGGCGATGTGGTGTTGGATTTTGCGCCAACGGTAGATGCCGCACAGCGGACGGCGTACGAACGAGTCGTTGCGCGCACCGTGGGCTGACGGCACGACGCGTTGGCGCCCCACGTCCACACTCAGCGTGCCGACGCCGTCGAGCTCGTCGCCCGACCCGCCAGCCCCGATGAGCGCACCCGGCTGAGCCGGTGACCGCGCAGGAGCAGCGTCGGGGCTCAGTCTTGTTGGTTTGCGATCAGAATGCGTTGGGATCGGCCTGGACAGCGGCAGGAACCGGATGCTGGTAAAGCCGGGACGCGTTCTCCCACGTCACCTTTCGGATGATGTCAACGGGGAGCCCGCTGATTTGCTCATGGATGGTGCGCTGGGTGTGCGGCCAGGTGGAGTCGCAGTGCGGGTAGTCGGCCTCGAGCAGGATGTTGTCCGAGCCGATCCGCTCGTGCTGGATGAACGATGACTGGTCCTCGACCGCGCAGAACCAGAAGTTCCGCTTCAGCACCTCAGCAGGTGTCAGCGTCTCACCGAGCGCCTTCCACGTCCCGTACATCTCGTGGTAGCTCAGCATGTG
>JAOPVX010000345.1 GCA_025965975.1 Mycobacterium sp. | reverse complement strand
TGTAACGGCGGTCGCCGGCCGTCCCGTGCTTGTCCTCGTCGATGGTGATGTCGCTCAGCCGATCGAGGATCCGCTCGATCGAGACTCGGCCCTCCACCCGGGCGAGCGGCGCGCCGGGGCATGAGTGGATACCGCGGCTGAACGCCAGGTGCTCGCGGACGTTGCGGCGGCCGAGGTCGAACTCGTGCGGATTCTCGAATCGCTGGGGGTCGCGGTTGACGGCACCCGGACTCACCATGACGGTGGTTCCGGCGGGGGCGTCGAGATCGCCGACGGTGGTGGTCTTGCGCACCAATCGGAAGACGGTCTTGACGGGACTTTCCATGCGCAGGCACTCCTCGATGAACGTCGGGATGCGGCTGCGGTCCTCGCGCAGCTGTTGTTGCAGATCGGGTCGGTCGCCGAGGATCCGCAGCGCCGCGCTGAGCAGCTTGGCCGTGGTTTCCTGGCCGGCGGCGAACAGGAAGGTCGCCGTGCGCACCACGTCGGCCACCTCCGGTGTCGAGCCGTCCGGGTACTTCGCGGTCGCAATCGATGTCAGCACGTCGTCGCGGGGAGACTCGCGCCGCTCCTCGATGTACTGGGAGAACTTCTCGTCAGCCCACTCCAGGGGGTTGGTGGCGATGGTCTCGTGATCGAGAGCGCCGATGCGCGAGCCGGGCCGCTCGGCGCCGAACGCGTCCCGAAACTGCTCGTGATCCTCCTCGGGAACACCTAGCAGGTCGGCGACGACCAAGAGGGAGAACGGTTTCGCGTACGCGGCGAGGAACTCGCATTGCCCGTCGGCGATGAACTCATCGATGTGGCGATCCGCCAGGCGCCACATGAAGTCCTCGTTCTCCTTCAGCCGCTTCGGCGTCAGTAGCCGGGAAAGGATCGACCTGGCGTCGGTGTGCTGCGGCGGATCCATCGTGACCATGTGCTCGTACATGGGGATCTCGGTGCGGTGCTCGTCGATCCGCGCGCAGATGTCATCGCCCTCTGCCACGAACGGCATCGGCGTGAACGGGCCCATGACCGATACGCAAGACGAAAACGACTCGGTGTCCTTGTAGACCGCGTTTGCCTCGTCCCACCCGGTAACCGCGATCACCCCGTGGTGTGGCTCGCGCACGACCGGGCACTTGCTGCGTAGGTGGTCGAAGTAGGGATGCGGGTCGGGAACGAGGGATTGATCGGTGAAGTAGTCAACGGTGTCGAAGTCGGTCATTTCCAACGTCCCTCTTTCAAGCCGGTTGTATATCTACTTGCGGTAGATGCTGAGCACCTGCTTAGCATTGTGGCAGAGTCGTGGTCAAGGAGGTCGGGCGGGTCGACGTTACGATCGGCGTGTTGGGACGGACGGGAGTTTGGCATGGCATCGGCGCGAAGGATCGGGGCGCCGGACGCGAAGAATCGCGGGGTGCTGCTCGACGCCGCGGAGCAACTGCTTCTCGAAGATGGCTATGCCGCGGTCACGTCCCGCCGCGTCGCGGACAGGGCCGGACTCAAACCGCAGCTTGTGCACTATTACTTCCGCACGATGGAGGATCTCTTTTTGGAGGTGTTCCGCCGCAGGGCAGAGGAGGGGCTGCGAGTTCTGGCGACAGCGTTGGCTTCACCGCAGCCGCTGTGGGCCCTGTGGAGGTTCAGTACCAAGGCGGAGGCCACCCGGCTGACGATGGAATTCATGGGCCTGGCACATCACCGCAAGGCACTTCGGGCCGAAATCGTTTACTACGCTGAACGTTTCAGGGAAGAGCAGAACAAGGCAATTGCTGCGGCACTGCGGCGCTACGGCATCGATACGCCCGACGTGCCGCCGGTGGTGTGGACGGTCTTCGCCACCAGCGTGTCGCAGGGCATGGTGATGGAACGTGCGCTCGGCCTGTCCACCGGTCATGCGGAGACGTTCGAGTACTGCGAACGATGGCTTCGCCGGCTGGAGGGCGAACCGCTTCCCGACGATGATGTGGTGTCGGCCGGCGATCACCAGCGGCGAAGTGAGCAGAGTGCGCCCTACGGTCTCTGATTGCCGTCGGCACCTGGTTCAAACGGACAGGATCGTCGCCGACGCGGTGCCCGGCGCTCCGTAGACCTGCGCCAAGCCGACCTTCGGCTCGCCAGGCACCTGGCGCTCGCCGGCCTCGCCGCGCAGCTGGCGCACCAGTTCGTGCACCTGCCGCAGGCCCGAGGCGCCGATCGGCTCCCCGTTGGCGATCAGTCCGCCGTCGGTGTTGATCGGCATTGAACCGTGGATCTCGGTGGCGCCGTCGGCCAGCAACTTCTCCTGCTCGCCGTCGGCGCAGAGTCCCGTCTCGGCCATGTGGATGACCTCGGCGCCCGCGTCGGTGTCCTGCAACTGGGCGACGTCGACATCCTCGGGACCGATCCCGGCGGCCTCGTAGGCGGCCTTCGCCGCGTACACCGTCGGCGACGGGTCCTCGTCCAGTGGCGCCGACGTCGCGTGCACCTCGTAGGCGCCGAACGTCCGCGTCCGGATCTCGGTGGCCCGCACGTACACCGGCTTGTCGGTGAACCGGTGCGCGATATCGCCGCGGCACATGATCACCGCTGCGGCGCCCTCGTCGGGCGCGCAGAACATGTACTGCGTCAGCGGGTAATTCAAGACGGCCGAGTTGAGGATCTCTTCTTCGGAAATCGGCTTGCGCCGGAACGCATTCGGGTTCTTCTCACCGTTGCGGAAGTTCTTCGCCGCCACCTTGGCCAGCGTCGCCTGGCTGATATTGTGGTCGTGAATGTACTTGTTGGCCTTCATGCCGAAGAACTTGGTGGTGACGAACTGCCCGTTCTCGCCATACCACCGCGGCAGCCCAAGGCAGGATGGTTCATCGGTGAACGCGCCGCGCGGGTGCTTGTCCATACCGATCGCGATGCCGAGGTCGTATTTGCCGAGCCGGATGGTGTCGGCGGTCTGCTGAATCGCCGACGCCGCGGTGGCGCAAGCGTTGAAGACGTTGGTGAATGTGATGCCGGTCAACCCGACGAGTCGGGTGACGGCATCCGGGTTGGAGATCTCGTGGCTGCCCCCGAACCCGAACTGGATGTCTTTCCATTCGACACCCGCGTCCTCAAGGGCGGTCTGTATCGACTCTGCACCCATCTGCATGCAGGACTTGTCGAACCGGCCGAACGGGTGAAGGCCCACGCCGATGATCGCGACGTCGTTCATTCTTGAAGTGTCCTTCCGCCGGCGGTGCCGGCAATCGTACGAGGAATCAGACGGGCTGGAAGGCGAACGTGACGATCTCGTTGCCCTCGTCATCGGTGGCCAACGGCACCATGGTCAGCTCGACGTCCATGCCGAACTGGAGCTTTGCCGGGTCGTTCTCGGTCAACCGGCCCTCGACGCGGATCACGTCGTCGAGCTGCACCAAGCCGACGCCGAACGGGACGAAATCCTTACCGATGGGGCCCTTGTAGGGTGCGCCGGGTGGGAAGCCTTGCGTCGTCCACGTGACGAGGGTGCCACGCCGCGGCAGCAGCACGTCAGACATCTCCCCGGCGCTGCACTTGGGGCAGCGCTGCTGGACGGGAAAGGCGGTGGCTCCGCACTTGCCGCAGGTGCTTCCAATGAGCTGGGGATTCTCGTCGGGCCAGGTAGAGATCTCGGGCGCGAGCGCTATCTGCTGTGTCGACACGTCGTTGACGATAATCGGAAATGACGTTCTCGTCTAGAGAGAACCAACGCGGTTGTGCGAACCGCCGCCGGTCTTGGCAGACTGTGCGCATGGCGCAGATAACCTTGCGGGGAAATCAGATCAACACCGTCGGCGAGTTGCCCGCCGTCGGGTCGGGGGCTCCCGGCTTCACACTGACCGGCACGGATCTCGGTGTGGTCAGCAGCTCGCAGTTTCGCGATAATCCCGTGTTGCTGAACATCTTTCCGTCCGTCGATACACCTGTTTGCGCGATGAGCGTTCGGACCTTCAACGAGCGCGCAGCAGCTACCGGCGTGTCCGTTCTGTGCGTGTCGAACGATCTGCCGTTCGCGCAAAAGCGGTTCTGCGGTGCGGAGGGGATTGAGAGTGTTACGACGGCTTCGGCCTTCCGCGACAGTTTCGGGGAGGACTACGGCGTCACGATTGCCGACGGGCCGATGGCCGGATTGCTTGCACGGGCCATCGTGGTGATCGGTGCGGACGGGAACGTCGCGTATACGGAACTGGTGCCCGAGATCGCTACCGAGCCCAATTACGATGCGGCGCTCGCTGCGCTGTAGCCGGCAACCAGCGCATTGATATCGCGACCGACGACCTCAGCGAACGACTGGTCGCCATAGGCGCCGGCCGCCCAGTGCCGGGCGCCTTCGCTGACAAGTGACTGCGCCACCTTCGCCACGTGGTCCACGTCGATGTGCGCTCCTAGCTTGCCGTCCTCGATCGCTCGCTCCAACACCTCGGCGAATATCACCGAGGTCCGCTCCAAATGGTCGTGGCCTGCCAGGGCTTGGCGATAGCCCTCGAGGATCGCCTCGATGATGAGCTCTGGTGTGCTCGCGCGCATCGTGTGCTCGAGGCTGGCGAGGACGGCTGTGATGGTCGCGGGCACTTCATACGGCTTGGCCAGTATCTCGATTGCCACGCTGTGCGCGGCGTCGGTAGACAGGACGCCGACCTCGAACAGCACATCCTCTTTGCGCGGGAAATAGAAGTAGAACAACGCCTTCGACACGCCTGCTGCCCGACAGATGTCGGCGACCGTCGTGCGGGCGTACCCATTTGCGCGCCATAACGCCATCGCCGCTGCTACCAGCGACCGTTTGGTCTGATGCGAACGGGCCTGTTGGAACGAGGCGCGACGCTGACCCTGGTCAGCAGCTGAACCCCTCGTTATCTCCGCCATTTCCAGCGCTTTCCCACGATTTCTGTAGTTGACCCGAGTCTAACTTATCGAATAGCGTCGTGGTGTGGATGCCGACAGGGAGCAGATCGCCGAGGTGCTGATCCGCTACGCGACCGGAATCGACTCCAAGGACTGGCCGCTGTTCCGCAGCTGCTGGACCGACGAGATCGACGTCGATTACCAACAGCTAGGGCGCTTCACCAGTGCCGACGCGCTCACCGACGTGATGAGGCAGTTGCGCGAGAACATGGGCCCGACGTACCACCGACTGTCGAACTTCGTCATCGCTGTAGACGGGGATCGGGCGACGGTGCGCTCGTACGTCAACGCGGTGCTGATGCTGCAGCCCGACGATTCGACCAATTGGGTTGATGCCTTGGGGCATTACGATGACACATTCGTCCGCACCCCCGACGGCTGGCGCATCAGCGAACGGGTGTCTCGGACTCCCCGAACCCTCACCGGTGGTGATCTCGCTGCCGCGGCCGTGCGGGAGAACTCATGACCGACTTCATCCAGAAGTACGGCCAATGGGCCGTCGTCGCAGGCGCCTCCGAGGGCATCGGTACCAGCCTGGCCGACCAGTTAGCCGCGCGCAGGGCTCGCAGTCTTAAGCCGGGGCCGCAGAGTGAACGCGTCGCGGATCACTTGCCGCGCTTCATCACCTTGTCGGCGGCGGCCCAGTGTTCGTCGGCCACCCACAACCGCGCGAAGGCCGCGACGGCCTCCGTCGTGGAGACCCCCTTCATCACGCGCTTGATCTCGCCGGCCGGGCGGCTGGCCAAGGCCCTTGCGATGGCGCGCCATTCTTCGTCGAAGGATGCTCGCGGTAACACCTTGTCCACCAAGCCGATCCGCTGCGCCTCGGCGGCGTCGAGCACGGTGCCCGTGCCGGCCAGCAGCAGCGCCTTGCTGTAACCCACCAGCGCGACCAGCCGCTCGGCGCCGCCCCACGCCGGCATGATCTCCAGCGTCACCTGATTGAAGCCGATCTTGACGTCGTCGGCGGCGAGCCGGATGTCGGGCGCCACCGCGAACTCGGCCCCGCCGCCAAGTGCATGGCCGTTGAGGGCGGCGATGGTGGGCGCGGGGAAACCGGCGATCCGATCGCAGATCGTGCGCATCCGGAACGCCATGCCCGACGCTTCCGGCGCGGTGCGCAACGCGCTGAGTTCCTTGAGGTCGCCGCCCGATACGAACGCGCGGTCGCCGGCACCGGTGATGACGAGTGCGCTCGCACCCTGCGCCCCGTCGAGCGCCTTCTCCAGCTGGTCCATCGTCTCCAGCGAGATGGCGTTGCGGGCATGCGGCCGGTCGATGGTGATGACCGCAAGCCCGTCGCCCAAATCGAGGTCGACCATCAAGCGTTCTCCGTCTGCGGTATTGGCATTCTCCCTATCGGAGAATAGCATCGCGTCTGGACGGGAGGTGCCGCCGAATCGGCGATGTCCGTTTGCGCGAAGACGCGAAGAGTACGCGAAGAGTAGAGGGCAATGCGAAAAATCCCTGTCGAGCTGATACAGCGCTACCAGGAAAAGGGGTGGTGGACACAGGACACCCTTGGCGACCTCATCGCGCGCGGACTGCAGGCGAGCCCCGATGCCGGGTTCCATGTGCATTCGGCTGTGCGTCCGTTCGCCGGCACCTTCCATGACGTCGAGATACAGGCGCGCAGGCTGGCGGCCGGGCTGCGCGCCCGCGGCGTCGGTCCCGGCGACGTGGTCGCATTGCAACTACCGAACTGGATGGAGGCCGCCGCGACGTTTTGGGCGTCGACGTTTCTCGGCGCGGTGACCGTGCCGATCGTGCACTTCTACGGGCGCAAGGAACTCGGTCACATCCTTGGCACGGCCAAACCGCGCGTCTTCATCACGGCCGAAGAGTTCGGGCGCATGCAATTCTTGCCCGACCTCTGCGCGGACATCCCGATCGTCGGACTGGTCGGCGCCGACGTGGGGGCACCTCCCGCTTGCGGGGGACGTTCGCGCGAGGAGCATCAGCACCGTTACGACGAATTGCTCGCCGCCGAACCGCTGGCCGGCACCCTCGCCGCCGACCCCGCCAGCCCGGCATTGATCGCCTTCACCTCCGGCACGACAAGCAACCCGAAAGGCGTCGTCCACAGTCATCAGACCCTGGGTTTCGAGACACGCCAACTGCTGGAGAACTACCCGGCCGAGCGCGGCCGCCAGCTCACCGCCACCCCGGTCGGTCATTTCATCGGCATGTTGGCCGCCTTCCTCATTCCGGTAATGGAAGGCGCACCGATCGATCTGTGTGACGTGTGGGATCCGGGCAACGTGCTCAAGCTCATCGAGCGCGACGGGCTCTCGATCGGCGGTGGACCGCCCTATTTCGTCACCAGCCTGTTGGACCATCCCGACTGCACCGCAGCACATATGGGCCACTTCACGACCGTCGGCCTCGGCGGATCGACGGTCCCCGCGGCGGTGACGCGTCGGCTCGCCGACCTTGGCATCTTCGTCTTCCGCTCATACGGCAGCAGCGAACACCCGTCCATCACCGGTTCCGCGCCAAGCGCACCGGAAGACAAGCGGCTCTACACCGACGGCAACCCGCGGCCCGGGGTGGAGATCCGGCTCGGACCCGACGGCGAGATCTACAGCCGCGGCCCCGACCTGTGCCTGGGCTATACCGACCCCGAACTGACCGCCAAGTGCTTCGACGAGGACGGCTGGTACCGCACCGGCGATGTCGGGGTGCTCGACGACGACGGCTACCTCACCATCACCGACCGCAAGGCCGATGTCATCGTCCGCGGCGGCGAGAACATCAGCGCGCTGGAGGTCGAGGAGCTGCTGCTCAACATGCCGGCCGTCGCGGAGGCTGTGGTGGTGTCCGTTCCGGACGCCCGGCTGGGGGAGCGCGCCGCAGCCGTCCTGCGCCTCAAGCCGGGGCAGCCGATGCCGACGCTCGACGAGGTGCGTGACCACTTCAAGCAGGCCGGCGTGGCGCGGCAGAAGTGGCCGGAGGAACTGCACGAAACCGACGACTATCCGCGCACCGCGAGCGGCAAGGTGCAGAAGTTTCTGGTCCGGGAGGGGATTGCCACCCAACATAGATGAGAATAGGATTCTCCCAAGAGGAAAAGGAGTGTTCCATGTCGTCGCTGTCGTCGAAGGTCGATATACCGTTTCCGCTCTTTGACGCGGACAACCATCTCTACGAGCCCGAAGAGGCGCTGACCAAATACCTGCCAATGGAGTACAAGGACGTCGTCCAGTACGTGCAGGTCAACGGTCGTACCAAGATCGCCATCCGCGGCCTGATCAGCAACTACATCCCCAACCCCACCTTCTCGGTGGTCGCGAAGCCCGGCGCGTGGGAGGAATACTTCAAGTACGGCAATCCCGAGGGTAAGAGCAGGCGCGAGCTGTTCGGCGAGCCGATGCGCTCGATTCCGGCGTTCCACGAGCCAGGTCCGCGCCTTGAGCTCATGAACGAGCTCGGCCTGGACCGCACGCTGATGTTCCCGACGCTGGCGAGCCTGGTCGAGGAGCGGCTGCGTGACGACCCGGTCGCGATCCACGTCATCGTGCATGCGCTGAACGAGTGGCTCGACGACGTCTGGGGGTTCAACTACGAGAACCGCATCTTCACCACTCCCGTCATCACCCTGCCCATCGTCGAGAAGGCCATCGAGGAGCTGGACTGGGTGGTCAAGCGCGGTGCAAGGGCCATCCTGATCCGCCCGGCTCCGGTGCCCGGTTTCCGCGGGCCGCGCTCGTTCGCCCTGCCCGAGTTCGATCCGTTCTGGCAGCGTTGCGTCGAACACGACGTGCTGGTCGCCATGCACTCCTCGGACAGCGGCTATTCCCGCTACACCTCCGAGTGGGACGGCGCCGCCCAGGAGATGCTGCCGTTCCAGACCAATGCGATGTCCATGCTCAACGAGTGGCGCCCGGTTCAGGATGCGGTGGCCTCGTGGGTGATTCACGGCGCGCTGTTCCGATTCCCGACGCTCAAGGTCGCCGTCATCGAGGCGGGGTCGAAGTGGATGTTCCCGCTGCTCGACAATATGGCCGACGTCTACAAGAAGGCCCCCGAGGCCTTCCCCAGTAACCCGATCGAGGAGATCAAGAACCGCATCCACGTCAGCCCCTTCTACGAGGAGGGCATCGACGACCTGGTCAATCTCATCGGCGTGGACCGCGTGCTCTACGGCTCCGATTACCCGCATCCCGAGGGCCTGGCCGAGCCTACCCACTATGTGACTGCGCTCGAGAATTTCTCCGTCGACGACCAGGCGAAGATCATGGGCGGCAACCTATCCCGGCTCGTCACGGTGTGACGAGGAATCAACCGTGGCAGACCATCCCCGAGATGGTCTTGAGCGCGGCGGACCGCTTCGGCGATGCGGAAGCGGTCGTCGACCCTCCGCTGCGTCTGACTTTCACCGAAGTAGTCGAGCGGATCCGTTGCGCCGCAGG
>JAOPVX010000328.1 GCA_025965975.1 Mycobacterium sp. | reverse complement strand
GGTACTCAGCCAACGCGACGCACCCCGATGCGGTTCTTGGGGCGCGTCGGATTTGCACCGCGACGATTCATGCGACCACTTTAGCCGCGGATTGTCGTTCGCGAGCGAAGTCACGATGGCAGCAGTGTCGTTTGCTGGCTATTCGATGTACACACGCTTATCTGGGAATATGATGTGCAGTTGCCTCTCAGGCCGACGCGAGTGTGCAACTTCAGCCAACTCGATTCCAGCGGCTGCGGCTTGCCACGGGTGAGTGATTTCACGGTCGCCAAATTGGCGTCGGCGCGATCCGATGCGTGATGATGGAGTTGGTAACGAGTTTGTAAGACATAACGCGTTTGTAAGACATAAAGACAAAGTTTTACGCGGTGAAAGGTTCGGTGTGCGTCCCTGGATCGTCTGGGCCACCGGACTACTCGCATACATTGTCGCCGTCCTCGACCGCACCACCTTGGGTGTTTCCGGTCTGGAAGCCGCCAACCGCTTCGGCGCCAGCCCTGCTGTGTTGTCCACGTTCGTGGTGCTTCAGGTCGTCGTCTATGCCGGTGCACAGGTGCCTGCGGGTCTGCTGCTCGACCGATTCGGCTCCAAGGCGCTGATCGTCGCCGGTGCCGCCCTGATGGCGTCGGGCCAGCTGGTGCTCGCGTTTACAGAATCACTGCCCGGGGCGATTGCGGCGCGTGCGGTTGTCGGACTCGGGGACGCGTTGACTTTCATCTCCGTGCTCCGATTGGTGCCGCACTGGTTCCCGCCCCGGCAGATTCCCGTGGTGACGCAGCTCACCGGCATCTGCGGTCAGCTCGGCCAGGTGCTCTCGGCGGTCCCGTTTTTCGGGCTGCTCACCGGCGCGGGCTGGACCGCCGCTTACGTGACGGTCGCGGCGACCGGCGTGCTGTCGATTGCGCTGACCCTCGCCCTGGTCAAGAACACACCGAACGGTCGTGTGGTGCCGACGCAGACCACGTCGATCCGGGAGACGCTGGTCAGCGTCAAGACCGTGTGGCTGCGCCCGGGGACACGGCTGGGATTTTTCACCCACATGGGCACCCAGTTCTCCGTCACGGTGTTCGCGTTGATGTGGGGCGTTCCGTATCTGACGGTGGCCCAGGGCCTTTCGCCGGGCGCGGCGGGTGCCCTGCTGACGATCTCCGTCGTCGCCGCTATCTCATCGGGCATCGTCATCGGGATCTTCACGGGTCGTTTACCGCATCGAAGGTCACGCCTGGTGCTTGGCATCATCGGCGCGAACGCGTTGGCCTGGACGGTGGTCCTTGCCCTTCCCAGTCGGGCGCCGCTGTGGCTGCTCGTCGCGCTGATCGTCGTCATCTCCGTCGGCGGCCCTGGCTCGATGGTCGGCTTCGACTTCGCGCGCACGTTCAATCCGAGCGCGACGCTGGGCACCGCACAGGGCATGGTCAACATGGGTGGCTTCGTGGCATCGCTGTTGGTCATGCAGGCGATGGGGCTGATCCTCGATGCCGCAGGCGATTTCTCGTTCGAGTCGTTCCGGCTGGCCTGGACGGTTCAGTACGCGATCTGGATCCTCGCGGTGGTCGGCATCCTCATTACCCGCCGCAAGGCGCGCCGACTGATGAAGCTGGACCTGGGGGCATCTCCCGCTCGCGGGGGAGAACGGATGCTGCTGGAGGGCTTCGACGCTCACCCGGCGACGGGATAACCCTGAGCTTAGTGGGCGGACGTCAGCGTGGCCGACGAGGGCTCCCAACGCGTTCAGGCCGCGACGCCTTCCGCGCAGTATCGCGCCCGCCGTCAATCCACAGAAGAGGCCCAGAAGGAAGGGCCCGCGTGCGCGTCGCCTGTCCCGCCGCGCAACAGCTGATGCGACGAATCCACCTATCGCGGCAACGGTGGCGACCGCGAGCGGCAGAGCAACCAGATGTGTAGGTCCGAGCGACCCATATCGCAGCCTCCGGGCCGTCGTTTGGTAGGCCGGCTCGTCCGACCCAACCACCGTCTTCGTTGGGTCAGCAGCGCTGCGAGTGGTCGCGACCAACGCGAGCGTGAAGCGTAGGCGGCTGGCTCCCGTACCAGGTCCGACGTGCGGTTGAGCAGGCCGTCCACCGCGAACGTAGTACCTCGTCTGCGGCGCGGTGGTTGTCGACTCGACATCGATGGCGCGGCGTCGCCCAGCACCTGGATACGGGTGTCAGGGTTATCGGTTTGGATGCCAAAGCGTCGCGATACAGCTATCAGTTTGGGATACCAGAGCATCCCTGATTGTGCGGCCACCAGTCCTTATGGCTACATTGAGTCGTCCGCGGTGAAAAAGTCGCTGCGGCCCGAGGGACGGAGTGAGTCTTTGGGCGGCTCTTCCGCAGCCCCGTCTCCTCGCCCAATTCGGCCGGTAGCGCCCCGCTTTCTCGTGCGATGCGTCACCACACCGCCCGGTTGGGATGTGACGCAACGTTGCCATCGCAGAAGTAACTGAGTACGCGCATCTGAGTGACGCGGACGTCGAGGCGATCGCATTGTCGCTGGAACAGATCCGTAGCGACATCGAGGCGTCGCTCGGTACCAAGGACCGCGCATATATCAAGCGCGCCATAGGATTTCAACGTTTCCTCGAGGTTGCCGCCCGGCTGACAATTTTTGGTAGCAGAGGCAAGACGGGATGGACGGTCGGCACGCTGGCATTACTCGCGTCGAAGTGCATCGAGAACATGGAGCTCGGCCACAACATCACCCATGGGCAGTGGGATTGGATGAACGACCCGGAGATCCACTCCAACACCTGGGAGTGGGACATGGCGGGCCCGTCGTCACAGTGGCGGTACTCCCACAACTACCGCCACCACGTATTCGCCAACGTGATCGGGATGGACGACGACCTCGGCTTTGGCGTCATACGCGTCAGCCGCGACCAGGAGTGGAAGCCGGGCTATCTGTGGGCTCCGTTGCGGGCGGTCGGGCTGTCCATCGTCTTCGAGTGGGGCATCGCGCTGCACGACCTGGCCGCAGAACAAAGGGATCAGCAGACCGACGAGGCCAAGGCCGAGCTCAAGCGGGCCATGTTCCGCAAGATGGCCCGCCAGGCCGCCAAGGATTATCTCTTCTATCCGGCGCTCAGCGGACGTCGCTTTCTCCGGACGTTCTTGGCGAATCTCGTCGCCGCCGGTTTCCGCAATGGGTGGGCCTACATCGTGATCGTCTGCGGGCACTTCGCCGATGGTGCCGAGAAATTCACTCCCGAGGCCGTCGAGAACGAGACGAAGCCGGAATGGTATCTGCGCCAGATGCTGGGTACCGCGAACTTCAACGCGGGCCCCGTCCTGAGGTTCATGAGTGGAAACCTCTGCCACCAAATCGAGCACCACCTGTTCCCCGATCTGCCGAGCAACAGGTACCCCGAGATCGCGGTGCGAGTCCGGGCAATCCTGGCTGAATACGACCTGCCCTACACGACGGGTCCGTTGATTCTTCAGTTCTGGCACACCGTGCGCACGATCTGCAAGCTGTCTCTGCCGGATTGCTTTCTGACGGCGACCTCCGATGATGCGCCCGAGACGGCCTCCGAGGAGAAGTTCAGGGCCGTGGCGATGCATCCGCAGGTGTTCGGCGCGCACATCGTGGGCACGCGAAGACGCGGGTTGGATACCGCGAACACAGACCGCGCCGGGCGGCGGATGAAACGGGGCTGGCGTCGGCCTACGGCCCAGCGCTCCGCTGCCATAGCCGCGCTTCGATTCGCCTGATCACCGATGCGCTAGAGATCCACGACGGTGCCGACCGTTGGGTCGACCTTTCCGTCGAGAAGCTCGAGGTAGGCCCGCTGGATGCCCTCCTCACTCGAGATGCACTAGACGCGAAGCCAATCCGAAGCCCACTGCGCGAACGGGGCCCAGGCGTCGGCGACGTTCTGGTCGAGCTTCGCCGTGCCCCAGTCCACGCCGCGCTTGTTGATCCGATCCGTGGCGAAGAAGACGGGGCTAGGTCCGTCGAGTTCGCTTGCCCCCTGAGCCATCTGCTAGGCGCCCGCGTCTGCCAAGTTCCTCGCAATCGCCTCCGCCGCATGACGATGCCCCAGGAATTCGTAGCCGACGACCGTCACCATCGGAGCCAGCGTGACGACCAACAGGCAGTTGGCCATCGAGATCCCGGCGGCGGCCATCCATACCGCGGCGGCCAGCACGACCGCGGTAAGCGCGAAGAGCAGCATGTGGAAGGTGTCGACCGTCCGCATCAGCAGCATGTACAGCAGGTAGATGGACGCGGTGTACGTCGCGACGGGCACGGCCACCGACGACACCGTCCCCACCGAACCCAGCTTCGAATGGTGCTCGATGTAAGACGCGGCGGCGTGCAGCCCCGCGCCGGTCGCCACGATCGAGCCCAACGTCACGATCGGCAGATAGCCGAACCGGAATGCGCGTTCCCGGTGGGCGTGGAGCAGATCCGCCTGCGGGACAACGAAATACGTCCACCACATTCCGAACGTGAGCCCGATGCCCGCCACCGTTACGAAGATGGCATCGAACGACCAGCCCTGCGCGCCGACCACCGCCGACACCGATGCGACCGTGCCGACCACGCCCTCGCCGAGCGCGATGATCGTCAGCAGGCCATAGCGTTCGGTGATGTGATGGGCGTGCCACGGCGTGCCACCTTTGCGGGTCTCGGCAATCACCGGTCCCATCGCCTCGACCGCGATCAGCAGCGCCACCATCACAAACGTCACGGGCACAGAAGTGTGCAGGAAGATCGTGCCGATCCAGCCGATTTGGGCGACAGTGACGGCAGTGGCGTAGGTGAGGCAGGCCGAGCGGTGGGCGGGATCTTGCTTGGCCGCGCGTAACCATTGCGCCACCAACGAGATTCGCATCACCACGTAGCCGGTCACCATGACTCTGTTGTCGACGTGATCGCCGTGCTCGATCGAGGCGAACAGCGGCGGGAAGCCGAGCGCCATGATGACGACGCCGACCATCTGCAGCATGGTCATCAGGCGGTAGACCCAGTCGTCGGTGTCGTAGGCCGACGCGAACCAGCTGAAGTTGATCCAGGCCCAGCAGACGGCGAAGGTGGCCAGCGAGAAACCGAGCAGCCCGGCGCCGACGTGGTCCCCGGCCAGCATGTGAGCGAACTCGGACGCGGCGACGCCGAACCCGACGACGAACGTCAGGTCGAAGAGCAGCTCCAGCGGTGTCGCCACCCGGTGTTCTTCATACGGATCGCGGCCCGACATCACCCGAATGCGGTGGACGGGCGCTACCTTTTGCGCTTGCGGATTGAGCTCGCTCACTCGATCGTCCTTTCAGGTCGTCGGCCCATACATTTCACCCCATCTCAGGCGCGAAGAAGCTGGTGATCGGCGCGAGCGGTTTCGTCGGCTCCCACGGCACGCGACAGCTGGTCGACGCGGCGACGACGTGCGGGCAAGGCCGAACGCGAGCTCGGCTGGCAGCCCGAGCACTTCCACGACTCGATCCGCCGGGCCGCGCGGTTCTACCTGGCGAACCGATAGCGCCGCCCGCTGCGAAGACAGGTAGTGCACTACGCATGACCTCGGCGGGTCCTGGCTCGACGATTCAAGGGTGTCAGAAGAGTTCGCGCTGAAACTGCTCGGTCAATTCGCCGTTCACCGACGTGACCTGCCTGTCGAGCTGCCTCCGGCATGCCAGCGGCTGATCGCACTCGCCGCGCTGAAGCGCCGGCCGGTACACCGGCTGTGGGTCTGCGCGATGTTGTACCCGCATACCCAGACGCGGCGCGCCATCGCAAACCTGCGCTCCACGATGTGGCGGCTACGGCCAGTGGGTGCCGACCCGCTGCTTGAGGTCGATCCGCAATACCTCGCGCTGGCGCCCGGCGTCTCGGTGGACTGGCACGACGCGGTGGACCAGATCGGGTGTCTGCTCGATGACGACGAGCCCGCAGGCGTCGACGCTCAATTCGTAGCCAAACTGCTTCCGTTGCTTCGCGCTGGAGAACTGCTCGACGGGTGGGCCGAGCCGTGGGCCGCCGCCGAGCGCCAACGGTATCGCGCGATGCGCAAGGCAGCACGTGACGCGTTGGGCCGCGGCCCCGAAAAGCAGGTAGCCAACTACCCGGGCGGCTCTATGCGTTCGCTACATACGCTTCATTCCGTCATAAAGACCAAGGACGACTCGAGAGAGCCATGAACGCGTTACTGATGATCTGCATCTCCGTCGGCACACCGCTTGCCGCGCTGGGCCTGTACGACCTGCAGACGCGGCTGGAGCGGTGGGATTACGACCGCCACGCAGAGGACTGAGCAGAGTCGTCGACGTAAGCCCCTCCGCCTCCTATCGTGATGGGCGGCGACGGCGCTAGTGTTCGCCCGTGAGCAGGTCGCCTGAGCCGCGTGCCGTCGGCGTCGTGCTGGCCGCGGGCCTTGGCACGCGTGTCGGCGCCGACGGCAACAAGGCGTATCTGGTGCTGGCCGGCCGCAGCATGGTGACCTGGTCGCTGAACGCCGTCGTGCAGGTTCCCCAGATCGCGCGCGCCGTGCTTGTGTACCGCCGCGGCGAACGCGACCTCGCTCACGATATCGTGACGGCAGAACTGCCTGCCGCGACGGTGGAACTGGTCGAGGGCGGAGACAGCAGGCATGCCTCCGAGTTCAACGTGCTGCGTTACCTCGCCGACGACATCGAATCGGGCGCGGTCGACGTGGTGTTGATCCACGACGCCGCCCGTCCGCTGGCCGGCCGCGACATGTTCGTCACCGCGCTTTCGGTCGCCCGCGAGTTCGGCGGTGCCATACCGGCGTTGACCATCCCGGACGTGGTGCATCAGGGACCTCGGGGTGCCGAGTCGAGGGGCGGCAGGGCCAGGTTGGTGCGCGTGCAAACGCCGCAGGCGTTTCGGGCACGCCCGCTTCTGTACGCGTATCGGGCTGCCGCCGCGCAAGGTTTCGAAGGCACCGACACGTCGTCGTGCATCGAGAAGTACACCGATGAACAGGTCCGCACCTTTGACGGCGCCGAGGGCAACCTGAAAGTGACATATGCCCGCGACGTGGCTATCGCGGGACGCCTGCTCAACCGTCGGCTGGGTGGGGATCCGTCTGCCGGCACGCGATGATCGCCTCGACAAAGGCGGCGTCCCTTGGTAATTCGATGACGAACGCGTCGGAGTCCCCGTCGACAAAGGTGATCCGCGTGCCGGTACGAAGCGACTCGTCTAGCTCGTCGAATTCATCCGATGTCCGCCCGGCCAGCAGCTGCGACAGTTGGTCGGCGGCGAACCCGCGTGGGTACTGCACGGTCCGCAACGTCGAGCGGTCGAGGGTGCCGGTGAGGAAGCCGCGCGCGTCGACGGCTTTCACGCTGTCGGTCACCGCCAGCACCGGCATCACGACGGGGCTTCCGGCCTGCAGTGCGGAAATCACCCGGTCGCGAAGGCTTGCAGGCGCCAGCGGCCGACGTAGGTCGTGAATCAGGACGTGGCGCGGCGCGTCTTTCAGGTATTGCAGCCCTGCGGCCAGGCAATGCGCCCGCGAGCCCGGATCCTCGGCCACGGCGACGCCGACGTCTGACAGCCCGTGGGCCGCAAGGCTTTCGCGGACAGCGTCGATGTGCGGTTCGGCCACTGCCACCACGGCCGCGCCGAGCATCGTCCCCGCGACGCGCGCCAACGGCGGCTCCCCCGCCAACGGGACGAAAGCGGCGTTGTCCGCGAACGTCGCAGGCAGCGGCACAATCGCAGCGAGATCCGCCATCAGCGGAAGCGCTCGCAGTAGGCGTCGAACTCCCAGGTCGACAGGAACTTCTCTGCGGCGGCATACCCTTTCGCATACTGGGCCTCGATCTCGTTGTCCGAGATGTCGAAGTCGAGGAAGCCGACGTCGGTCGAGTCCACCCGGATCGTGCGGGCGTTCACCCACGGCTGGCTGAGGTAGGCCTGATCGCGGCCAACGAGCACTGTGGTGATGACGTTCTCCAGCAGATGCGGCGGTCCGAGCAGGCGGATGGGCGCCAAGGCGGGAATCAATTTGTCGTTGCCCTCTGGCAGATTCGGCAACACCGTGACACCGAAACTGGGCCAGCGAGGTTTTCGGCCATCGGCGCGGTCGAGCGAGTCGATCGGAAAGTTCGACACGATTCCACCGTCGACCAACGTCGAGGTCAGGCCGGTGGAGCCGGTCAGCTTGACCGGACGAAAGAAGAACGGGATCGCCATCGACGCGCGGACGGCATCGGCCACGCACTGTTCGTCGGGGTCGAGGCCGTAGACCCTGCGGTAGTCCCATGGCAGCCGGACCAACTGCCCCGTCGTCACATCGGCGACCGTGACGACCAACTTGTAGCGCTGCTCGGCGGGCAGGCTGTCGTCGTGGATGGCCAGATCGCCGAACGTGCGCACGCCGAGGTTTTTCAGCTGGCTGCGGACCCAATCGTGGGCGTAGTCGCCCTTGTAGATGCCGGTCCCCCGCAGCAGCGCCAACGGCGGGCCGAGCACGGGAAGACGTTCAAGTGGTCCTGGGTCGGTGAACTTGTGGTAATCCAGCTGCAGCGCAAGATCTTTGACTTCCTCGGGGCTGAGCTGGTCGCGCATTGACGCGGCCGCGACGACCGCGCCGGCGATGGATCCGGCCGATGTTCCTGACACTCGTTGGGCGCTGTATCCGGCGTCCATCAACGCGACGACGGCACCGACCAGGCCGATGCCCTTGACGCCGCCGCCTGACAGCACAAGGTCCGCAGGCTTCGGCTCCGCCACTGCGCCGACGCTACACGGGGTCGAACGACGAGATCCGCCAGGTGCCGTCGATCTTCTTCATCCCGACCTTGACGGTGCTCGAAGCGAACGCCCCGTCGGGATTCTCCTTGCTGGTCGTGTTCTGGTTGATGAACACGAGGATCACCGCTGAATCCGGATGTAGTTCACCCACCGCCGAACGGACGACGGTAGCGGTGGTCTTGACCGCCTTCTGCTTGGCCGCCGGGGTGACGATCTGTTCGGTGAACTGCGTGTAGTACGACAGGAAGTCACCGGTCAGGTGAGACTTCGCCGCCGCGAAATCCTTATCGAGGCTGCCCGGCGAGTATGTCAGGAGCGCGACCGACCCCTTCGACGCCGCATCGATCGCGACCTTGGCGGCGGCCGCATCGATCTCCTGATCCGGGCGGTACTGGAAGAAGAACAGCCACGAGGCGACCCCCGCCGACGCGACTAGCGCCGCCGCCAACAGAATCACGCCAATCCGGGCCCTCGCGCCGCGCAGCGTCTGCCGAACGACGCTGTCTCGCGGATCCGACGGGGCCTCTTTGTCCTCGTTTTCGGCCTCGGTAGCCTCGGCGGCGCTTTCGGTTACCTCTGTGGCGCCGCCGGTTTCGTCGCCGGCGGCCTTATCGACGTCGGCCACGTCGGTGGTGTCATCGGTGGTCACGGTACGAACTCGACTTTCGACATCTTGAGCTGGCCACCGTCTCTCTTCAGATCCACGGTCAGTCGCCATGAACGGGGATCCTGCTTGGCGCCCGCGGAATTAGTGACCCGCGACGTGGCCGAAACCAGGACGGTGGCCGTGTTGTCGGTCATCGATTCGACGGCGGTGGCATTGACGGTGACGTCGGTGACAACCTTGGAGTCCTGCGCGACCTTGATGAAATCAGGTGCGTTGTTTTGGAAATCGTCCTTGAATTGGCCCGTCGAATTGTCGATGATGCGCTGCACGTCTTCTTTGGCCTTGTTGAAGTCCAGTGACATCATTGTCACGACGCTCTGCCGGGCCGCGGCCGCGTACTCGGCGTTGCGCTGCTGATCCCGCACGACATCGCGGTGGTGTCGCACCATGAGAACACTGAGCGTGATCAGGGCGCAGGCGACAATGGCCGCCACCGACGCGGCGGCGATCTTCAATATCCGGCCAGTGGTCCAGCGACGCGGCTTCGCCGCCGGTTCCGCCTCGGCTGCGTCGACCGTGTCGTCTGCCTCCGCGGCGCACGCGGCGTCGTCCACCGTCGTGTCCGTCTCGCTCTTGGTTACGTCGGGGGCATCCACTTCGGCGGTCGCGTCCGGGTCCTCCGTTGCGGGCTCCTCGGCTACGGCAGCGCGGCCGTTGGTCGCAGTCGCTTCGGCGGCCTCGGCCTGCCTGCGCAACTTGAGCGCCCGAGCCCTGGCGCGCACGGCGGTGGCGATGGCCTCCGCCTCGGCGGCCTCGGCTTCCGCTTCCTCCGCGAGGGCCCGGGCCTGCGCCGCATCCACCGCACGATCAGGGTCCTGCGGCGGCTCATCGACGCGATTAGCGTCGACCACCGACTCGCGGCGCCTGAAAGACGGCACGGCGACCTCCTTGTCTGTTACGTGCACTGCTCTATGAGAATGCCATTATTCATTTTTGAGCATCGCCGCGACGATACCTGCCTCCGCGAGCCTGGGCAAAGCCGGGCTTTCTGCGGAAATGCTATTTACGCGCTGTGCATCCGCTCAGCGGTGTCTCTTGGATAAGTCGTCCTTCACGACCTTGCCAGTGGCGTTCAACGGTAGCCCGTCGGTGAATTCCACGAACCGCGGAACCTTAAATCCGGCCATCCGGTCGCGGCTCCAAGCGATCAGCTCGTCGGGGGTGACGCCGTTGTGGTCGGCCCTGATCACCACGAACGCCTTGCCCACCTGACCTAATCGCTCATCGGGAACACCGATCACCGCGGCCTGCGCCACGGCGGGGTGCTCCAGCAGAAAGCCTTCGATCTCGGCGGGGTACGCGTTGAAGCCGCCGACGATGAACACGTCCTTCTTCCGGCCGACGATCCGCAACCGGCCTGCGTCATCGATGGTGCCGAGATCGCCGGTGTGCAGCCAGCCGTCGGCATCGATCGCCTCCGCCGTGGCGGCGGGATCATCGAAGTATCCCTGCATGACGCCATAACCACGCACGAGCACCTCCCCGTCGTCGGCGATACGCACCTCGACGTCCTCGCACGGGAGTCCGGCGGTCGTCGCGACGTCTTCGAATGAGTCGCCAGGGCGGGAGAGAGTCACGTTGCCGGCCTCGGTGAGCCCGTAGCCCGTCATGAGCGTGTGGAACGGAAGTTCGTCGTGTATCCGCCGAACGAGTTCGACCGGGATGTCGGCCGCGCCGGTGACGCCGGCCCGCAGTGTCGCGAGCTTGCCCTTGTCGCCGACATTGAGCAACGAGTGATAGAGCGTCGGCGGCCCGGGTAGCATCGTGATCCGTTCCCGCTCAATCAGTCCCACGACCTCATCGATGTCGAAGGCCGCAACCGGTAACATCGTCGCGCCGCGCAGGAACGATGCGATCAGGCCCGCCTTCAACCCGAAGGTATGGAAGTACGGGTTGATCATCAGATAGCGGTCGCCCTCGCGCAGATCCGCGAGAGTCGCCCATTCCTCGTACATCCGTAGCGTCTGGCGGTGATTCATCCTGGCGCCCTTGGGCCTGCCGGTCGTGCCCGAGGTGAAGATGATGTCGGAGATGTCATCGCCGCTGACGTCCCGATGAAATGGTGAACCGCTGGACAGGAACTCGGACTTCAGGTCGATCACGGGTGAACCGGCGGGCGCGGTGCATTCCTGCCCCAGGAACCCCTTCTGGACGAGGACGGCCTTCGCGCCGCTGCGGCCGATGATGTCGGCCGCCTCCTCCGCCTTGAACCGCGTGTTGACCGGCATAAGCACCCCGCCGGCGGTGAGCAGCCCGAACGCTGCGATCATCCATTCCGCGGAGTTGGGCGCCCAGACAGCAACCCGATCGCCCCTGTCAATGCCCATGTCTGCGAACGCACCTGCGGCGCAACGGATCCGCTCGACTACTTCGGTGAAAGTCAGACGCAGCGGAGGGTCGACGACCGCTTCCGCATCGCCGAAGCGGTCCGCCGCGCTCAAGACCATCTCGGGGATGGTCTGCCACG
>JAOPVX010000319.1 GCA_025965975.1 Mycobacterium sp. | reverse complement strand
AGGACACCGCGGACAGCCCCGCGGCATTGGTGAGCAGGATGCCGTCACCCTCGACGATCAGCCGCGCCACCAACTGCTGGCCCTCGGAGGACCGGAGGTCGACCGCCACCGAGCGCTTGCCCTTGTTCAGGCCGGTCCAGTAGATGCTCGTGCCGCCGGCGGCCAGGGGCCACCGGCGGTAATCGGCCGCACCGCCGATCGGATCGACGCGGATCACCTCGGCCCCGAGCTGGGCCAGCGTCATGCCGCACAACGGCGCGGCGACGAAGCTGGATATCTCGACAACCCGGATCCCGTTCAGGGGCAATGTCATTGCGTGACCCGTTCGAAAACCGCGGCCAGGCCCTGGCCGCCACCGATGCACATCGTCTCCAGCCCGTAGCGCGCCTGCCGGCGGTCGAGCTCACGGGCGAGGGTCGCAAGCATCCGCCCGCCGGTGGCGCCGACCGGGTGGCCGAGCGATATGCCCGAGCCATGCACGTTGGTGCGTTCGCCATCAGCGGCGGTGAAACCCCACTCGTGCATCACGGCCAGCGCCTGCGCGGCGAACGCTTCGTTCAGTTCGATGAGGTCCATGTCGGCCAGTGTCAGGCCGGCCTTGTGCAGCGCCACTTCGGTAGCGGGCACCGGACCGATGCCCATGATGTTCGGCGCGACGCCTGCCGAACCCCAGGACCGCAGGCGCACCAAGGGTCTCAGCCCCAATTCGCCGGCCTTCTCGCGGGTGGTCACCACGCACATCGACGCCGCGTCATTTTGCCCGCTGGCGTTTCCTGCGGTGACGGTGGCCTCCGGATCGTCGGAGATGCGGATCGGTTTCAGCCTGCTCAACGACTCCACCGACGTGTCGGCGCGAGGATGCTCGTCTGTGTCGATCTGTTCCTCGCCCTGCCGAGTGCGCACCGCAACACCGACGATCTCCTCGGCGAGAATCCCGTTCTTCTGGGCGGCCACCGCCCGCTGATGCGAGCTCACCGCGAGTTCGTCTTGTTCCGTCCGCGAGAGTGCGTACTGCCGGCGCAGGTTCTCGGCGGTTTCCAGCATGCCGCCGGGAACTCGATAGTGGTGTCCGCCCGCGGTGGAACGACCGCGAACCAGGCTGTCGTGCACCGCGATTCCGCCGCGGACGCCCCAGCGCATGTCAGTGGAGTAGAACGCGGCGTTGCTCATACTCTCGGCGCCGCCTGCGATCACCAACTCGTTGTCTCCGTTGGCCACCTGCAGGCACGCCTGGATGACTGCCTGAAGACCGGACCCACAGCGGCGGTCGACCTGCATGCCCGGAACCGTGACCGGCAGGCCAGCGTCGAGCGCCACCACTCGCCCGATCGCCGGCGCCTCGCCGTTGGGATAGCAGTGCCCGAGGATGACGTCCTCGACCGAATCGGGTGCGATGCCGGTGCGCGCGAGCAGTCCCTGCAACGCGGCGACACCGAGTTCCACGGCCGTCTGCGCTTTGAACATCCCGCCGTAACGTCCGATCGGCGTGCGGACCGGTTCGCAGATCACGGCTTCAGGCATTGGCTTCCCTTCCCCTGCTCACATGAACCTGCCGCCGGTTACCTCCAGCACCGTGCCGGTCATGTAGGAGGACAAGTCGGATGCCAGAAACAATGCGACGGAGGCGACTTCACTGGGCTCGGCGGCCCTACCCATCGGGATCTCGGCCATCTTGGCATCCCAGATGCGTTGCGGAATAGCCTCTCTCATCGCCGACCGGGTCAGACCCGGCTGGAACGCGTTGACGATCACGCCCAGATGCGCGACTTCCTTGGCGGCGGCCGTCGTCATGCCGACGATTCCCGCCTTGGCCGCCGAGTAATTGGTGTGGCCGCGAGCCCGACCTTGCCCGACAACGAGGAGATGTTGACGATTGCGCCGCTGTGCTTTTCGCGCGTGATCGCCGCGGATTTGCGGGTCCCTTCCAGGTTCCCCCGTCCCGTGGCCGGTAGCGATCGCGGCCCGTCCTTGGAGCTCTCGGCCTTGGCTAGAGGGCATCGGATCCGCCACCGAGCATGGGCAGATCCGACGGTGCGTCCTCGACGCTGATCGCATCCTCAGGACAACAGCGCTGCGCCCTGAGTGCCAGCTCACGATCTGCCTGCGAGATCGTCGCTCGCACGGGGACGCCAAAGCCCTCGGTGTCGTCGGTGAACAGTTCCGGGGCCACGGCATAGCACTGCCCGTGGCCTGCGCAACGCGCAGGATCGACGGTCAGTTTCAGGCCCATCTCAGGACGCGCCCTTCTTGGAGCCGACGAGGCGGGCTACCTTGGCGCCGAAGCCCGGGTCGCCGAGGAGCTCGGCCTGAATCCGGGCGCACCGGGTGAGATGGGCGTCCAGGTGCTCGCGCAATGCGTGTCGGTGAAACGACACATAGCTTGCCAGGGCATGGCGCGGTAGCAGCGCGAGCTTCGAGATCCGACGAACAGCCGCGTCGCGGGCGGTTCCCTCGGCTACCGTCTCGCCGAGCCCCCATCGCTCGGCTCGGGCTCCGTCGATGCGGGGTTGCTCCTCAAGGAGCTTCCAGACGATCGACGGGTTGAGCAGGCGCAGCATGAGGTCACCGCCGGTCCCGCCGACCAGGCCTACCCGGCCCCAACCCTGCATGCACCACCCGTCAGCGCCGATCAGCCTGCTGTCACAGGCAAGTGCGATGTCGAAGCCCATTCCGACGGCAGGACCGTCGATGGCAGCGACGGTGGGAACCTCCAGGGCCACCAGCCGACGGATCAGGCCCTGCGCACGGTGTTCGACACTGCCCCGCCGCGCAGACTCCGAGCCCGCCGCCCGCGCCACCAAAGACTGCAGCTCGGCTCCCGAGCAGAACGCACCGTTGCCGGTGAGCACAACACCGGCGACGTCGGGGCGATCCTCGACCGTGTCGAGCACCTCTTGCAGCTCCGCCAGGGCGCCCAGGTCCAAAGCGTTCCGGACCTGGGGTCGGTCGATCGTCACCACCAACGCGGCATCGACGATTTCGGTACGAATGCTCATGGGTGTGCGCGACTCCTCGACTCTGAGTATGGTACCGAGCGTACCACTTACATGGACGAAGGTCCCCACCCAACAACCTTCGACTGCAAGCACGCTCCCAATCAGGGATCGATCAACGGTCGTCGTGCTCCGGGACGCCCGCGGCGAGGAAGCCGTCGTCGTGGCCGATGACATCGGCGTCGGCGAGCTCGCCGATCAGCAGCTCGGCCGGGGTGAACCGGACGTGCTGCGGCCCGCGCCGGATCAGGATGTGGACATCGCCCTTAAATGAGATTCCTGCCATCAACTTCCTCGCCTGATCTTCGGCACGCCTTGGTCCTGTCCGGCACCTCGCAGGGGAAGTCGGTCGCCCACGGTGCGAGGGAAGACCGAAGGCATGGTCACCTGCAGGACGTATCTCGTCACTTCAGCAGCGAGTTCCTGGCAATCATGATCCCTTGTCGCCGGCGGGCTGTTCGACCATCAGCAGGTCAGCGGAATCCCTCAACTGATCGATCGTCCATCGCCCGTCCCTGTTGAGTCCTCCACGACGCGTCCAGCCGACCATCGGTTGCACGGTGCCCCCGAAGATAAAGTAGACCTGCCCCGTCATGGCGCAGTCCGACGTACCGAGCCAACCGACGAGCGGCGACACGTTCTCGCCGTCGAAGGGATCGAACTCGGGGTCCGCGCCGCGGGCTTGCGCTTCGTCCCTGAGGTGCTCCATTGATTCGGTCATGCGCGTGCGTGCCACAGGGGCAATTGCATTAACGCGGATGTCGAAGATCGAGAGCTCGGCAGCGAGAGCGAGTGTCATAGCCGCGATCGCCGCCTTCGCAGCGGCGTAGTTCGACTGACCCCTTCCTTTTTCCGGCGTCCACAGCGAGTTTGGCCTCGCGGGATAGAGGCCGCTTCGCGATGTGGTGTTGATCACTGAGGCGCGAACCGGCAAACCGGCTTCATGTCGATGGGACCAATAACGCGCCGCATGTCGGAGCGGGACAAAGTGCCCCTTCACGTGGGCATCGAGAACCGAGTCCAGCTGCGATTCCGACATCTCCGGCAGGGCAATGTCCCGGACGATCCCGGCATTGTTCACCAAGATGTGAAGATCACCAAAGGTCTCGATGGCTGCCCGTATCAGACCTTCGCCGGCAGCCCAATCTGCCACATTGGCGAAGTTTGGGATCGCAACCCCACCTTGGGCGCGTATTTCAGCAACCACACTTTCAGCAGCGCTCTCATCCCCACCGGAGCCTTCTACATCGCCTCCAACGTCGTTCACGACCAGCTTTGCCCCTCGACTGGCGAGGAAGAGGGCATGGTGGCGACCGAGTCCCCGCCCACCACCCGTGACGATGGCCACTCTGCCCTCTAGCTCGTTCCCCCGCGGCAGCGGGCCAGCATTACTCATCTGTCCGAAGGGCATTCTGCAGGACTTCGAGGCCACACAATAAACACCCGCGCCCCGCTCTTTCCCTCATATCGCTGGTCGAAGTCACATACTTCAGACAGAACTTATCCATGCATTCCTCACCCCTACGCCGCCAGCCGGGCCTTTCCAAAGGCGGCTCGGCGACGCCACTTTTCTCGGCCGGCGACATTTCGACAATGATTGTCGTGCTTTAGTTGGTTCAAGTTGACTCCGTTCACCTT
>JAOPVX010000366.1 GCA_025965975.1 Mycobacterium sp. | reverse complement strand
AAGCTCAAAGAGGCAGGCGTCGTGGTGATTCCGTCGGTCGGCCTGGCCAAGCATGCCAAGAAGGTCGCGGGTTGGGGCGCCGACGCGGTAATCGTGCAAGGCGGCGAGGGAGGCGGCCACACCGGTCCGATCGCCACCACGCTGTTGCTCCCGTCCGTGCTCGACGCGGTGGACATTCCGGTCGTCGCTGCGGGCGGGTTCTTCGATGGCCGCGGGTTGGCCGCGGCGCTGTCCTATGGCGCCGCAGGCGTGGCGATGGGCACGCGCTTCCTGCTGACGTCGGATTCGACGGTGCCCGACCCGGTCAAGCAGCGCTACCTCGCAGCGGCGCTGGACGGCACCGTGGTGTCGACCCGCGTCGACGGCATGCCGCACCGCGTTCTGCGCACCGGGCTTGTCGAGAAGCTGGAAAGCGGCTCTCCGATTCGCGGATTCACTGCCGCGGTGCGCAACGCGCAGAAGTTCAAGAAGATGTCCGGTATGACCTGGCGGTCGATGATCAGCGACGGTCTCGAGATGCGGCACGGCAAGGAGCTGACCTGGTCGCAGGTCGTGATGGCAGCCAATACCCCGATGCTGTTGAAGGCCGGGCTGGTGGAAGGCAACACCGACGCCGGCGTGCTGGCGTCGGGGCAGGTTGCGGGCATCCTCGACGATCTCCCCTCGTGCGCCGAGCTGATCGAGTCGATCGTCAGCGACGCCGTCAAACATCTGCAGGCTGCGGCGGCTTTCGCCGAATAGCTCGCCGGGCGCTCGCGCAGTAATCGCTGGAGTCAATTCGCCTCCGTCGGAGATCGTGTCTCCCTACGCTCATGCCCTATGAAGACAAACGCAGCGGTGCTGTGGGGCGTTAACGAACAGTGGTCTGTCGAGGAGGTCGAACTCGACGGCCCGCAAGAGGGCGAGGTCCTGGTGTCGTTCGAGGCCACCGGTCTGTGTCACTCCGATCACCACGTCCGCACCGGCGACCTCGCCGGGGTGCCGATGCCCATCATCGGCGGACACGAGGGCGCGGGCATCGTGCAGGAGGTCGGGCCGGGCGTGCGCGACTTGAAAGTTGGTGACCACGTCGTGGCATCCTTCCTGCCGGCATGTGGACGCTGCCGCTGGTGTGCGACCGGACAACAGAACCTGTGTGACCTTGGCGCACTCATCTTGGCCGGGACGCAGATCGACGGCACCTACCGGCGACATGCGCGGGGCCGCGACGTCGGCGCTGCATCACTGCTGGGGACCTTCGCCCAGTACGGCACGGTGCCCGATGCGTCGGTGGTCAAGATCGACGATGACCTGCCGTTGTCTCGTGCCTGCCTGCTGGGCTGCGGGATCACCACGGGATGGGGATCGGCGGTCAACACCGCCGACGTCACGCCGGGCGACACGGTTGTGGTGATCGGCTGCGGTGGTATCGGCAGCGGTGCGATCCAGGGCGCAAGGCTGGCCGGCGCGGAAAAGATCGTTGTGGTCGACATTGTCGAAGGCAAACGCGATAAGGCTTTCCAGTTCGGTGCCACCCATTTCGTCACCTCGATGCCGGAGGCGACGGCGTTGGTGGCAGAGCTGACCAAAGGAGTGATGGCGGACTCCGCGCTGCTGACCGTCGGCGTGGCAAAGGGCCCGATGATCGGCGAGGCGCTCGACATCGTCCGGAAAGGCGGCGCGGTGGTGTTGACGGCGATCGCGTCGATGGCCGACGTGACACCGACGCTGCCGATGGCGTTCTTCACGCTCTTCCAGAAGCGCCTGCTCGGCAGCCTCTACGGCGAGGCCAACCCCTGTGCGGATATTCCCCGGCTACTCAGCCTCTACCGCCAGGGCAAGCTACTGCTCGACGAGGCGGTCACCGCCGAGTACAAGCTCAACGACGTCAACGAGGCCTTCGACGACATGCTCGCGGGACGCAACATCCGCGGTGTGGTCATCCACGACCACTAGTCATCAGACCGCGAAACTGTATTCCGGCAGGGAAAGTTCGAGTGGATGCCTGCTGGAATACAGTTTCGCGCGCGGGGGGCGAAGCCTCACCGCCTAAAGGCGCTCGATGATCGTGACGTTGGCGGTGCCGCCGCCCTCGCACATCGTCTGCAGTCCGTAGCGACCGCCGGTGCGCTCCAACGTGTTCAGCATCGTGGCGAACAACTTGGCGCCTGTCGCACCGAGGGGGTGACCGAGCGCGATCGCGCCGCCGCTGGGATTGACCTTCGCGTGGTCGGCCTTGGTCTCTTTTAGCCACGCCATGACGACGGGCGCGAAGGCCTCGTTGATCTCCACGGTGTCGATGTCGTCGATCGAAAGGCCCGTCTTCTCCAATGCGTACCGGGTTGCCGGAATCGGTCCCGTCAGCATGAACACCGGGTCGGCGCCGCGGGCGCTGATGTGGTGGATGCGGGCGCGCGGCTTGAGCCCGTGATCCTTGACGGCCTGCTCAGACGCGAGCAGCACCGCGCTGGCCCCGTCGGAGATCTGGCTCGCCATCGCGGCGGTCAACCTGCCGCCTTCGACGAGGGTCTTGAGGCCTGCCATCTTCTCCAGCGAGGTGTCGCGCGGCCCCTCGTCGGTGACGAAACCGGCCCCGTCGATCTGGACGGGGATGATCTCGTTCTCGAAGTACCCGGCACGGATCGCCTGCTGCGCGCGCTGGTGGCTGGTCAGCGAGTACTGCTCCATCTCCTCACGCGAGATGTCCCACTTGTCGGCGATCAATTCCGAACCGCGGAACTGCGAGATCTCCTGATCGCCATAGCGATGCAGCCAACTCTTGGATTCGTTGGTGGGCGAGGTGAACCCGAATTGCTCACCGACGATCATCGCTGCGGAGATAGGGATCTGGCTCATGTTCTGCATGCCGCCTGCCACGATCAGATCGGCAGTGCCGGACAGAATCGCCTGTGCACCAAAGGAAATTGCCTGCTGACTCGAACCGCACTGCCGATCCACCGTGACACCGGGGACCTCCTCCGGATAACCGGCGGCCAACCACGACAATCGGGCGATGTTGCCTGCCTGCGGTCCGATGGCGTCGACGCAGCCGGCGATGACGTCGTCGACCGCACCGGGATCGACGTCGACGCGCTCGAACAGCCCGCGCCAGGCCGCCGCTCCGAGGTCGATGGGATGCACGCCGGCAAGCGATCCGTTGCGCTTGCCGACCGCGGTGCGCACAGCTTCGATGACGTACGCCTCCGAAGTCACAGCCATGTCAGTCTTCCTCTCTCGTGATACCGCCGAGAACGATGGATAAGTACTGCTGGCCGACCTGCTCGGCCGTCAACGGTCCGCCCGGCTGATACCAGCGGACCGAAACCCAGGTGGTGTCGCGGATGAACCGGTACACGAGGTCGACGTCGATGTCGGGCCGGAAGTAGCCCTCCTCGATGCCCTGGTTCAACACATCCATCCACATCTTGCGCTGCTCTTTGTTGCGCTCCTCCACATAGGAGAACCGCGGCTGACCCGACAGTCGCTTGGCCTCGTCCTGGTAGATGACGACCTGTGCGTGCCGGTGCGCGATCGCCTCGAACGACGCGAGGAACAGCCCCTTGAGGCGCTCCAGCGGGTTCGGCTCGGTCGCGACGATCTCCTGATAGCGAACGAACAGCCAGTCGAGGAATCCGCGCAGTACGTCGTCCACCATCTCCTCCTTTGACGAGAAGTGGTGATACAGGCTGCCGGACAGGATTCCTGCGGAGTCGGCGATATCGCGCACCGTCGTCGCCCGCAGCCCTCGCTCGGCGAACATCGCCGCGGCGAGCTCGAGGAGCTCGTCACGTCGACTGGCGGGGGACGGAGTGCTCATGGATGCTGGCTCGACACCGAAATCACTTCTCCAGTGAGATAACTGGAGTAATCACTGGCCAGGAAAGCAATGGTGGCGGCGACTTCCCACGGCTCGGCGGCCCTGCCGAACGCCTCGACCTCCGACAGCCGGTCCAACAACTCAGAAGAGCTGGTCTTCTCCAGGAACTTGTGCCGCGCGAGGCTCGGTGAAACTGCGTTGATGCGTACGCCATACTCGACGGCTTCGATTGCACTGCAACGGGTCAACGCCATCACACCGGCCTTTGCCGCCGCGTAGTGCGACTGGGAGTGTTGCGCCCGCCAGCCAAGCACGCTGGCGTTGTTGACGATCACCCCACCGTGGTCGGCATCCCGGAAATAGCGCAGCGCCGCGCGGATGGCCCGCATCACCGATGTCAGCGTCACGTTCATGACGCGGTCCCATTCGTCGTCGGTCATGTCCACCACCGGCGTCGTGCCGCCCAGTCCGGCGTTGTTCACCAGCACGTCCAAGCGACCCATGCGCGCCGTGGTCGAGGCGATCAACGCGTCGACCTGTGCGGTGGACGCGACGTCGCACACCACGCTCTCCACCCGGCCAAGCCCCAGCTCGGCCAGCTGGTCGCGGGCCTCGCCCAGCCGGCGTTCGTGGTGGTCGGAGACGACGACGTCGGCACCCTCGACCAACGCACGACGCGCCACCGACGATCCGATCCCAGTGCCGGCCGCGGCCGTCACGACGACGACCTTGCCGTTCAGAAGCCCGTGTCCCTCAATCTCCTTGGGGGCTACAGCCAGGGTCATCCCTTGACCTCTCTTGGTAGGCCGAGCACCCGCTCGGCGATGATGTTGCGTTGGATCTCGTTGGACCCGCCGTAGATGGTGTCTGCGCGGGTGAACAGGTAGAGGTGCTGCCACACGTCGAACTCGCCGTCTTTGGCCACCAGAGAGGCCTTGCCGACAATGTCCATCGCCAGCTCGCCCAGGTCGCGATGCCAGTTGGCCCACAACAGCTTCGAGACGTTGTCCTGGCCCTGCCCCATGTCGCCGGCCGAGCGGCTCCGGTGCTGCCCGAGGTCCATCGTCGCCAGCGCGTACGAGCGCATCGTCCGCAGGCCCACCCAGGATCGGGTCAGCCGTTCCCGGATCGGCGGATCGTCGTCGGCGCCGGTGCGTTTGGCCACCTCCACCAGGTTGGAAAACTCACGCGCATAACGGATCTGCTGACCAAGGGTCGACACGCCACGCTCGAACGTCAGCGTTTCCATTGCGACCCGCCACCCGTCGCCGGGCGCACCGACCACCAGATCGGCATCGGTGCGGGCGTCGTCGAAGAACACCTCGTTGAAATCCGCCGTCCCGGTTAGCTGCACGATCGGGCGTATTTCGACGCCGGGCTGGTCCAGCGGCACAAGCAGATACGACAGGCCGGCGTGCCGCTTGGAGCCCTTCTCGGTGCGGGCCACCACGAAGCACCACTGCGACAGATGGGCCATCGACGTCCACACCTTCTGGCCGTTGATCACCCACTGGTCGCCGTCGAGTTCGGCCGTCGTTGACACGTTGGCCAGGTCACTGCCCGCGCCGGGTTCCGAGTAGCCCTGACACCACAGCTCGGTCACGTCGAGTATCTTCGGCAGAAATCGCTGCTGTTGCCTCGTCGTGCCATAGGCGATCAGCGTCGGCCCCAGCAGTTCCTCGCCGAAGTGGTTGACCTTATGCGGTGCATCGGCGCGGGCGTACTCCTCGTAGAACGCGACGCGGTGCGCAACCGAAAGGCCCCGCCCGCCGTGCTCGACCGGCCAGCCAAGACAGGTCAGACCCGCGGCCGCCAGATGCCGGTTCCAGGCCCGCCGTTCCTCGAACGCCTCGTCCTCCCGCCCCGGCGCGCCAAGGCCCTTGAGCCCGGCGAATTCGCCGACGAGGTTGTCGGCGAGCCAGTCGTTGACCTCGGCCCGGAACTCCTGGACCTCTATCACCCCTGTAGGCTAACCTACCAAGCACTTGCTTTGTTAGAGGAGCATCGATGACGAGGCCCGGCGGGCAGACGGAGCGGTGGGGGCACTCCCCTCGCAAGCTGGGAGCCCACCCGCCCGAAGGGCAGGGGGACGACCGGGGAATGTCACAGCCGAGGACCATTCCGCAGGTCCTTGACCGGATTGCCGACGGGTTTTCCGAGCGCAATGCGCTGGTCACAAGCGATCGGCGGGTCACGTTTGCCGACCTGCGGGCCGAGGTCCGGCGGGCGGCGGCCGCGATGATCGACCTTGGCGTCGGTGCCGGGGACCGGGTCGCGATCTGGTCGCCGAACACCTGGCACTGGGTGGTCGCGTGCCTTGCGACGCACTACGCCGGCGGCGTCCTCGTGCCGCTCAACACCCGCTACACCGCCAGTGAGGCCACCGACATCCTGGCCCGGACCGGTGCGCCGCTGCTGATCGGGATGGGTGAGTTCCTCGGCGCCGACAAGACCGCCGAACTCGACCGCGACGCTGTGCCCGCGTTGCGGCATATCGTCCGGGTTCCCATCGAGAAGAACGACGGCACCTGGGACGAGTTCGTGGCCCGCGGCACTGAGTTGGACGCGGTCGATGCGCGCGCCGCAGCGGTCAAGCCCGATGACGTCTCTGACATCCTGTTCACCTCCGGAACCACCGGCCGCAGCAAGGGCGCGCTGTGTGCGCACCGGCAATCGCTGGCGGGCTCGGCTGCCTGGGCGGCATGCGGCCAGATCACCAGCGAGGACCGCTATCTCTGCATCAACCCGTTCTTCCACAATTTCGGCTACAAGGCCGGAATCCTTGCGTGCCTGCAGACCGGGGCGACCCTGATCCCGCAGCTGATCTTCGACCCCGAACAGGCCATGCAAGCCGTGGCCGACCACCGGATCACCGTGCTGCCCGGGCCCCCGACGATCTACCAGACGTTGCTCGACCACCCCAGGCGCGGTGACTACGATCTGTCCTCGCTGCGGTTCGCGGTCACCGGCGCGGCGGTTGTCCCGGTCGTGCTCATCGAACGCATGCAAGCCGAACTGGATTTCGACATCGTGCTCACCGCATACGGGCTGACCGAGGCCAACGGCTTCGGCACCATGTGCCGCGCCGACGACGATGCGGTCACCGTCGCCACCACCTGTGGCCGACCGATTGCCGACTTCGAGCTGCGCATCGACAAGCCGGCCGACGACGGCACCGGCGAGGTGCTGCTGCGCGGACCGAACGTCATGCTCGGCTATCTCGAGGACCCGGAGGCCACCGCCGCGGCGATAGACGCCGACGACTGGCTGCACACCGGTGACGTCGGCCGCGTCGACGAAGGCGGCAACCTGAGTATCACCGACCGGCTCAAGGACATGTACATCAGCGGCGGCTTCAACGTCTACCCGGCCGAGGTCGAGCAGGTGCTGGCCCGGCTGGACGGCGTCGCCGACTCCGCGGTCATCGGTGTACCCGACGACCGGCTCGGCGAGGTCGGTAAGGCCTTCGTGGTGGCCAAGCCGGGCACGAACCTCGATGAAGAGACCGTAATCGCTTACACGCGTCGGTATTTGGCGAAGTTCAAGACACCGAGAACGGTGGAGTTCCTCGACGTGCTGCCGCGCAATCCAGGCGGCAAGGTGGTCAAGCCGCTGCTGCGTGAAGGGACTCACTAGTTTCTATGGACCTCAATTTCGACGACGCCACCCTCGAGTTCCAGACCGAGGTGCGCGAATTCCTTGCGGCAAAAAAGGACTCGCTACCGACGAAGTCCTACGACACCGCGGAAGGCTTCGAGCAGCACCGGCACTGGGACAAGGTGCTCTACGAGGCCGGCCTTTCGGTGATCACCTGGCCGGAGAAGTACGGCGGCCGTGACGCCTCCCTGTTGCAGTGGGTGGTGTACGAGGAGGAGTACTTCCGCTCCGGTGCCCCGGGACGGGCCAGCGCCAACGGCACGTCGATGTTGGCGCCGACGCTGTTCGCGCACGGCACCGAAGAGCAGCGTGACCGCGTGTTGCCCAAAATGGCCAGCGGCGAGGAGATCTGGGCGCAGGCGTGGTCGGAACCGGAGTCCGGCAGCGACCTCGCGTCGTTGCGCTCCACGGCCGCCAAGACCGACGGTGGCTGGCTGCTCAACGGTCAGAAGATCTGGAGCTCGCGGGCCCCGTTCGGCGAGAGGGCGTTCGGGCTGTTCCGGTCCGACCCCGACGCCGAGCGCCACCGCGGACTGACGTACTTCATGTTCGACCTGAAGGCCAAGGGCATCACCGTTCGCCCGATCGCGCAGCTCGGCGGCGACACCGGCTTCGGTGAGATCTTTCTCGACGACGTGTTCGTGCCCGACAACGACGTGATCGGCGGCGTGCACGACGGCTGGCGCGCGGCGATGAGCACGTCGAGCAACGAGCGCGGCATGTCGCTGCGCAGCCCGGCGCGCTTCCTGGCCCCTGCCGAACGACTGGTCGCGCAGTGGAGAGCGGCGCCGGACGAGGCGTACACCGACCGGGTCGCCGACGCGTGGATCAAAGCGCAGGCCTACCGCCTGCACACGTTCGGGACCGTGACACGGGTGGCCGCCGGCGGCGAGCTGGGCGCGGAGTCGTCGGTGACCAAGGTGTTCTGGTCAGACCTCGACGTCGCGATCCACCAGACTGCGCTTGACATGCGGGACGCCGACGGTGAACTGGCCGACTCGTGGACCGACGGTCTGCTGTTTGCGCTCGGCGGTCCGATCTACGCGGGCACCAACGAGATTCAGCGCAACATCATCGCCGAACGGCTGTTGGGTCTGCCTCGGGAGGCTAAGAAGTGAGATTCGACTGTGTTTTTCGAGACTGACGAGCAACAGCGCGATTTCGCGGCCAGCATCGACGCGGCGCTGGCCGCCGCCGATCTGCCCGGCGCGGTGCGGGCGTGGGCCGCGGGCGACACCGCGCCGGGCCGCAAGGTGTGGGCCCGACTGGCCGACCTCGGTGTCACCGCGCTGGCCGTGCCGGAGAAGTACGACGGCATCGGGGCCCACCCGGCGGATCTGGTGGTCGCCGCGGAGCGGCTGGGTCGCTGGTGTGTCCCGGGGCCTGTCACCGAATCCATTGCGGTGGCACCGATTCTGCTTGCCGATGACGACCGCAGCGCGGCGCTGGCCGCCGGTGAACTGCTCGCCACCGTCGCGCTGCCGCCGCGGGTGCCGCGGGCAGTCGACGCTGACTCGGCCGGTCTGATCTTGGTGGCCGCCGACGGTTCCGTGCGTAACGGCACCTTGGGTGAGCAACATGAGTCCGTCGATCCCAGCCGGAAGCTGTTCGACGTCAACGCCTGCGGCGAACCGCAGCGGGCCGATGTCGCGCGCGCGTACGAGTTCGGTGCGCTGGTCACCGCCGCGCAGCTGGTCGGCGCCGCGCAGGCACTGCTCGACGCATCTGTCGAATACGCCAAGCAGCGCACGCAATTCGGCCGTGCGATAGGCACGTATCAGGCCATCAAACACAAACTCGCCGATGTGCACATCGCGGTGGAGCTGGCTCGGCCGTTGGTGTACGGGGCGGCGCTTTCGCTCGCCGACAACTCGGAAGACACCGCACGCGACGTCAGCGCTGCCAAGGTCGCCTCGTCCGATGCCGCGTTGCTCGCGGCGCGATCGGCACTGCAGACCCACGGAGCGATCGGCTTCACGCAGGAGCACGACGTCTCGCTGTGGCTGCTGCGGGTGCAGGCCCTGCGTTCGGCATGGGGCGACCCGACATGGCACCGCCGGCGGGTATTGGAGGCCTTCTCATGACAGAAGAACGAGAGCTGCTGCGCGAGACCGTCGCGGCATTGGTCGAAAAGCACGCGTCGCCCGCGGCCGTGCGGGAAGCGATGGCATCCGAACGCGGCTACGACGAGTCGCTGTGGCAGCTGTTGTGCGAGCAGGTCGGTGCTGCCGCGCTGGTGGTGCCGGAAGAACTGGGCGGCGCAGGCGGCGAACTCGCCGATGCGGCCGTCGTGCTCGAGGAGTTGGGCAAGGCGTTGGTACCGACGCCGCTGCTCGGCACCACGCTCGCTGAACTCGCCTTGCTCGCCGCTATCCAAACCGGGGAAGCGCCGGACACCGACGCGTTGGAGCGGCTGGCCGAGGGCACATCGATCGGGACCGTCGTTTTCGATCCCGGCTACGTGGTCAACGGCGACATCGCCGATGTCGTGATCGCCGCCACCGGTACGACGCTGACCCGCTGGACGACCTTCACCGCGCACCCAATCGAGGCCATGGACCTGACGCGTCGACTCGCTTGCGTCGAGCCCAAGAACACCGCGGACATCGGCTCCGATCCTGGGCTCGCCGACACCGCCGCGATCCTCGTGGCCGCCGAGCAGATCGGCGCCGCTACAAGGTGTCTGGACCTGACCGTCCAATACACCAAGGACCGCGTCCAGTTCGGCCGACCGATCGGCAGTTTCCAGGCGCTCAAGCACCGGATGGCCGATCTGTACGTCGCGGTGCAGTCCGCGCGCGCGGTTGTCGACGACGCGGTAACCGAGCCGTCGGCGACGGCCGCAGCGCTGGCGCGGGTGGCGGCCACCGAGGCGTTCTCGAAGGTGGCCGCCGAAGCCGTCCAGATGCACGGCGGGATCGCGATCACCTGGGAGCACGACATCCAGCTGTACTTCAAGCGGGCGCATGGCAGCGCCCAGCTGTTGGGTCCGCCGCGCGAGCACCTGCGCCGGCTCGAATCCGAAGTGTTCTAGCCTGGCTCGGATGGGCACCACGGACGCGAGGAGCAGTCGAGGCGCAGCGCTGCGCGCCGGGATTCCACCGTTCTATGTGATGGACGTGTGGCTGGCCGCCGCGGAGCGCCAGCGCACCCACGGCGACCTGGTCAACCTGTCGGCCGGCCAGCCGAGCGCGGGCGCGCCTTCGGCCGTGCGCGCAGCGGCGAAAGAGGCGTTGGACAACACCGTTCTCGGCTACACCGTGGCGCTGGGCATCCCCGAGTTGCGCACCGCGATTGCAAGCTCGTATGCGGACCGGCACGGGCTCGTCGTCGACGCAGGCGACGTCGTGATCACCACCGGCTCGAGCGGTGGGTTCCTGCTGGCGTTCCTGGCGTGCTTCGACGTCGGCGACCGAGTGGCCATCGCCAGCCCCGGCTATCCGTGCTACCGCAACATCCTGTCGGCGCTTGGCTGTGAGGTCGTCGAGATCCTCTGCGGGCCGGACACCCGGTTCCAGCCGACGGCCAGGATGCTCGCCGATCTCGATCCGCCGGTTCATGGCGTGATCGTGGCAAGCCCTGCCAACCCGACGGGAACGGTGATTCCGCCCGAAGAGCTGTCCGCGATCGCCGCGTGGTGCGAACGGTCGGGAATTCGTCTGATCAGCGACGAGGTCTACCACGGCCTGGTGTATGAGGGCGCACCAGCGACCAGCTGCGCGTGGCAGACATCGCGAGATGCCGTGGTGGTCAACAGCTTTTCGAAGTATTTCGCGATGACGGGGTGGCGGCTCGGCTGGCTGCTGGTGCCGCGGGAGTTGCAGCGGGCGGTGGACTGCCTGACGGGGAACTTCACCATCTGCCCGCCTGCGCTGGCGCAGGTAGCCGCCGTCGCGGCGTTCACACCAGAATCGGTCGCCGAGGCGGACGCGCTCCTGCATCACTATGCGGCCAACCGGCAGCTGCTGCTCGACGGGCTGCGCTCGGTCGGCATCGACCGCCTTGCCCCCACTGACGGCGCGTTCTACGTTTACGCCGACGTGTCGCACCTGACCACGGACTCGCTGTCGTTGTGCTCGAAACTGTTGCACGACACCGGCGTTGCGATCGCGCCGGGAATCGACTTCGACACGGTGCGCGGCGGATCGTTTGTGCGGCTGTCGTTCGCCGGCCCGACCGGCGACATCGAGGACGCGATGCACCGCATCGGGTCCTGGCTGGGCTAGCTGCTAGCGCCGCAGTTTCGCGTACCAGTCGAGCAACGCGGGGTCGTCGACGGCGCTGCGTTCGACGATCCTGCCGGGATCGGCGCCCTGCAGCAGCTTCTTGATCGGCACCTCGAGCTTCTTTCCGGTGCGGGTATGCGGAACACCGGGGGCGACGAGGATGTCGTCGGGCACATGCCGCGGTGACACCTCTTCGCGAATGGTGCGCCTGATCCGGTCGCATAGCTCGTCGGTCAGCTCGGCGTCATCGGCGAGCACCACGAACAGCGGCATCCAGTAGCCGCCGTCGGGCTGTTCGGCGCCGATCACCAATGCCTCGGCGATCTCCGGCAGCCGCTCGACGGCCTGGTAGATGTCGGCGCTGCCCATCCGGATGCCGTGCCGGTTTAGCGTCGAGTCCGACCGTCCGTGCACGACGATGCTGCCGTGGCCGGTGATGGTGATCCAGTCACCGTGGCGCCAGACGCCGGGGAACATCTCGAAATAGGCGCTGCGATAACGTGATCCGTCGGCGTCGTTCCAGAAAGCGATGGGCATCGACGGCATCGGCTTGGTGATGACCAGCTCACCGACCTCGCCGCGCACCGGCTTTCCCGACTCATCCCAGGCGTCCAGCGCGACACCGAGATACGGCGCCGACAACTCCCCGGGCCACACCGGCACGGTGCGGACACCGCCGATGAACGCCGACACCACATCGGTGCCGCCGCTGATCGACGCCACCTGGACGCGTTCACCGACGTTGTCACGCAGCCAGAGCGATGACGACGGCGGGAGCGACGAGCCGGTGATCCCGACGGTCCGCAGGTCCGACAGGTCATGGTCGGTGCGCGGCACCGCGCCCGCCTTGGCACAGCCCAACACGTAGCCAGGGCTGGTGCCCAGCACCGTGGCGCCGACGCGGGAGGCGATGTCCCACAACGCGTCCGGTCTCGGATACGACGGGCTGCCGTCGTAGCAGACGATCGTCGCACCGACCAAGAGACCGGCAACCTGGAAGTTCCACATCATCCAACTCGGGCTGGTGTACCAGAAGAACGTATCGTCAGCGTCGATATCCGACTGCAGCGCAATGGCTTTCAAGTGCTCGAGCACGACGCCGCCGTGCCCGTGCATGATTCCCTTCGGCAGCCCTGTGGTGCCCGACGAGAACAGAATCCACAACGGATGGTCGAAGTCGACGGGCAGCGTGTCCAGGTCATCGGCGTCGACCTCGGTCGTGAGCTCCGATGCCAGTACGGTGGCCCTCAGCGTCGGCAGGCCGGCCCGCAGCGTGGCGACGTCGTCGCGCTTGTCGTGGGACTTGCCGCCGTACCGATAGCCGTCGGCGGCGACCAGTACCACCGGCTCGAGCTGCCCGAGCCTGTCCAGCGCCGCCTTCGCGGAATAGTCCTGGCCGCATGCACTCCAGATCGCGCCGATGCTCGCAGTGGCCAGGAACGCGATGATCGCCTCGGGGATGTTGGGCAGATAGCCCACGACACGATCGCCCGCCGCCACCCCGTGCGAACGCAGCGTCTGCGCGAACGCGGCGGTGCGCCCGAGCAATTGGTGCCATGACAGCTCGGTGACCTGCCGGTCCTCGCTGACGTGCAGGATCGCAGGGCGGTCGCTACGCGCGTTGCGCGTGATCTGGTCGACATAGTTCATGCGGACACCGGGGAACCACCGCGCACCCGGCATCTCCGCGTTGTCGAGCACGCAATCGGGCGGGGCGCCGAGCTCGAAGTACTCCCACAGCGAGCCCCAGAACGCGGCAGGGTCGTCGACCGACCACTGCCACAGCGACTGGTAGTCGTCCAGCGACGCGCCGGTGCGCTGCTGCACGAACCGGGTGAAGTCGGTAACGCGTGCGTCCGCGATATCGCGTGCCGTCGGCTGCCACTGCGGAACGGCCAGCGCATCGGGGGCCTGTGTCATCGGGCGCTCCAGCCGCCATCCATGGTGTACGACGCGCCGGTGACCATCCCCGCGGCCGGTGATGCCAGCCAACCAACAAGGGCGGCAACGTCTTCCGGCTCGACCAGCCGCTTGATTGCGCTCTGTATCAGCAGGATGTCGGCCACCACCTGCTCTTCTGGGATGCCGTGCGTACGAGCCTGGTCAGCGATCTGCTTGGTCACCAGGGGCGTACGGACGTATCCGGGGTTGACGCAGTTGCTTGTCACGTCGAGCGGACCGCCCTCGAGCGCGGTCACCTTCGACAGGCCCTCGAGGGCGTGTTTGGCGGTGACGTAGGCGACCTTGTACTCAGAGGCGCGAATGCCGTGCACCGATGAGATGTTAATGACGCGGCCGAACTTCTGGCGGTACATGTGCGGAAGTGCGGCCCTGATCAACAAAAACGGCGCCTCCACCATCAGCGTCAACAGCGACCGGAACTGATCGGGCGCAAAGTCGACGATCGAGTTGATGCTCTGCACACCGGCGTTGTTCACCAGTATGTCGGTCTCAAGCTGCAGGTTCTCCAGAGACGATACGTCGAGCAGGTCCACCGCCCAAGCTTGCCCGCCGATGTCGGCCGCCAGGTCCTTCGCACCGACTTCGTCGACGTCGGCGACCGTGACCATCGCGCCGCGGGCGGCAAGCTCCCTCGCGCACGCCGCGCCGATCCCGCTCGCACCGCCGGTCACCAGGGCGGCACGGCCGTTGAGGTCGGTCATGCCACGCCGGCTTTGGCGAGGTCGTCGCGGTCGGCCCGATCGACGCTCGCCAGGTCGATGCCCTTCGTCTCGCGCAGTAACAGCGCAGCGACGAGGGTGACCACAGCGGCGGCGGCCAGGTAGAGCGCTATCGGCACCCAGGAGTGGTACTTGTCGAGCAGCCAGGTAGCGATGGCCGGCGCCACCGAACCAGCCACGATCGACGTGACCTGATAGCCAAGGGAGACACCGGAATACCGCATGCGGGTCGGGAACATCTCGGCCATGATCGCCGGCTGCGGCGCGTACATGAAGGCGTGGATCACCAAGCCGATGATGATGGCAGACATGATGATCAGGTAGTTCGCGCTGTTCATCATCGGGAACGCGAAGAACCCCCAGGTGCCCGCGGCAATAGCGCCGACGATGTACACCGGGCGCCGCCCGACCTTGTCGGACAGCCGACCCACTGGTGGAATGACGACGAAGTGAACAGCGTGCGCGGCCAACAGCCACCACAGGATGTCGCTGGTGTCGGCACCGACCTGCTTCTTGAGGTAGACGATCGAGAACGTGACCACGAGGTAGTACATGATGTTTTCGGCGAAGCGCAGCCCCATCGCGGTGAAGACTCCACGCGGGTAACGCTTCAGCACCTCGATCACTCCGTAGGAGACGGCCTTGACCCGCTCGACCTCCTGTTGGGCGGCCACGAAGATCGGCGCATCGGTGACCTTCGTGCGGATGTAGTAACCGATCAATACCACCACCGCTGACAACCAGAACCCGACCCGCCATCCCCACGACAGGAACGCGGCTTCCGACAGCGTGTTGGTCAGCGTCAGCAGCACCACGGTGGCCAGCATGTTGCCGACGGGCACTGCCGCCTGCGGCCAGCTGGCCCAGTAGGCACGGCTCCGGTCGGGGCTGTGCTCGGCGACCAGCAGTACCGCGCCACCCCACTCACCGCCGACGGCGAAGCCTTGGAGGAACCGCAGCACCACCAGCAAGGCCGGGGCCCAGTACCCGATCTGTGCGAATGTCGGCAGACATCCCATCAGGAATGTCACGGCTCCGACCAACAGCAGGCTGAACTGGAGCAGTTTCTTGCGGCCGTACTTGTCGCCGAAGTGTCCGAACACCACGCCGCCGAGCGGGCGCGCCAAGAATCCGACGGCATACGTGAGTAGTGCCGCAATGATCGCCGTGGACTCGCTCGTTCCGTGCGAGAAGAACACCTTGTTGAACACGAGGGTGGCCGCGGTTGCGTAGAGGAAGAACTCGTACCACTCGACGACGGTGCCCGCCATCGACGCGACCACCACTCTCTTGAGCCCGGTCGTGATGGGTCCCGGCTCGGTTCCCGCGGTCTCGTTGCGGATGCTCATCAGACGCTCCTTCGGCTGTGATGCCCACCACAGGCTTTTGTGAGTATTCATGCAGATACCCGTGGCTGCAATGGCCAAGACCGCAGGAATGATCTGCAAAAATGCAGATATGAGTTCTCCGTCCGGCCGGCGACCGAGCGCCGACGACCTGCTCGTGTTGCTGGCTGTCGGCAGGTCCGGCCGCTACAACACCGCCGCGGAGGAACTGGGCCTCAATCACACCACGATCTCGCGGCGCATCGCTGCACTGGAGCGGTCGATCGGCGGCCGGGTGCTCGCGCGCGTCGGCGGCGGCTGGGAGCTCACCGACCTCGGACGCGAGGCATTGTCGGCTGCAGAGGCCGTCGAATCGGCGGTTCGATCGCTGACCGTCGACCCCGCCGGCATGCGCACCCTCGAAGGCGTGGTGCGGATATCGGCGACCGATGGGTTCAGCGCCTACATCGCCGCGCCGGCCGCCGCACAGGTGCAGCGACAACATCCCAAGGTGGCCGTCGAGATCGTCGCCGCCACCCGGCAGGCCACCCAGCAGAGGTCCGGACTCGACGTCGAGGTCGTCGTCGGGGAACCAAGGGTCCATCGCGCCAAGGCGATTCGGCTTGCCGACTACCGCCTTGGTCTCTACGGTTCCCGCGACTACCTCGCCGAGCACGGCGCGCCGACGAGTATCGCAGACCTCGCACGCTATCCGCTGGTCTACTTCATCGACTCGATGCTGCAGGTCGATGACCTCGACCGCGCGACGAGCTTCGCCCCCGCGATGCGCGAATCCGTCACGTCCACCAACGTTTTCGTGCACGTCGAGGCGACCCGCGCGGCTGCAGGCATCGGCCTGCTGCCGTGCTTCATGGCCGACCGTCACGACGACCTGATCCGTGTGCTGCCCGACGCTGTGGTTATCCAGTTGACCTACTGGCTGGTCACCCGCGCCGAGACTCTGCGCAGGCCCGAGGTCGCGGCCGTCGTGGAGGCGATGCGCGACCGCGTGCACGAGCAGCGCGACGTGCTGCTCGGCCTGCGTCAGTGACGCAGCCTGCGCTTTCGGGCTTTGCGTCTCCGACGGCGACGCGATGAACGCGATGAAGACGATGAAGGCGTAACCGCGTGCGGACGTGGCGCCCTCGGGGACGTGCCTGCGGTCGTGCGTACTTGGCGCCTGCAAAGCTCCCGCATGACGGCGACTTGGACGTCGACGGCCATCGTTTCCAGCACCGTTGCCAGCTCCATCGTGTTGAGCAGCCCGAGGTCATCCAGGCCCCCCACAGTCTCAGGCGGCGGCAATTCATATGATACGAACATAGGTGCGAAGATAACGCTGCGGGCTCGCGTTGAATCGCCTTTTATGCGCGCGAAGCGGCTATACGTTGCCTCAT
>JAOPVX010000306.1 GCA_025965975.1 Mycobacterium sp. | reverse complement strand
GGCCGCGACCTCGCGCGGTGATCTCTACGTGTTGACAGTTCTTGCGTTGGCGCCGGTTGCGCTCGTGGTCAAGTTCGACGTCGAAGAGGTAGATGGTGCGGTCAAATCGTTCCAGGCGTGACAGTTTCTCTGAGACATAGATGCGGAAGTGCTCGGGAACCTCGACGTTTCGGCCCTTGACCACGATCTCCGCGGCGGGGGCAGGTTCTGGCGTCTCGTCCTCGATCACCATGGTGCGGTCTGAGTCCACGGAATGGCTTGACATGCTTGGCAACTCGTTTCTCTACGGAGTCACACGCTTCGCGTGCCCGGCTTGTCTTGGGATTCGCGCTGGCGGGCCTGCTTGTCGCTCCGCCCGCCGGCGCAAGGTGTCGACTACTCACCTCCTACCGCTGATCGGCGATGCTGGCGCTTCGGTTGAGCGCCGCCGTGAGGCATTCACGGGTGGTTGGTGCCGACGGTAGTCCGTGTTCACCCGGTAGTGCCAGTAAATTCGCCGACCCGTTTTCAGTTCGTCATATCGGATTGACCTCGGGGTAATCGCCGGAGTCGTCAAGCGTTGGCGATCGCAAGGACACCGGCCACGTGAGCACCTGCGATGTGTAGGACGCGGACCGATTCGCACGCGGTGGTGCTCTTGACGCCTGCGGCGATGTTGGGCTGGCGGTCGGCGCCGGACAGCCCGACGGAGTCGCGGACAAGGGCCCGCAGCCGCGGCGCCGCAATGACGTCGACACCGCCAAGGCCCGCCGTTGCCGCCCGCGCCACCCGGGTGACGGGATCACCGCAGGGCCGCCGATCGGCACATGCTTGACAGATCTTTCACGGGTTCTACTCAGAATCTTGGCAGCTATCGCCGTCCCCCGCGCAGATGTGATGCACCTTGCTGGCGGCTGTCGGCCGAGGCAGAGATGCTGGACTCATGGCAGACGGTGCACCACCGCACGGCGACACGGTTCGCGTGAACGGCCGCGCGCGGCAGGTTCATGCCGACGACGACACCGCCCTGCTGTACGTGTTGCGCAACCATCTCGGCCTCAAGGGCACCCGGTTCGGCTGCGGAATGGGCATCTGCGGTGCGTGTTCGGTGCTCGTCGACGGGCACCGGGTCTACTCGTGCGACACCCCGTTGGGGTCGGTGAAGGGCAAAGAGGTGACCACGGTAGAGGGCCTCGGCACCGACGGCGAACCGCACCCTGTCGCCCGCGCGATCGTCGAGCACCAGGCCGCCCAGTGCGGCTACTGCATGTCGGGGATCGTGGTCAGCGCCGCGGCCCTGCTCGCGACGAATCCCGACCCGTCCGAGTCCGAAGTCCGCGCCGCGCTGGATGACAATCTGTGTCGTTGCGGCGCACACAACCGGGTGGTGCGCGCGGTGCTCGCGGCCGCCGTCGAGATGCGCAGGGCCGCCTCGTGAGCACCGAAGCGTTGCCACCGACCCTGGCCGCCAACCCGCGGCTTGGCAACTGGCTGCGCATCAGCCCGGAAGGTTTCGTTGAAATCCGTTCCGGCAAGGTTGAACTGGGTCAGGGCGTGCTCACGGCGTTGGCGCAGGTGGCCGCCGAGGAACTCGACGTCGAAATCGCCCGCATCGAGATGACGGCGGCGACAACCGATCTCAGCCCTGACGAGGGGTTGACCGCGGGCAGCCTTTCCATCCAGCAGTCGGGCGCCGCGCTTCGACAGGTGTGCGCGGAGGTACGGGACATCTTTATCGGCATCGCCGCCGACAAACTGGCCGTACCGAAGGAAGAACTCATGGTCGAAGACGGGCAGATCGCCGCTGCGGACGGCACGGCCACCAGCTACTGGGAGTTGGCCGACGACACCCTGTTGGATAGGCCCGCCAGCGGCGACGCGGCCCCCAAGCCAGTGTCGGCCTACCGCGTCGTCGGGACCAACGTCGCACGGTTGGATCTCCCCGACAAACTCACCGGCCGACCGCGCTATGTGCACGACCTGACGTTGGACGCCATGGTGTACGGCCGAGTCGTCCGTCCGCCGTCGCGCGGTGCGACATTGCGCGAAATCGACATCGCCCCTACCGAAGCCCTGTCGGGTGTGATCGCGGTGGTGCGCGACGGCAACTTCCTCGCCGTGGTGGCCGAACTCGAGGAGACCGCCCTGCGAGCCGCCGACCTTCTGCGCCGAGACACCGTATGGGACCAGCGCGCGACGTTGCCCGACGAGGATGAGCTGCCCGCCTTCCTCACCTCGGCGCCCACGGACACCGCCGTGATCGCCGATGTCGGACAACGGCCGCGCTCTGGCGTCGCCCGCTCACGTAGCGCGTCCTACCATCGGCCGTACCTCGCGCACGGCTCGATCGGACCCTCCTGCGCGGTCGCCCTGGCTGCCGACGACAACCTCGAGATCTGGACACACAGCCAGGGAGTGCACGTGCTGCGCCGCGAGATCGCGCGGGCGCTGGAGATTCCACAGGACCGCCTGGTGGTCCGGCACGTCGACGGCGCAGGCTGTTACGGCCACAACGGCGCCGACGACGCGGCGATGGACGCCGCGGTGCTCGCCATGGCCGTACCGGGGCGACCCGTGCAGGTCGTGTGGTCACGTTCCGACGAATTGAGCTGGTCCCCACTCGGACCCGCTGGCGTGGTGCGGATCTCGGCGGACTGCGGCCCCGACGGCAACGTGTTGTCCTGGCGGCACGAGATCTGGAGCGGCAGCTTCATCAGCCGTCCTGGCATGACACCAACCCCCGCGTTCCTCGCGACCAGCCACTGCGCGGGCGGCGAGGAGATCCGCTCGGCGGGTGAACCGCCTCAAGAGCGTGGTGGCGGAGCGAGCCGCAATGCGGTTCCTGGATACGACTTTCCGGCGTACGACGTCGTCAATCACCTGCTTACCACGATGCCGCTGAGGACATCGGCGTTGCGATCGCTTGGGGCGCATCTCAACGTGTTCGCCATCGAGTCGTTCATGGACGAGCTGGCCGCAGAGAGTGACCGGGACCCTGTCGAGTTCCGGCTGGCGCACCTGTCTGACCCACGTGCCCGGGCGGTGCTGGAACACGTGGTTCGACAGTCAGATTGGGAGTCGCGCACGCCCGGCGACGCGATCGGGCGCGGTATCGGATATGCGCGTTACAAAAATTCGAGCGCCTATTGCGCCGTCGTCGCCGAGGTCGAGGCCGTCGAGGAGGTCCGCGTGCGACGGCTGACCGTCGCCGTCGACGCGGGGCTGGTCATCAACCCCGACGGGGCGGCCAACCAAATCGAAGGTGGCGCAATCCAGGCCACCAGCTGGACGGTGAAGGAGCGTGTGCGGTTCGACCGATTCACGGTAACCAGTGATAGTTGGGAGGCGTATCCGATCCTGCGCTTCTCCGAAGTTCCTGCCGTCGACGTCGAGTTCCTGCCCGATGCTGACAACCCGCCACTCGGAGTCGGAGAATGCGCACAGGGCCCAACGGCAGCCGCGATCGCCAACGCCGTTTCGGACGCGCTGGGTGTTCGCGTGCGCTCTCTTCCGCTGACGCCGGAGCAGATCGTCGCCGCGATGCCGACATGACATCGCGGCTTTGCCGCCGATCAGCTCAGCACGATCGAGTCACCTTGCACGGTGATGTTCTCGACCTGCAAGGGCTTCTGAGCGGGGCCGTTCGCCACCGAGCCGTCGAGGTTGTACTTGCTGCCGTGACAGGGGCAGTCGATCGTGCCGTCCGCCACCTTGTTCACCATGCACCCGGCATGCGTGCATTTCGCCGAGAAGCCTTTGAACACACCGGCGGTGGGTTGGGTCACCACGATCTTGTCGACGATCACGCCCGAGCCCACCGGTACGTCGGCGGTCTTGGCGATGACGCTCGCCGCCGGGGCGGCGGTGCCACCCGACGCTGGCTGGCCGGTGGTCGTCGATTCGGTCACCGCTTCGGGCTTCTTGCCGTATGTCGAGCAGGCCGCGAGTACGGCGGTCACCAGGCCCAGCCCGGCGCCGAGCAGCACCTTCTGCCGCGAGATGGGGAACTCTGAAATCTTCAAGGAATACCTTTCAGTTAGAACTTGATGCCGTTGGTATCGAAAAACCACAGCGCCGACGTCAGCCAGACGTAGACCAGACCGAAGAACACCAGCCCGCCGGCGACCGGAATCACCCATCCCCGAAGGCCTTTGCGGGTGAGCAGCAGCATCTTTGTCACGAATGCGCCGTAGAAGAAGCACCCGAACAGCGAATGGAACAGCACCCGGTTGTCATACGACTGGAAGCCAAGCGCGTACAGGCAGTGCACCGCAACGGGGACGCTGACCAGCACCGCCAGTCGCCCCGACCACACGTGTGCGGTGCCGATCCAGGATGGCGCCTTTCCGCCCGGAATCAGCCGGTACATCGCGAATGCGGACGCCAGCTGGAAAAGCGCAAGCACAATGGCCAACGTCGCCAACCACGACTTGGCGGCAAGCCCGCTGGAAAACCCGGAAATGTTGATTGAAAAGTACTGCGGCTCATGCACTTTGCCGAATACGCCAAGCCCGACGGCGACCAGCGCCCCGAGGGCGACGGCGATCACTACCGCGACACCGCTTCTGGCGGTGCCAATTCGCTGCGTGGCGGCGGGATCAGACATCGCTGTAGCCCTCCACGCGGCTCACGACAACCGGGCGGCCATTGATCACCGAGGTGCGGTCGAGGGATAGCCCGGGCGCGGGCCGCGTCGACCCGTCAGGCTGCCGCTGCACGCCGGTGACGCCCCCGTTCGCGTCGACGATCCAGCTGCTGCGCGCGCCAGCCTCGTCGTAGACGTAAAGGCCGGCAGGCGGCTGCGTGGGATCGGCCTTGAAATCCCATTTCTTCTCACCGATCCACAGCGTACCGACGACGGCGTTGCCCTCGAGACGGCCTTCGAGGCGGCTGGTCTTGTCCTTGCTGGCAAGGCTGACCACGCCGTTGGAGGCGCTGCCCCGCAACCACGACTCGATCGTGTTGCCGTCGCAGGCGTAGGCGACGGCCTTGTCGCCGTGCACGGCGATCTCCACCGTGATCGTGCCGTTGGCGGTGGGGATCTTGCCGACGTAATCGGCCTTCGCGGGGAACGCGGGTCGCGGTGGCGGGCTCGGTGCCGGCGGCGCAGGCGCTGGAGTTGCCGCGGCGGTCGTGGTCGAGTGGCTATAGGGGTTAGCCTGCGGCGCCTGCTCCTGCTTGGACATGTTCACGAGCAATATGCCCACCCCGAGCGTCGCAACAGCGCCAAGGGTGACCAACGGACCGCGGATCGTCATATCCCCTCCTGGATGTTGAGCCAAACATCGATGGCGATGTTTGTCTGCACAACGGGCGATGCCGGGAGATGGTTCAGTGCGATGTTCAAGAAGACCAAAAAGATGTAGTGAAGAGTTTCCGAATCTAGCCAGGCAACACGGGCAGCGCGTCGGGCATCATCAGCGGCCGCACCTCGGCCCACGCCGGGTCGTTATCGGCCGCCGAACCGGACAGCTGCAGCACGCCGCGCTCGTCGGCGACGTACACGGTCGACGGGTTGGCGGCGACGGTGGTGACGGGCATCAGCAGGTTGCGGCTCGGGCCGTCGGAGTTCACCCCGTCGAGGTTGACGTAGGACACCGGGTGCTGCGGATCGGTGCGGCTGACGACGATGTCGTCGCCGGTGCGCCACGAC
>JAOPVX010000285.1 GCA_025965975.1 Mycobacterium sp. | reverse complement strand
TCGCAGCCGCCGGCCTCGTTGGCATCGACCAGCAACTGCGTGGGATGTCCCAGTTCGTGGTCGCGCGCCGGCCCGAACGGGTCACCGAGTTCGGGGCGTGGCGCGCTCGATAGGAACGCCGGTACATCGGACCGACGTAAGTAGCGGGTGATCGTCAACGGCGCCACCTTCTACTCGCTTACCGCCCCGATAGAGCCGCGCGCCGAAGTGCGAGCAGAACGAGCAATGACGGCCATGGCGGTCTTACCCCATTGGCGGATTCTCAAAGGTTCCTTGCGACAGCGCCTGCGACCAGCCGTCGATCAGAAGGGGGCTGCGTGCAGGGCCACGCAGAAAAAGAGGTACGCCATGCATAACAGCGAATTCAGCAGTAGCAGAACCAGGCCCGCGACGATCAGCCAGCGCACGACTCGACGTTGGGTGTGCTTCAGCTTCGCGCGGCGCTGCTCGCGCTGTATCTCGGTCGCGGTGAGGGCGAAGCTGACATCCGTCAGTTCGTCATCCCCTGCGCTCGCCCCCGCCGCTATCTGGCGAAGGCGCGTCGCGGGGATGGCAACACCGACGCCATCGAAGCGCCGACTCAATCGTCGTGCCTGCCTCCGGGTCAGGACCCGATCGCGCATCAGCATGTGATGCGACGGGGTTGTCACGGATGACAACTTTAGTGCGACCGGCACCGCCCCGAAGCCAACTTGCGAACATGCGTGAACTTGCGAACATGCGTGGCTGTTCGAGCACCTGCTGCCTTTGTGATTCGAGCAGATCCCGGTGTCCTACGACGATCCCGCGGCAGTCGTGAAGACGCTGCGACAGCTCATCGACGCCGGGTTCACCCATCTCGTCCTCATGCCTGCGACGCCCTGTCCCGAAGGTGTGGCGCGCCGGGTGGCCGACAACCTCATCAGGCCCTTGGTCAGCCGTTAGATTTAGCGCACCATGCCAACCGACGTCGGGCAGGCCCCGTTCCTGCTGCTGTCGATCCGCGCCGAGGACGCAGCGGCGGACGACGAATATGCGGCGATGATGCGCTTCGCCGGGCTGGACACCAAGGGGCTGCACCGTATCCGGCTCACACACAGGTCATTGGGAAAGATCGACCTCGCCGACTGGTCGGGCATCATTTTGGGTGGCGGACCGTACAACGTCAGCGACGCCGCAGACTCGAAATCGCAGACGCAGAGACGCGTCGAATCCGAGCTGTTGCCGCTGATCGGTCGGATCGCCGATCGCGACTTTCCCTTTCTCGGATGCTGCTACGGCGTCGGCACGCTCGGGTCGGTTGTCGGTGCTACCGTCGACCGCACCTGGTCCGAGCCTGTCGGCGCCATGACCATCATCCTCACCGAACGCGGGCGCCGCGATCCGCTGTTCGCCGATCTGCCCGACGTCTTCGATGCATACGGCGGCCATAAAGAGGGAGCCAGTGCGCTGCCCTCGGATCTGGTCTGCCTCGCGTACTCGGCCGACTGCCCCGTCCAGGCCTTCCGCGTTGGCGACAACGTCTATGCGACGCAGTTTCACCCCGAGCTCGACGCCGACGGGATCTGCACCCGCATCGACGTGTACAAGGATTACGGCTACTTCGCACCCGAGACGGCTGAGTCACTGAAATCAGCTGCACTGCAACGCAGCGTCGAGCATCCTCCAACGATCCTGCGGAGATTCGCAGAACGGTACGCGCGACTTCGATGACGACCTGAGGAACAAGCTGCTGGCCATCGCCTGCCGCCGGCCCGCGCCGCCTACTGATATGACTGCGCCGCCTACTCATATGACTGCCGCGCACTCAGTCCCGTTCTCGTTGAGCCGTGGCGTGCGAATCGCCGGATTCGCTCACACTGAGAAATATCTCAACGTTTGCTGGGGTACCCGGCTGGCATCCGATTATCCCTGCGCCGGTGCGTGCAGAGGACCGGGAATTCAACGCATATTCGTCGTTATCTGGAAATTGTTCCGGCCGTCAATTAACGACTTTACAAACATTCCTGTAGTTGACATCTCATGCTGTCGGGATTTCGCACGTGTCGAGCGAGTTTCTTGGCAATATCGCCCCCTGGCCTTTTAGCGTCGCTAGCCTGGCTGGAGTGGCGAAATTCCCTTGGACAGCAAGGATTTGACGGTCAACGACACATCAACGGCGCAGCTGTTGCGGGCTGGACGATCCCGTGTTATTAGCGCAAGAAATGCGGCGAGTTTTGTCGCGAAGGCGCGCTGTCTTCAATCGCGCAAATCCAGCAAACGTCACCGTATTAGCCCTTCATCTTTGATGACTTAGCCGGAAACCTTTAGTTGCACAAATGCGATTGATTCCTGCTATTTTGTCGCGCATGCCAATTACCGGTCGGTTCCGCTCGCATTCGTCGATGCAGCGAGCGGCGAGGCACTCCCACGCTTTGCGGACAACGACTGTCTCTGGCGCTCAACGCCATTCCGCAGCTCGTCTGCGGTGACGTCGACGTCCTCGGGAGTGTCGTCACGAGCTGACGAACACGAAAGGAAAGCGCATGTTCTCAGGCACCGTTGACGACTGGACGGCCGAGGGCACCGTCGTGTCCTGGTATCCCACCGAGGCCAGCCATGCGTGCGCCGCCAACGCGGCACCTCACCCGGCCCCCGTGAGCTACCAGCAGTCACAGCACCTTCGGTATTACCGCAGGCAGACCAGCCTTGGCCGCGATATCCCGCGGTTGTGCATTGGTGTCTGGGAAATCATGGGCATCTGCGACATCGATGTCATGACCCAAGCCATCAACGCCCACGTGCGCCGCCACGATACGTATCATGACCGGTTCGACTTCGGTGAGAACGACGAGATCCACCGCTACGTCATCGCCGAACCCGAGGCCATCACGCTGACGCCGACGGACCACGGCATGATGACTCCGCCGCAGATCCGCAAGCTGCTTCTCGATACACCGGATCCACTGCAGTGGGACTGCTTCACCTTCGGGATCATCCAGGGAGAAGACCGGTTCACCGTCTATATCGCGATCGACCACCTGCGAGCCGACGGTATGTCGGCGGGCGTGATCTTCCTCGACATCCAGACGACGTACGTCACCACGCTGCAGGGCGCCCCGGCCGCCCTTGCGCCTGCGGCGAGCCATCGGGACTACTGCACGAGCCAGCGCGCGTACGCCGCGAGTCTGGACGAAGAGTCTCCCCAGATCCTGTCGTGGCGAGCGTTTCTCGCCGCGAACGGAGGGGTCCTGCCGAAGTTTCCGCTCGAATTGGGCGAGGCGACGGCCGATACGCCGGGAGCCATCGACGTGTTCGATCTGATCGACGACGAACAAGGACGGCGGTTCGAGTCGGCCTGCCGCGCGGCGGGGGCACGGTTCAGTGGCGGGGTGTTCGCCTGCGCCGCCCTGGCCGAGCACCGACTGACCGGCGCGGCCACCTACTTCGGCCTCACCCCGTTCGACAACCGGCGAGACTCCGCGTACGCCACCGCCGTCGGATGGTTGGCAAGCTTCGTGCCGTTGGCGATTCAGACTGCGGATTCGTCATTCGATGACGTGGTGAGCTGCGCGCAAACATCGTTCGACGCGAACACCGCGCTCGGCGCGGTCCCCTATTACCACTTGATCGAGATGTCGGATCCATCGTCAGGGCCCCTCGCGGTTCCGGACCGGCCGGTCCCCATGCTGTCGTATATCGACATCCGCAAGCTGCCGTTCGGTGACTACTGGCACGGCCTGCGAATCGGCATCTGGGGTGATAACCGACTGTCGGAGGCAGTGTGCATGTGGGTCAATCGCATGCACGACAGAACGCAGTTGGTCGTCGCCTACCCCGGCACCGAGGTCGCCCGCCAGTCGGTCATCAGCTACGTCGACGCCGTGCGAGCCGAGTTCACCCGGGTGGCCGACACCGAGCAGTACACCCATGCCTGACACCGCGATCGAGTGCCGGGACCTGGCAAAGTCGTTCGGTAGGTCATGCCCCGCCCTACCGGCCTTGCAGGGCGTGAGCTTCACCGTTGCGCGGGCCTCGGTGTGTGCGCTGCTCGGCCACAACGGCGCCGGCAAGACCACAACGATCAACATCCTGTCCACCCTGGTGCGCCCCACCGCAGGGTGGGCAAGGGTCGCCGGGTTCGATGTCGAGCGTCAGTCGGCCGAGGTCCGCGCAAGTATCGGGGTGACCGGGCAGTCCGCGGCGCTCGACGAATTCCTCACCGGTCGTGAGAATCTGACGCTCTTCGGTCAGCTGCGCGGGCTACGGCACCGAAGTGCGCGACGACGGGCCGATGAACTCATCGGGCGGTTCGACATGGGCCATGCCGCCGATCGGCGGGTGTCCACCTATTCCGGCGGCATGCGAAGGCGTATCGACATCGCGGTCGCGCTGGTCGTGCCCCCGCGGGTGCTCTTCCTCGACGAGCCGACGACCGGCCTGGACCCGCGCAGCCGCCGCGATGTCTGGGATCTGGTGTCTGCGCTGCGTGATCAGAACGTCACCGTGCTGCTGACCACGCAGTACCTCGAAGAGGCCGACGTATTGAGCGATTCAATCATCGTGCTGGACTCCGGCCGGGTAGTGGCCAGTGGGACCGCCGACGATCTGAAACGCCGTGTTGGCGTGAGCTACTGTCAGGTCACCCCCGCCGACCCGATCGATTTGGCCGAAATCGCGACCGCATTGGCAGATTTCGCAGGGTGCGGTACCGATTGCGGCGCACTGATCGATCAGCAGGCGGCGGCGGTGTCGGTGCCGGCGCCCGATGGCATCGTGACCTTCGGCGAGGTGTTCCGCCGACTGGACGGACTCGGCATCGAACTCGCCGACATCTCGTTGCGCAAGCCATCGCTGGACGAGGCGTTCCTTGACCTCACCTCACCGGCGGTCACCGTATGAGTGCCCTGGCGGCACTTACTCTGCGCACCCTGTCGGGCACCCTGCGCGATGCCGACCTGCTCTTCGCGGTGCTCGCGCCGGTGGGGTGTTTCCTCGGGTTCACCCTGGCATTGGGCAACCTCATCCACACCGGGCAGATGACCTACCCGCAGTATGTCCTTCCCGTCGTCATCGTGCAGGCGATGCTGTTCGGCGCGATGACCACCGCCGACCGCGCCGCACGGGATCGATTGTCGGGATTCGGAGTTCGGCTTGCCACCCTGCCGATTCCGGCGGTGGTGCCACTGGCGGCGCGGATGCTCTACTGCTTGATCCGCGCGGTGATTGCGCTGGTCGCCGGCACCGCGGTCGCCTCGATGTTCGGCTTCCGGATGGCCGGCGGCATGGGGTACGCCGTGCTGTTCGTGGTCATCGTGTTGGCGTTCGCGATCGCGGTTTGCCTCGGCGCGGATGCCCTCGGCTCCCGGGTCGGCTCCGTCGAGTCGTCCAGCCAGCTCCTACTGCTCCCCCAGCTGGTGCTGGTCCTGCTATCCACCGGCATGGCGCCGGCCGAATCGTTTCCTGCATGGCTCGGTCCGTTTGTCCGCTACCAGCCCGTGTCGCAGGTCACGGAGACCCTGCGTGGGCTCGCCAGTGGTCACGTCAGCGGCGCGGGTCTAGCCGTGACGGTGGCCTGGTGCATCGCGTTGATGGCGCTGTTCGGCGGCCTCGCGTTGGGTATGCAAAGGCGCACACGGTGGTCGTGAATACTTCGGTGACAGAGGGAATGCCGTACGAGGCGTCGCTGACCGCGTTTGCCAGGCAGAGCGCCTTGGAGGCGGGTCGGTTACTGCGTCGCTGGCGGCGTGACCCGATCGTCGCCGTCCAGGCGTTGCTGTTTCCGACCTTCCTGCTGGTCATCTACAAACTGCTCATCGGCAAGGCGGTGCTGGCCGTCACCGGAAGCGACAGCCTCTACGGGCTGGTCCCGATGTGCGCTGTCGTCGGCGCCATCTTCGGCACTCTTGGCGCGGGCCTGGCTCTGCCCGCAGAACGGGAGTCGGGCCTGCTGACCAGGTTGTGGGTGCTACCGATCCATCGGGCGAGTGCCCTGACCGGTCGACTGCTCGCCGAAGCCATCCGAACGGCCGCCTCTGCTGTGGTGCTCACCGCGTTCGGGGTCGCGTTGGGTTTGCGATTCGCGGGGGGCTGGACCGCAGCCGTGATGTTTGTTCTTGTGCCGGTGATGATCTCGGTGGGCGTCGCGACGGCGGTGATCGCAATCGCCGTTCGCGCGGACGGGCGGGCCATGGTGACCTGGCTTGGCGCGGGGTGCGTCGTGTTGCTCTTCTTCAACACCGGGGTCGCCCCTGTCGCGTTGTTTCCGTCCTGGCTGCAGGAGGCGGTGCGGCTTCAGCCGATGTCGCCGACGATCGAGGCGATGCGTGGGCTCGCAGAGGGTGGGCCACTGCTGTGGCCGCTGCTGCAGGCCGGCGTGTGGGCCGTCGGGCTTGTCGCGGTGTTCGCGCCGACCGCGGTGCGGGGGTATCGCGCCGCCGCCGAAGCGGGGTGCCGGTGACGCGGCTGGCGCTGCTCGACCAGGCGGCGTTTCTGCGATTGCGGGCGACCGGTCAGGGCAGCGTGTGTCAGTGCACGTGGGTGTACGACCGCGACGTGGACATCGACGAATTGCGCGTCTTCAATGGAAATCTCGGTGCGGGACTTCTTGGGCGCCGGATCGAGCGCTCGCCGTTGCCGTTCGGGCGTCATCGCTGGGTAGTCGACGGACGCTCACCCGCTATCGACCTCGCGGCCGCGCACCGCCCGCGCGACGACATCGGCGCCTGGATCGAGCATCGGGCGCGGGTCACGGTCGACCCGCAGTGGGGGCCGACCTTTCATTTGGGCGTGCTGCCGTTGGACGACGGTGGTACGGCGATCACCTTGGTGGCGTCGCACTGCGTCGCTGACGGACTCGGGCTGGCGACGGCGATTGCGGAAGCGGTCAAGGGTGAGAGCCGCGATTTCGGATACCCGCAGGCACATTCACGCGGCTGGTGGCGTGCGGTGTCGGACGACCTGGCCGACGCCGTCCTGTCATTGCCGGCCGTGATCCGCGCACTGATCGCTACTCTGCTGATCTTGCTGCGGCTGTCGTCGGATGCGAGGGCTCCGGCAGCGGCGCCGTATCGTCGGGTGGTCTCGGCAGACGAGGACGGGGCCGAGCTTGCGTCGGTGACGATGCAGACCGATGTGTCGGCTTGGGACGCTCGCGCGCGCGAGTTGAGCGCAAGCAGCACCACGCTCTTCATTGCATTCGCGGCCCGCCTTGCCCACCGGATGGGCAGGATCCACCCGGACGGCAACACCGTGACGGTCGTGCTCCCGGTCAGCGAGCGCAGCGCCGCGGACGACCGTGCCAACGCACTGACCTCGATCACAGTCGCCGTCGACAGCGAAGCGGTGATGGACGGTTTGAGCAGTGTGCGTGCAGACGTCAAGAGACAGCTGAGGACGCTGGGGCAACAGCCCAACGAAATGCTTGCCGGACTGCCGCTGATTCCGTTCACACCGCGGTGGTTGGTCAGGCACACCGAAGGCATCGCCATGGCCACCGGCCAACTACCGGTGGGGTGTTCCAACCTCGGGAACTTCGACACAGTCATCGGCCGCATCGACGGTGGGGATGCGACCGAGATGTCGATGCGGTTGGCCGAGCAGGGCATCACACGTCGCCGCATCGAGCGCGCCCGTGGCCAGTTGTTCTGCGGCACGGGAACGATCAACGGCAGTCGTTTCATCACTGTCGTCGCGTACCAAAACGGCACCGAGAACACCGCAGCGTCGACGCGCGAGCTGGCGTTGGGCGCCCTTGCCGACCTGCAGCTGTTCGCGACCACTGTCCGTTAGGCCCTCTCCCGATGGCGACCTTGAGCCTCAAAGCTCCTCAGCGCGGGTCGGCGCGCCAGGTGGCCTACGTCGGCATCGCTGTCGCGATCGCGATGTGGTCGACGGTCGTGCTGCTCTTCGCGATCAACATCGTGCCGATCGACGTGTACTGGATGTCGTACTACGCCGTTGACTACACCTTTGGGTTCGTCCGCCGGGGCCTAGCAGGCGAATTGGTCGGGCTGGTCCCTGGGCATTATTTCGCGGCCACCCTTGGATTGCGCTGGCTGTCGACGGCGATCTATCTGTGTGGCCTTGCCCTTGTCATGGGTGTTGTGTTGGTCGGTCGGCGCCGGTCGGAGCGCAGGCTGATGGTCGCGTTGCTGATTCCGTTGCTGCCGTTCGGCATCCCGTTCGCCGCGTATTCCGCCCGACCGGATCTGTTCGGTGCGGCCGCAGTTACGGTGTTTGTGGTTGCGTTGGCGTTCTCGCGGTCCCGGGCGTTCGCATTGGCGTGGTGCACTGCGTATGGCTGGTCATCGCGGCGTTGACTCTGGTCCACGAGGCGATCGGGATGCAGTTCGCCATGGGAGCGGTGCTGGCGATCGTCGTCCTTGGCGGCACGCTGGGTGCGGCTCGGCGCCGTGGCGTGCTGCTGGCTGTGGCCCCCGGCGTCCTCACCGCACTCGCGGTGGCGGCGTTCGGTCGTGACGACATCGCCCCCCAACTGTGTTCGGCGGTACCGCATCACCCGATTCCCAATCCATGGGCTTCGATCACGTCGCTGCCGACGCTTGTGCAGTACGTCTTCGGTGCCCAACAGAGTCAAACCGATTATCACGACTGGGTGTGCCGCAACGTCATGCCGATGTACGACTACGAGGTCGTGGACGCCATGCGCATTGTCGCGAACAACGGGATGATCGGCCTCACCGTCTCGTTGGTGTTGGGTGTCGCGGCCTTCGCCGCGACGATGTATGGAATCAGCGGAGTTTCTGGCGTTCCGCTGCGCGCATTCGTCGACGAGCTACGCGGCAGCATGGCGTGGGTGGCGGCTGGGCTGGTGCTGATCATTCCGGTGTTCCTCACCGGCTTCGATTGGACCAGGTGGCTGATCATCGTGTCGTTCGACGTCGCGATCGTCTACATCGTCTTCGCGGCGCGCCGACCCGAGATTGACCGACCTCCGACATCAAACCAGTTGCGGTTGTTCTTGTTTCTCGTCATCGTGTTGGCGCTGATCCCGATCGGCACCGTCCCCGGCTTCGGCGGGCCGCGGATGATCTAGGCGGTCCGCATCGCTTCGCCCGTGTAGGGGCTTCAGGTTCCGCGACGGCCACCAGTTCGCTCGTCCCACCAGGACGGCCAGCGCCGGCACGGTTACCGTGCGGACCAGGAAGGTGTCCAGCAGCAATCCGACCCCGATGATGAACCCGACCTGGACCATTCCCGCGATGCTGCCGAAGGTCAGGCCGAACATGGACGCCGCGAAGATGATTCCGGCTGAGGTGATCACGCCGCCCGTGGCGCCCACAGTGCGGATCACCGCGGTGCGCATCCCGCGGGACGCCTCGTCGCGGATGCGCGAAATCAACAGCAGGTTGTAGTCGGCCCCAACCGCAACGAGCACGATGAACGCGGTGCCCGGCACGTTCCACGCGATGTGTTGGCCGAGGATGAATTGGAATACCACGACCCCGATGCCGAGTGCCGACAGGTAGGAAATCGCCACCGATGCAATGAGATAGAGGGGCGCAACGATGGCCCGCAGCAGCACGATGAGAATCAAGAGCACAACCAGAATCGTCATGATGAGGATGAATCTCATGTCGTGGTTGTAGTAGTCACGTACGTTGGCGTTCACGGCGGGCAATCCGGCGATCGAAATCGTCGCGTCGGCCAGTTCGGTGTTGGGCTGCGCGCTTCTGGCCGCGTCCATGATCTGTGAGACCTGGTCCATCGCCTGGGTGCCGAAGGGGTCGAGGTCGGTCTGGACGAGGTAACGCACCGCGTGGCCATCCGGCGACACGAACATGGTTGCGGCGGTTTTGAACTCGCTCTGCGACAGGATCTGGGGCGGAATGTAGAAGCCGGCCATCGATGGCTCGTGAGCGTTGTTGCGCATGGCCATCAAGAATGACGAGGCGTCGCCGAGACCCGGACCCATCTGGCGGACCTGGTCCACCAGCAGTTGCACACCGTCGGCGAGCTGTCGGCTCGCGTCGGCGAGCGTGTTGGCGCCGTTCTGAAGTTCGGTCAGCTTGCGGGCAATGCCATCCGGCTTGTCCAGCCCGAGTTTTTGTGCCGCGTCGCTGGCACTCTGGAGCTTCTCGCGTAGCGCGGCGACAGTGGCGTCAACGGGCTGGGTGCCCTGGGTGGACTGCAGTTGCTGTGCCAGATCGGAAAGCGATTGCAGCGATCCGTCGTCATGGGCGGCGACTAGACGCTGCAGGGTTGCCCGCGAGTTCTGGCACGCCGGATCCATTGCGCATTCCGGGCTGAAGTTCAACGCCGCCATCATCGGGACCGCCCACCGGTACACGTCGTCGACCTGGGTGAGGTTCACGCCCAACGCATCACCGAGCGCGCGCATGTTTGTCACGAGCTGCGCCGAACGGTCCATGTCGGCCAGGGTCGTGTTCGCGGCGTATCGATTCTGCATATCGGCAAGGGCGCCGGTCAGCCCGCTGACGGAAGTCATCGCTTCCAGCACGCCGTTGCGGACGTCGCCGAGGGTGTCGGCGAGCTGGTGCGCACCGCCAGTGAGCCGATCGAGATCGGCGTTGCGGCTGGAGATCTCGGTCGATGCCTGCGAGAGTTTGTCGCCGACTGCGCCGGCCTGGTAGGTGGCCTTGGCCTGTTCGAGGGTCTCACCGGTGGGCCGGGTGACACCGCGCACGGCGGCGATGCCAGGGACTTGGCTGACGCGGCGGCCCATCTGTTCGAGGTCGGCGAGGGCCTTGGGACTTCGCAGGTCGCGCGGGGATTGCACGAGAATGAACTGCTGAATACTCGAGTTGACCGGGAAGTGTTGTGCCATCACCTCATATCCCACGTTGCTGTCGACGTCGGCCGGCAGGCTCTTGCGGTCGTCATAGTTGAACCTGACCACGCTGACGCAGCTCGCCAGAATCGCCAGAACGATGAGGCTGGCCACCAGATGCCGCGCCGGGTGCAACACGATGCGGATGCCCGACCGCCGCCAAAAGCGGTTCGTGAGTTCTCCTCTGGGCTTGACCAGACCGCGCCGGCCGGCGATGGCGACCATCGCGGGCAGCAGCGTGATCGACGCGAGGAACCCGACGATGATCGTGATGGCCAGGGCGGGCCCGATGGTGGAGAACACGCCCAGCTTCGCGAAGGACATGCCCAAGAACGTGATCGCGACGGTGCCGGCGGACGCCGCGATCACCTTGCCGATCGACCCCAACGCCGACACAACGGCGGTGTCTGATTCCTCGCCCATCCGGAGGTATTCGTGGTACCGCGAGATGAGGAAGACCGCGTAATCCGTTCCTGCCCCGAGCATCATCCCGCTCACCAGCACGATGGCCTGCGGCGAGATGCTAAGGCCCAGCTGCGCGAGCCAGGCGATGATCTGTTGGGCGACGACGAGCGATATTGCGATGGTCACCAAGGGCAACGCCATGGTGATCGGATTTCGATAGACGACAAGCAGAATCGTCAAAACCATGAGCGCTGTCGCGATTTCGATCACGTGTACGTCACGCTCACCGACTGCCGTCATGTCGCCGACGGTGGCGGCCGGGCCGCTGAGGTGCGCGGTCAGCGATGTGCCAGTCGTCGACGTCTTGACGATCTCGACGGCCCGCTTGTAGGACTCACTGGCGGCCGGGGTGGCGAGCTCGCCCGCGAGGGCGACCGGGAGATACCACGCCTTGTGATCCTTGCTGGTGACCACGTCGCGCAATGCGGGGGTGCTGATGAAGTCCTGCAGCATGACGACCGCGTGGTCGGCGCGAAGGTTGTCGACGAGCTTGCGGTAGACCTCCTCCTGTGCGGGTCCCAGCCCGTCGTCGTTGCTCAGCACCACCAACAGGCTGTTCTGCGAGTCCGATTCGTTGAACTCCTTGTTCATCGCGTTGTTGGCGACCAAGACGGGCGCGTCGGAGGGCAGGAACTCGGGAGGCTTCTCGCCAGCGATCTTGGCCAGCGGCGGCAGCACGAGGAACAAGGCGACGGCCAGCGCGATCCAGAACCCGATGACGAACAGCGGCCAGCGCACCGCGACGCGGCCGATTCGGCCGAAGCTGCCAAGCGAACTCGCCAGGTCGTCCGCCTCGGCGCGTCTCAGCACGTTGGTCCCTGCATCCCAGAGAACAATACTGTGCGACGGCATTTTAGGAGCGATCAGCGAGTCGTTCGAACTGCCCGTGTTGCCAACGGGTTTCGACAGTGCCGACGCCGCAGTGTCGGCAAACTCACAGCGGTGACGATCACCCTCTCAGGGCTGGCGTAAGTGTGAGCGACGGACGTGCCTCGCAATGCGATCGAACAATCATCCTTCGGCGCCGCCGGCAAGCGCTTTGAGCTCATTGAGCGAGTCGTCGATGACCTGCGTCAGGTCGGTGTCCGCCGGGGCGCTGATCCATCGGTCGAAGGCGACCTTGAAGACCGCAACGCCTGTCTCGGCGGTTAGTTTGGCGGTCGCTTCGCGGACGCCGCGACGGCCCAACCCTTCGGCTATCGCCGCTGCCAGCGACGCCAGCTTGATCAGCTCGCGCTCCTGCAGGCCAGGGTTGGCTGCGATGACTGCTTGGCGCCGTCGGGCATGCTCGCGACGACCCTCGAAGATCTTTCCGGTGGCCTGCAGTGCAGCGCCTACCGCGTCGATTGGCGACGCGGAATCACGGGCGTCCGCAATGTGGTTGGTCACCAACTCCATCAGCGCACCCTGCCCCCAGAACAGCACCTCGCGTTTATCGGCGTAGTGCCGGAAGAACGTTCTCTCCGTCAGCCCAGCCCGCTCGGCGATCTCCGCGACCGTCGTCTGGTCGAACCCGCGCTCGGTGTAGAGCTCAAGGGCCGCCTGCTCCAGGCGGCCGCGCGCGTTGGGCTGCCACCGGCTCATGCGTTGATCTTAGGGGATGACAGCGGCTGTCATCAGCGTTACTGTGATGACAGCCGCTGACATCAATAGGAGGTTCCAATGCGAGTATTTGTCACCGGCGCGTCCGGTTTCATCGGGTCGGCCGTTGTTTCGGAGCTCATCGCCGCAGGTCACGACGTCCTCGGCCTGGCCCGTTCCGATGCGTCGGCTCAGGCTGTCGAGGCGGCAGGAGCCCGGGTCCATCGGGGCGATCTCGAGAATCTCGAGAGTTTGCGCGCGGGTGCCCAGGCCGCCGACGGAGTGATCCACCTGGCCTTCAATCACGATTTCACCCAATACATCGGCGCCGCCGAGACCGACCGCCGCGCCATCGACACACTCGGTGGGGTGCTCGCCGGATCCGACCGGCCGTTCGTCGTCACGTCCGGGCTGGCCAGCTTCGCACTGGGCCGCACGATGACGGAGGACGACGCCGTTGATCCCGACTCTCCGCGCGCCTCGGAGCAAGCGGCGCTGGCGTTCACCCCGCGCGGCGTGCGCGTCGCGGTTCTGCGGCTGCCGCCGTCGGTACACGGCGAGGGTGATCACGGCTTCGTCCCCCGCCTGATCGATATCGCCAACGAGAAGGGCGTCGCGGGCTACCCCGGCGACGGGTCCAACCGCTGGCCCGCCGTGCACAGATTCGACGCCGCCCGCCTGTTTCGGTTGGCACTTGAGTCGGCACCCACGGGCGCGCGGCTGCACGCGATCGGCGACGAGGGCGTGCAGGTCCGCGAAATCGCCGGCGCCATCGGCCGCCACCTCGAATTGCCCGTGACCGCCATCTCGCCGGAGCAGGCTGTCGACCACTTCGGCTGGCTCGGCGCCTTCTTCTCGCTGGACGTCCCGGCCTCGAGCACCCTGACCCGCGAGCTGCTGGGGTGGTCGCCGACGCGCCAAGGGCTTCTCGACGATCTGGAGCAGGGTCATTACTTCCACGACAGGGCCGCGTGATCATGTCGACAGGAGTGTTGATCGCGCCCGACCGCGGCGCTTCCAACCTTGTCGACGACGCGCTGGACAAGGCGCGGGCCGCCCATGACGCCGGCGTGCCGCAGTTGTGGCTGGGCCAGCAATTGGACTATGACGCAATCGGTTTGGCCGCAGTGATCGGGACGGCAATTCAAGATGTCGCCGTTGGGACGTCGGTGGTGCCGATCAACCCACGCCATCCGTTGATCGTCGCAGCGGCCGCGCAGACGGCTCAGGCGGCGACTCACGGCAAGTTCAGTCTCGGCCTGGGTCTCGGCGTGCCGTTCCTCGAGGAGTCAGTCTTCGGCCTCACGACACGCAATACCGTGCAACGGTTGCGCGAGTACCTGACGGTGTTGCGGGCGATTCGCGACGACCGCACGGTGAACTTTCACGGCTCGCAGATCACCGCGGTGGATCCGTCTGTGTTGCCGGTCGCGATGGCCGGCGCGACACCGTTTCCGCTTTACGTCGCCGCAATGGGGCCGCGCGCATTGCAGGTAACCGGCGAGTTGGCTGACGGCACCCTGCCGGCCAACGCCGGACCGCGCACCATCGAAGGATTCATTGCGCCGACGAGCACGCAGGTTGCCGCGGACTCTAGGCCTTGAGCCGGTTCGTACCGAAGATGACCGCCGACCACACCGATAGCGCCACTGCCAGCCCCCACACCGCGGCCAGTGCCGAAACGGCGCTCACGTCACCCCGTCCCAACAGACCGATCCGCTCGACCTGCACCAGCCAGAAGACGGGGTTGATCTGGCTCACGACGTCCCAGACTCCTGGCAGCTGCCGGACGGAGTAGAAGATGCCACCAAGGAATCCGAGCGGCAGCAGGATAATCGACTCCATCGCGTAAACGTGGTCCAAGGATTTGGCCAGACTGCCCGCAATCACGCCGGTCTGCGCCGCCACCACGAGCACGCCGAGGGTGCCGAACACGAACACGAACGGCCGGGCAACTCCGCCGTGCGTCAGCGGCACACCGATCGCAAGGACACCGGCACCGACGATCACTCCGCGGGCGATCCCGCCGGTCACGAGGGCCGCGTTGATTTCCCACCATCGCAGCGGACTCGCGAAGACATCGTTGATGTAGCCGTCGCGGCGGGCCTCGAACAGACTCGTTGTCCCGTTGAAGAATCCGACGTTCAGGATCGCCTGGGCGAACAGGCCGCCGACGATGAACTGGCCGTAGGGAACGCTGTCCGTCGTGTCGACATGACGGCCCAACACCGAGCCGAAGACGACGACGAACAGGATGGTGGACAGCACGGGACCAGCGATCGAGTACACCCAGATGTTGAGGAATCGCAACACCTCTCGCTCGGCCAGCCAGAGGAATGGGGGGCGCTCGGCGCGGAACGGTTGGTCGTATGGTCGGACCGCACGGACCTCGACGCCGCTCATGGGGCGGCTTCCGCAATGACCCGGGCATAGACCTCGGAGATGTCACGCGCCTCATAGCGGTCGCGCAAGGACGCCGCCGATCCGCGGTCCACGATCCGCCCGGCCGCGATGAGCGCGATCTCGTCGCACAACGTCTCGGCTTCCTGAAGGTAGTGGGTGGTCAGCAGTATCGTCGTGCCCGCAGCGTTGAGCCCCTTGAGCAATCTCCAAATCTCCGAACGCAATTCGACGTCGACGCCCGCAGTCGGTTCGTCGAGGATCAACAGCCGCGGTCGGTGCGTCATGGCGCGGGCGATGACGAGACGGCGCTGCATGCCGCCGGACAATTCGTAGGCCCGCCCGTGAGCCTTCGCATCGAGCCCGAACAGCTCAAGCAGTTCATCGGCACGGCGCACCGCTTCCCTGCGCCCGATCCCGTGATAGCCGGCGTGGTAGATCAGGAGTTGGCGAACCGAGAGGAATCGGTCGACGTTGATCTCCTGCTCGGCCAGGCCGATGAGGCGCCGGGCCTCCCTGGTCCGGTAGTCATGACCGAAGACCGACAGCTCCCCCGCCGTCGGCGCGACGATGTTGCACACCGAACCGATGAGGGTGGTCTTGCCCGCCCCGTTGGGGCCGAGCAGACCGAAGAATGCGCCGTCGTCGAGTTGCAGATCTAGGTCCGACACCGCGGTGAATCCGCCGCGGTAGACCTTGCGCAGGCCCTTGATCGAGAGCGCTGGCGGACCCCCCTCGCCCAGGGAGGCGGCGATGGCCTCGCCGGAATCAGGAAATCCCACACCGGAAGTCTGCATCGTCGGCGTGGAATATGTTGGCTGGGACGGGCAGGCCGTAGTGGTCACGCAGGGTGGCACCGCGGTACTCCTCGCGGAACAGCCCCTTGCTCCGCAGGATCGGCAGCACCTGTTCGATGAACGTCTCCAGCGCCGACGGCAGCGCAGGCGCCATGATATTGAAACCGTCGGCGGCACCGCCCTCGAACCACGCGATGATCGTGTCGGCGATCTGCTCCGGTGTACCGACGAAGGTGAAGTGCCCGCGGCCGCCGCCCAGACGGGACAGTATCTCTCGAACTGTGAGGTTCTCGCGCCGGGCTAGTTCGATGACGAGGTCCGAGCGGCTCTGCGTGCCTTGCAGTTTCGGCCGGGCCAGGATGACGTCGGGCAGCGCCATGTCGAGCTGGAACACCGATGGATCCGTCTCGAAGATGTTCGCCAGCTGCCACAGGCCGTATTCCGGCACTCGAAGATCGTCGAAACGCTGCGCCAGCTCGGCAGCCTCGGCTTCGGTCGAGCCGATGAACGGCACGATGCCGGGAAGCACGAGCACACGGTCGGGGTCGCGACCGACCGCCTTGGTACGGGCCTTGATGTCACCGTAGAAGTCAGTGGCGTGCTCATAGGTCTGGTGGGCGGTGAAGATGGCCTCCGCGTGGCGGGCGGCGAAGCTCTTGCCGTCCTCCGAGGATCCGGCCTGCACCAACAGCGGGTATCCCTGCGGCGGGCGCTGGACGTTGAGCGGTCCCGCGACCTTGAAGTGGCTGCCGGTGTAATCAATGGCGTGCAGGCGTGACGGGTCGGCGTAACGACCCGATGCCTTGTCGGCAAGAACGGCCTCGGTCTCCCAGCTGTCCCAGAGAGCCTTTGCGACGCTGAGGAACTCGTCGGCGCGCACGTAGCGCACCGCGTGGTCGGGGCGGTCGTCGAGTCCGAAGTTCGCGGCCTCGTCGGCGCCCGCGGAGGTGACGATGTTCCATCCGGCCCGCCCGCCGCTGACATGATCCACCGAGGCGAGCCGGCGTGCCAGGTTGTAGGGCTCGTTGTAGGTCGACGACACGGTGGCGATCAGGCCGATGCGGCTGGTGTGCTGCGACAGCGCAGTCAACAGGGTCAGGGGTTCGAGCTGGCCCGGCGGGCGGAACTGACCGTCGCCGGTGAGCGCAGGGCCGTCGGCGAGGAACAGCGAGTCGAACTTGGCGTTCTCCGCCAGCTGGGCCAGCTCGATCCAGTGCTGCAGGTCGAAGTCGGCACGCGGGTTGCTCTGCGGCAGGCGCCAAGCCGCCTCGTGGTGGCCCGCCTCCATCAGGAAGGCATTGAGATGCAGTTCACGCGGTGTCGCGCTCATCAGGTCAGCTTCGAGCTGTCGAAGCCGTCGGGCAGGAGGTTGTCATAGATGGTGGTGACGTCGACCTTCTTGGTGATCTCGCCGGCCTCAAAGAAGGCGTCGCCGAGCGCCTGCTCAGCCTTGAGGTCTTCGGGGAGAAACTGGGTGATCTTGAACGGGTAGGCGTCCACCGTCGTTCTGGCGTCCTCGAGGGACACACCTGTCTCCTTCGCGATGGCCTTGGCGTACTCGTCGGGGTGCTGCTGGGCCCAATTGAATTCCCTGGCGACGCGGGTCAGCAGATCGGCCAAAGCGGCGCGTCGGCTCGGGTCGTTGAGCGACTTCTCGCTCGCCACGTAGTAATTGTTGACCTGGTCGATCGGCGGAAGACCCTTGGCGATGATGCGGGCGCCGTCCTTGACGGCGAGCGCGGACTGCGGGTTCCAGATGGACCAGGCGTCCACCTTGCCGGTGTTGAACGCCGTCCCGCCGGCCGCCGGGCTGAGGTAGACGAGCTGCACGTCCTTGGGGGTCAGGCCCGCGCTCTTGAGAGCGAGCAGCGCCAAGCCGTGCGCAGAGCTGCCCTGCGGGACCGCGATCCTCTTGCCCTTGAGGTCGGCCAGCGTCTGGATCGGTGAATCCTTAGCCACGATGATGTTCTCGGCAGCCTTGGTCGCATCGGCGCCGCGCTGGACGGCGATTATCTTGAAGCCGAACTGTTTTGCCGCCCCGGTGATTGGCGGGACGTCACCGACAGACCCGAGGTCGATGTCGCCGGAGGCGGCAGCCTGCACAAGCGGCGGACCGTAGTCGAACCTGGCGAACTTGACCTTGTAGGCGGCATCGTCGAATACACGCGTGATCTTCGCCAGTTCCTCGTTGCCGTCGCCGCCGTTGTCACCGATGGTGAAGGTGTACTGGCTCCACTCCGGGTGGCTGGCTGCCGACGAGCCACCCGCACCGGTCAGCGGGGCGTCGGGGCCCTTCGATGAGGAGCAGGCGGCAAGGATGCTCGTTACCGTGAGTAGCACCGCCGCGAATGTGAGGCGAAAAGATTTCTTGGACATGACTCTCCTGTGCGAGGTGTGCGGTGAGCTGACAAGTTCAGTGCTGGCTGGCGAGCCCGAGGTCTGACAACAGGGCGCCCCGCAGTTCCTCGCGGACTGGGCTCGCTTCCCGATCAGCAGGCGAAAGCTGAACTCGGTGCGCGTTGCCGATCCGCCCATTGCTCATCACGACGACCCGATCGGCCAGTGCGATTGCTTCGTCGACATCGTGGGTGACCAGCAGCATGGACGCGTGATGCTTGCGGCGGAGCTCGCGAACCAGGTCGTGCATTCGTAGCCGGGTGATTGCGTCCAGCGCCGCGAACGGCTCGTCAAGCAGGATCAGCTCAGGCTCAGAGACCAAAGCGCGCGCCAGTGCGACACGTTGGGCCTCGCCACCGGAAAGTTCTTTAGGCCAAGCTTTTTCGCGCCCCGCGAGATTCACTTCACGTAACGCCTTGCGTGCTCTTTGGTCGGCGTCGGGTCCGCGCAGGCCCAAGGTGACGTTGCGAAGAACGCGCTGCCACGGCAACAGCCGGTCGGCTTGAAAGACAATGGCCCGCTGTGCGGGAACCTCGATGCGTCCGCCATCCGGCCTGTCCAATCCCGCCAGTAGCCGCAGCAGGGTGCTCTTACCGCAGCCGGACGGGCCCAACAGGACCACGAGTTCCTCTTCTTCGATCGTGAGATCGAGGTGGTCCAGCACAGCCCGGTCACCGAACCTGCGGACGACCTGCTCGACCTGCGCACCGGTCCGTTGACGTGGCGCCGTCGCGGCAGGGCTGCTCATGCCGCCTCGTAACTGGGTCGCCACCGCAACAACACGCGCTCGAGAATGCGGACGAACTGATCGGCGAACAGGCCAAGGATGGAATAGATCACCAAGCCGACGAAGACCTTGTTGGTCTGGAGGTAGGTCTGGGCCTGGGTGATCAAGAATCCGAGCCCCGAATCGGCGTTGACAGTCTCCGCGGCGACCAGGCCAAGGATGCTGTACGCAAGCGAAAAGCGAAGGCCGACAAGAAAACCAGGAAGCGCACCCGGCACGAGCACGCGGGTGACCACTCGCACCGAACCAGCACCCGTGGTGCGAGCCATCTCGATCAGGCGCTGGTCAAGCCCGCGGATCGCCGAAAAAAGATTGAGGTACATCGGCACCCCAGCACCGAAGGCGATCAACAGCACCTTGGTCAGCTCGTCGATGCCGAACCACACGACCATCAGCGGTAGCACCGCCAGCAACGGGATCGTGTTCAGTATCTGCGCAAGACCGTTGAACAGATACTCCCCACTGCGCAGGAAACCCCCGAGGACTCCCGCCACGATGCCGACGGTCAACCCGATCGCAAGACCGATCCCCGCTCGCTGCAACGAGATCGCGAGATCGGGACCGAGAACCCCGGCCCTGAACAACTCCAGTGTCGTGCCGAGGATGTCGGTGGGCGCCGGTGCATATGCCGGCTTGAGGGTGCCCGCGAGGGCGAGGATTTCCCACACCACGAGGATCACCAGCGGGGTCGTGTAGATACCCAGCGGCCAGCGCAGCCGCCGGCGGAAAGTGCCGATTAGCGACTGCCGCCGGGAATCGCCAGGTAGAAATACGTCGCGAGGCCGCGGCGTGGGTGTCGCCGTGACGGGAACGAACGGCAGGGCGGCGGCCTTCGCGGCCAGCGCGATATCACTCATGCCTGCGCGCTCTCGGCGCGGTCGGTTGAGCCGGCGCTGCAGGTCTGAACATGGGTGCCTTCCGGGCCGGCGGCCATCGGCCGGTGCGTGCTGTCACGTTGCGCGCCCGGATGATTCGCGTGTCACCGGTGTTGTTGCCACCGTGTCACTGGTGTCGTTGCCACCGTGTCACTGGTGTGGTTGCCACAATGCCGCAACGAGATAGGCCGCGGGACCCATCAAATCGACGCGATTCTTTCTCCGGCCACGAGCGATCGAAATCCGGTGGGCCAGGATCGCCGAAAAATGATCTTCACAAGTCTTGACTGATTCCAGAAAAGGGGCCATATTGGTCCCGTGACTCCGGCACCGGATTACCCGGATCAGCTCCGTGCAGCTGACCTTCGCGTGACTCGCCCTCGTTTGGCGGTGCTGGAGGCCGTCAACGCCCGTCCGCATGCCGACACCGAGACGATCTTCGGGGCCGTGCGTGCCGCCCTGCCCGAGGTGTCGCGGCAAGCGGTGTATGACGTACTCGCCGCCCTGACCACTGTGGGTTTGGTTCGGCGGATCCAGCCGTCCGGCTCCGTCGCTCGCTACGAGTCGCGGGTCGGTGACAACCACCACCATGTCGTCTGCCGGTCCTGCGGGGTCATCGCGGACGTCGACTGTGCCGTCGGTGAGGCACCCTGCCTGACCCCGTCGGACGGCGAAGGCGAGTTTGACGGCTTCGTGCTCGACGAGGCGGAGGTCATCTACTGGGGTCTATGCCCCGACTGCTCGGCATTGCAAGCTTCGCGATCACAGCCGTGATCACCGCCCGATTCACCCACCGCAAGTAGTAAGGAAGGACCTCGTGTCTGACAGCGAAAACCCGGCAATCCCCGCTCCCGAACCGAAGGCGCACGCCCCCATGACCAACCAGGATTGGTGGCCAGAGCAGATCGACGTGTCGAAGCTGCACGCGCACTCGCCCAAGTCCAACCCGCTGGGTGAGGACTTCGACTACGCGGAAGAGTTCAAGAAGCTCGACGTCGAGGCACTCAAGGCCGACGTCATCGCAATGATGACGCAGTCGCAGGATTGGTGGCCCGCCGATTACGGTCACTACGGCGGCCTGTTCATCCGCATGAGCTGGCATGCGGCGGGCACGTACCGCATTTTCGACGGCCGCGGTGGCGGCGGCCAGGGCGCCCAGCGTTTCGCGCCGCTCAACAGCTGGCCGGACAACGCAAACCTGGACAAGGCGCGCCGGCTGTTGTGGCCGGTGAAGCAGAAGTACGGCAACAAGATCTCGTGGGCCGACCTGCTGGTGTTCGCCGGTAACTGCGCGCTGGAGTCGATGGGGTTCAAGACCTTTGGCTTCGGCTTCGGTCGCCCGGATATCTGGGAGGCTGAGGAGATCTTCTTCGGCGAAGAGGACGAGTGGTTGGGCACCGGCAAGCGTTATTCCGGCGAGCGCGATCTCGCGCAGCCCTTCGGCGCGACGACGATGGGCCTGATCTACGTGAATCCGGAAGGCCCCGAGGGCAAGCCGGATCCCCTTGCCGCGGCAACCGACATTCGCGAAACGTTCGGCCGCATGGCGATGAACGACGAGGAGACGGCCGCGTTGATCGTCGGCGGCCACAGCTTCGGCAAGACGCACGGTGCAGGCGACGGCGACCTGGTCGGGCCCGAGCCAGAAGGCGCCCCGATCGAGCAGCAGGGTCTTGGCTGGAAGTGTGCCTTCGCCTCCGGCAAGGCCGGTGATTCCGTCACCAGCGGACTCGAGGTGGTCTGGACGGCGACACCGACCAAGTGGGGCAACGGCTTCTTGGAGAACCTGTATGGCTACGAGTGGGAGCTGACCAAGAGCCCCGCCGGTGCCTGGCAGTTCGTCGCGAAGGACGGCGCTGGCGCGGGTACCATCCCCGATCCGTTCGGCGGGCCGGGGCGTGCCCCGACAATGCTCGTCACGGACATCTCGCTGCGTGTCGACCCGATCTACGGACAGCTCACGCGTCGCTGGCGCGACCATCCTGAGGAAATGTCCGAGGCCTTCGCCAAGGCGTGGTACAAGCTGCTTCACCGCGACCTCGGCCCGATCTCGCGGTACCTGGGACCGTGGATCGCAGAGCCGCAGCTGTGGCAGGACCCGGTTCCGGCCGTCGACCACAAGCTGATCGACGAGCAGGACATCGCGGCCCTGAAGACCAAGGTGGCCGAGTCCGGCCTTTCCGTCGCGCAGCTGGTCAACACCGCGTGGTCGTCGGCGGCGAGCTTCCGCAGCACCGACAAGCGCGGCGGCGCGAACGGGGCACGGATTAGCCTTGAGCCACAGAAGGACTGGGAAGTCAACGAGCCTGCCGAACTGGCCAAGGTGCTGCCCGCCCTCGCGAAGATCCAGCAGGACTTCAACGGCTCGGCCTCGGGCGGCAAGAAGGTGTCGCTGGCCGACCTGATCGTGCTGGCCGGCTCCGCGGCCGTCGAGAAGGCAGCCAAGGATGCCGGCGTCGAGATCACGGTGCCGTTCACGCCGGGGCGGACGGACGCCTCGCAGGACAACACCGATGTGGAGTCGTTCGCGGTGCTCGAACCGCGGGCCGACGGCTTCCGCAACTACGTCAGGGCGGGCGAGAAGGCTCCGCTGGAGCAGCTGTTGCTCGAGCGGGCGTACCTGCTGGGCACGACCGCTCCTGAACTGACTGTGTTGGTCGGCGGCCTTCGTGCCCTTGGTGCCAACCACGGTGGCAGCAAGCACGGTGTGTTCACCGACAAGCCCGGGGTGCTGACCAACGACTTCTTCGTCAACCTGCTCGACATGAGCACGGACTGGAAGCCGTCGGAGTCGGCGGAGAACGTCTACGAGGGCGTCGACCGTGCGTCGGGCAACGCCAAGTGGACAGCGACCGCCAACGACCTGGTGTTCGGCTCGCACTCGGTGCTGCGGGCAGTTGCCGAGGTGTATGCCCAAGCCGACGCCAAGGAGAAGTTCGTCAAGGACTTCGCCGCCGCGTGGGCCAAGGTGATGAACAACGACAGGTTCGATTTAGCCTGATCTATTGCGACACCCCGCGAGCTGACACGGCTCGCGGGGTGTCGTGCATTTAGCCCATCGAGGCTCGGCGCCGGCTCAGATTCGGCGAGACAGCTGTGCGCCGATCAATGGCGCAATCTTCTGCGCCATGTACGCATGCCCCGCGTCGGTCGGATGGATACCGTCCTTGCCGATCAACTCGGGCCTGCCGACGAACCAGCCGGCAGCGATCGGATCGATGAAGGTTGCGCCGACGACCCCGGCCTGATACTTCAGGGCGTCGCGGATCCGGAGTACGGCATCGGGCGGATCGGCGGTTGGCCATGGCGGTCCGATCACCAGGAATCTCGCGGATGGCGCTGTGCGACGCGCCAATTGGAAGGTGCCCCACACCAGAATCGACAGCTGCGTCGGGTCGACCTCTTGGTCGTTACGGGAGCCGAAGTACACCACCAGCACATCGCTCGGCTTGACCGCGTCGGCCGTAAGGTCCTCGAACACGCTGCCGTGGTCGCCGCGCGTGCCGTACCCGGAGCCGCCCTCGGCGGCCACATCGGCCGTGACGGGTATTCCTTGCTGAGCCAGCAACCGCCAGGCTTGCGAGGTCCATCCCCTTGAGCCAAGACCACCGAGGTCGCCACCGGTCGTGTACGAGTCCCCGACCACAGCGATTTGGTTCACCGAATAATCCAACGTCAGTATCTCGTTGTGCCTCACCGGTGTTGATCGCGCGCTCAGCAGGTCGACCAGCAGAGCGATCGCGACGACGAGTGTGATCAGCCGACTCACTGCCACAGCTTATGGTCCAACCCTGGGAAAAGTCGGTGCAAACGCGGTTGTGCACGATGCGTTACAGAACTGCTGCTTTCTCGTCGGGCGCAGCATGATTCGGTTTTCTGGCAACGATCAGCCTGCGCGGGCGGCGGCGACGTTCGCCTGCACTTGCCGGGGGCCATGCAGAGACTGGAGCTTGCCGTGCGCCGGGTCCGCGGCGTCGGCTTGAGATTCTTTGACCTCGACCATTCTGCGCATCCAGCGCCGGGCGGGCTCCTCGACCAAGTGGTACAGCAGCACCGCACCCACGACAGCGATCGCCACCACGCCGGCCACCGCCAGCTGCGCTACCCAGCCGGGCACAAGCATGATCTCGAACTGCGCCGCAGTCCAGTTCCATGCCGTGTGCACCAACTCGTGCACCATGTACAGGCTGAACGAGATGTGCCCGCAATACACCATTACTCGGGTGGACAGCAGCCTCGGCAGGGTGCCGAATCCGATCGCCGACGTCACGACCAGCGGCACGAACAGCACGTCGACGAACCCGCTCGAGTCATAGATCTTGGCAAGGGGATGCGCATCCAAGAGGTAGAGAATTCCGACGATGGCGACGAATAGCGCCGCGGACAGGTAGCCGACGCCGCGGCGCGCAGTGTCGGATAGCTGCAACTTGCGAACCGCGGCGCAGGCCAGTGCACCCGCGGTGAATTGCATGACGATCCGCGGAAGCCAACTCCACGGTGTGTAGAACTGACCGGTCGTGAGCAGGAGCAGCGTCGGTGGAAGCGACGCAGCGAACGCCAGCCACAGCAGGCCACGGACCCTCGTCGCACGGGCCACCCGAAAGATCACCAGCACCAACAGGCCGAACAACAGATACGCCAGCCATTCTGCGCTGATCGACCAGGCGGGTCCGTCCCAGCTCGACCCATCGAAGAACGGCTGGAACCACAGCTGCACCAGCAAGAGCTGGCGCACGTAGCTGACGGCGTTGAGCTGGTCGGCAACCGTTGACGGCTCGTGACCCACGTAGAGGGTGAAGATGATCCACAGCGCCGCGAGGTGCAGCGTGACCAGATAGACCGGCCACACCCTGGCCAGCCGTAACCACAGGAAGTGCAGCGTAGCCCGCGCCGACCACGAATCGCCCATGCGATCGAGGTAGGTCCAGGTCAGCACGAACCCACTGAGGATGAAGAACAGGTCGACGCCTTGTGCGCCGCAATTGAGCACCGGCGCGAGGGCCGACCTGAAACCGGGCGCCGCCTGCTCCAACAATGGCCGGAAGTGAAAGAGCACCACCCACACTGCGGCGATGATGCGCAGGCCGGATAGGGCCTTGATCTCTCCGGTGCGCACATCACTCTTTTCGTGAGGGACTCTGCTGTTTCGTTCGGGTCACTCCACTGCGACCGCTGGCGCGGCGTTCCGCCTCCCCGCGGCTGCGCATCGGCCAGCGTTGGCAGACTATCAGCGCGATCGCCCGGTTGGCGCGAGCGGAATGCTGTGCGGTTCCTGCGAACCCGCGTACCGCAGTCCGTCAGCTAACCGTGCCGCAGTCCGTCAGCTAAAGAACTCCCCCGAGTAGCCCGCCTCGCTGACCGTTGCTTCGAGGCGGAGTCTGGTTCGGAAACGGTGGGCGCGATTCGGGGCTAACACTGATGGGTGCGCGCGTGGTCGGTGCGGGCGGCATCGTGCCAGGAGGATGGCCGGCAGTGCTGGTCGGCTCCGACGCTTGCGGCGGTTGGGGCGCACCGGTCGGTGTCGACGCCGACGTCTGGGCGCCAGATGTACTGACCGTGGTCGGCATCGTTGTGGACATCGCTGTCGACACCGTTGCGGACGCCGGCGTGGCATCAGTAGGAGTGATTTGTTGTGCAGGCTGGGCCGGCTGTAGCAGCGCGACGGCTGTCGCCGCCGCGGCGGCAATCGTTGCTAGGACGACGCCGGCCAGGACTATCCAGTTCGACCATCGGCTATCGTCGTCGGGCTGTGCGAGCGCTCCGAGAGCCTCCTCGTCGCCGTCACCGGCCGACTCGGCGACGTCCAGCGGCTCGAACAGGTAATCGAACCGGCCGGAGAGGTCCTCCCGCAGCATCTCGCGATGGTACTAGCATTATTTGCCGTCGGGTTGGGTTGAAACCGAACTGGTCGGGAATTCGCGGTTGCCGCTCGGCCGGCGCCGAGTGGGGTGTCGCCAACAAGAGCGTCGACCGCGCGGAGTCGATATGCTTGCGCCTTCTTGACGGAGGACAACCATGTCTGCTGAAGCCGGCGCCGCCGTGCCATCGCCTGCGAAGTCCAACAGCGCCTCCGGCCATATCCGCCTGACCTCACACAGCCGCGGCTTCGATGCGCCGCCGATTCGCTGGGGCGCGCCAACGGCAGCCGAGCGCGGAGCGCTCATCGGCACTACCACCAAGCGCGCCCACCGCAATGTGATCGGCACCCATAGTGGCTCCTACAGCGTGTACAGGGCGCTTGCGGTGGCGGCGGGCGCGTTGTCGCGTGAACACAAGGCCGACCTCACGGACACCGCGCCCACCGATGTCATCGGCCCGTTCCCCCAGTGGAGCGAGCCAGCCAAGATCGTCAGCCTTGACCCGTGGGGCGCCATGGTGGCCGACGTGTTCGCCGCCGACCTTGCCGCTGGCTACGACATCCGCCCGACCATCGCGATCACCAAGGCGCATGTGATGGTGCCTGAGGTCATCGAAGCCATCCAGAAGGGGCGCCTGCGCCACGACGGCCAGATTCTGCTGGCCAACGGCGCGGCGCTGGTCACCAAGGCGGCCATCGAGCCCGTCTGGCATTTGCCCGGAGTGGCGCACCGATTCGGGTGCAGTGAGACGGATTTGCGCCGTGTGCTGTTCGAAGAGACCGGCGGCATGTACCCGGAACTCGTCACGCGCGGCGACCTCGAGGTCTTCCTGCCGCCGATCGGCGGACAGACCATCTACATCTTCGGCAACAGCCTCGACCTTGGCGATCCGACAGTCGAGCTGACCGCGCGCGTGCACGACGAATGCAACGGCTCGGATGTGTTCGGCTCCGACATCTGCACCTGCCGCCCGTATCTCGCGCATGCGATCGAGGAATGCATCCAGGGCGCCCAGCGGGGCGGCGTGGGCCTGGTGGCATATTCCCGCAAGGAGGGCCGCGCGCTTGGCGAGGTGACCAAGTTCCTGGTCTACAACGCGCGCAAGCGTCAGGCGGGTGGCGACACCGCCGAGGCCTACTTCGCGCGCACCGAGTGCGTGGCGGGCGTGCAGGACATGCGCTTTCAGGAGTTGATGCCCGACGTGCTGCACTGGCTGGGGATCAGGAAGATCCACCGCCTGGTCTCCATGAGCAACATGAAATACGACGCCATCACCGGATCGGGAATCGAGGTCGGCGAACGCGTGAACATCCCCGACGCGCTGATCCCGCCCGATGCTCGCGTGGAGATCGACGCCAAGATGGCAGCGGGCTACTTCACCTCTGGTCCCGTGCCCGACGCCCAGGAACTGAGGAAGCCAAAGGGCCGGGGGTTGGGCGGATGAGCCTTGTCGGCATCCGTTCAGACCTCGACACCAGCCGGGCTGCCGGTGCGGCCGCGGCGCTGCGCACCACGATCGCCGTACGCGAGCGTGCGCAGTATCTGCTGAACCGCGCGCGTGCGGGCGACTCGCTCTGGTTCAGCGTCCACGACGATTCGCTGCCTGCCGCCGCGGCCGAAGTCGCCGATGTCACCCGCGCCCGCTACCCCGACCTGCACATCCCGTATCACAGCCGCTGGCGTCATTTCGACGCCGGCGGCGTGCACCGCAAGGCCGAGCTTGATACACGGCTCGCGGCAGAGGACACACCGGCGCGCGCCCGCGCCATGATCGATCTTGCCGTGGTGAGCGTGCTGCTCGACGCTGGCGCGGGCGCCAAGTGGCAATACCTGGAAGCAACCACCGGGCAGCGATTCAGCCGATCCGAGGGTTTGGCCGTAGCGAGTTGGCATGCCTTCGCCGGCGGGCTGTTCTCCAGCGATGCGGCACACCCGTTGCGGGTCGATGCCAACGGCCTGCGCAGTCTGAGCGCCCAGCGGCTCGGCGAGGTGTTCCAGTGCGCGCCGGCCAACCCGCTGGTGGGGCTGGAAGGCCGCGTGCAAGTGCTGCGCCGACTTGGCGACGCGCTGGCTTCGCAGCCCGAGGTGTTCGGCCCGCAGGGCCGGCCGGGCCGCATCTTCGACCTGATGGGCGGGAAACGAGTCGCCGCACATGACATCATGTCGCAACTGCTGGCATCACTGTCGGGAATCTGGTTGGCGGCCAACAGTATTGGGCACCAAGCGCTCGGCGACTGCTGGCGTCACGACGCCGTGCCTGGACCAGGGCTGACCCGCGGGTGGGTGCCGTTCCACAAGCTGTCGCAGTGGCTGACCTACTCGCTGCTGGAACCCTTCGAATGGGCCGGGGTGCATGTGGAGGGCGTGGACGCCATGACCGGACTGCCCGAATATCGCAACGGGGGTCTACTGCTGGACACCGGCGTGTTGCGTCTGCATGAGCCGGCCTTGGCCGCGCGCAGCTGGAAAGTGAGCGATGAGCTTGTGGTCGAATGGCGCGCGCTGACCGTGGCCCTGCTCGACGAGCTCGCCCCGCTGGTGCGCACACGACTGGGTGTGGATGCCGGGCAGATGCCGCTGGCCTGCGTGCTCGAGGGTGGATCATGGGCGGCGGGCCGTGCGCTCGCCAAGCGCTTGCGTGCTGGGCGTCCGCCGCTTTCGGTCGCCAGCGACGGCACGGTCTTCTAGAAGCCATGGCCACCCTACATCTGGTCGACCACCCCTTGGTGCAGCACAAGCTCACCCTGATGCGCCGAAAAGAAGCGTCCACCAACAATTTTCGCCAACTGCTCCATGAGATCTCTGCCCTGATGGCCTACGAGGTGCTGCGGGATATGCCGATGCACGACGTCGAGATCGAGACGCCGCTGGAAAGCGCAACCTGCAAGGTCATTGACGGCAAGAAGCTCGTCTTCGTCTCGATCCTGCGTGCAGGAGCCGGAATCCTTGACGGCATGCTGACGGTGGTGCCGGGTGCACGCGTGGGCCATATCGGCCTGTACCGCGATCCCAAAACACTTGTCGCGGTGGAGTATTACTTCAAGCTGCCCGGCGAACTGCACGAGCGCGACGTGGTGGTGGTCGACCCCATGCTTGCCACCGGCAACTCGGCCGTTGCGGCGGTGGACCGGCTGAAGGAATGCGCCCCGAAGTCGATCAAGTTTGTCTGCCTGCTGACCTGCCCCGAAGGCATCGCCGCCATGCAGAAGGCCCATCCGGACGTGCCGATCTATACCGCCGCCATCGACCGCCAGCTCGACGAGCACGGCTACATCCTGCCCGGCCTCGGGGACGCCGGGGACCGCATCTTCGGCACCAAGTAGCTCACCACGTAGCTCACCACGTAGCTGTCGTACGGCCCGCGCGCCGCCACCCCCTAATCCCCCAATGCCGCACCGGGCTAAACGCTCCAAGCGGGCTGGCCAGCAGGGGTTCGAGCTGTTAAGTGTTGAGTGTGTTTTAGTGTGCGTAAGTGTGTTCTGCTTGGTGTTGTGAATCTGGCGGATTGGGCGGAGTCGGTTGGGGTGAATCGGCATACGGCTTATCGCTGGTTTCGTGAGGGCATGTTGCCGGTGCCCGCGGAGCGGGTAGGTCGGCTGATTCTGGTCAAGTCTGCTGAGGCGTCGTCAACGGGGGGCGCGGTGCTGTATGCGCGGGTGTCGTCTCATGATCAGCGTGCGGATCTGGATCGGCAGGTTGCCCGGTTGACGGCGTGGGCGAGCGGGCAGGAGTTGTCGGTAGCGCAGGTCGTTACCGAGGTGGGATCGGGCCTGAATGGTAAACGGCCCAAGTTGCGTCGGGTGTTGTCGGACCCTGATGCGAAGGTGATCGTCGTGGAGCATCGTGATCGGTTGGCGCGCTTCGGGGTGGAGCACCTGGAGGCGGCGTTGTCCGCGCAGGGGCGCCGGATCGTGGTCGCCGATCCGGCTGAGAGCACCGACGATCTGGTGCGCGACATGATCGAGGTGCTGACGTCGATGTGTGCGCGGTTGTATGGGCGCCGCGGTGCCCGTAATCGGGCGATGCGCGCGGTGACGGCAACCAAGCACGGGCCGGGAGCGGCCTGATGATCGTCGGGATGCGCAGCCGTGCCCAGGCCGTCAAGGTGGCCGGTTTCAGTGGTGGTGTGCAGTTGGCGACCACGCCGAAACTCGATGGCAGGCAATCATTGTCGCGGTATGTGGATGTGGGTCCGGATTTCGAGGCGCATCGGGCCGCGGTGGAGTCGGTGTCAGTGTTGTTCGAGCTCTACAGCGGGGACGCCGGCGGTTACGCGGCCACGGGCTTGCTGGGCGAGAAGCTGCCCACCGGCTGGATGGTGAGGGCTGCGAAGTTCGAAATGCGATGGCCTACCGAGCCGGAACGGGCCGCGCTGGTGCGCTCGCATTTCGGTGCGCGGCGGTTCGCGTTCAACTGGGGCCTGACCCGGGTGAAAGCCGATCTCGACGCCAAGTCCACTAACCCCAGTCATGAGTCGGTGGGCTGGGATCTCGGGTCGCTGCGCAAGGCGTGGAACCTCGCCAAGCACGAGGTGGCGCCGTGGTGGGCCGCTAACAGCAAGGAGTGCTATTCGGCGGGTTTGGCCGATCTTGCTCAGGCGTTGAGCAACTGGAGCGCCAGCAAGAACGGCTCCCGAAAAGGCCGGCGGGTGGGTTTTCCGCGGTTCACCTCGGCGCGACGCGACCCGGGCCGGGTGCGGTTCACCACCGGCACCATGCGGGTAGAGGATGACCGGCGCACGATCACGGTGCCGGTGATCGGCGCACTGCGGGCCAAGGAGAACACTCGCCGCGTGCAACGCCATATCGACTCGGGGCGAGCCCACGTGTTGAACATGACACTCTCCCAGCAGTGGGGCCGGTTGTTCGTCTCGATCGGCTACGCGCTGCGCATCCCCGACACGGTGAGAACGCCGACCCAACCCACGGTGCGCGCCGGGGTGGACCTGGGGATGCGCACGCTGGCCACTGTCGCCACCATCGACACCGCGACCGGCGCCGAAACCGTGGTCGAGTATGAGAATCCGGCCCCGCTCAAAGCCACCCTGGCGGCGCGTAGGCGGGCTGGTCGCGAACTTTCCCGCCGCATCCCCGGATCGCACGGTCATCGGGCAGCGAAAGACAAGCTGACCCGATTGGACCGCCGGTGCGTGCATCTACGGCGGGAAGCAGCTCATCAGCTCAGCACCGAGTTGGCGGGCACCTACGGCCAGGTCGTGATCGAGGACCTCGATCTGGCCGCGATGAAACAGGGCATGGGGCGCCGGGCATTGCGGCGCGCGGTGTCTGATGCCGCGATGGGTTTGATCAGGCCGCAGCTGGCCTACAAGGCTCGCCGGCACGGCAGCACCCTGACCGTGGCCGATCGCTGGTTCGCGTCCAGCCAAATCCACCACGGCTGCACACACTCAGACGGCACCCCGTGCCGCTTGAAAGGTAAGGGCCGCATCGACGAACACCTGCTCTGCCCGATCACGGGCGAGGTCGTTGATCGCGACCGCAACGCTGCACGTAATCTCCGTGACTGGCCGGATACTGCCAGTTGTGGTCCAGTCGGGACCACGGCCCCATCGGTACCCGGGCCAACCGCATCGGTTGGTACAGGCCATGGCGCGGACGCCGGATCATCCGGCGCCGGCGGAGCATCCGTAAGACCCCGCCCACGCGGGGCCGGACGCGGTGAGGCCAAAACCTCAACCCCGCAAGGGGACGCCGCATGAGTGCAACTCAAACACACTCAACGGCAACGGT
>JAOPVX010000275.1 GCA_025965975.1 Mycobacterium sp. | reverse complement strand
AATCACCGCGGCGTCCGGCCCGCATCGGTCGCTGATGCTCAGCTTGGCTGTCCGCGGGTTGGCGCTTGGGTTAGTCGAGGAGCTGGTTGCTGATGGGGCGCAGTTGTGGGTAGGCATCGGCGACGGGTAGCACAGTTCCGTCGGGGTGTGCGCTGAGCCAGTCTTGGGCGGCCTGGGCGGTGGCGAAGAAGCGGCCGGGGTTGCAGGTGGTGGCACGCACTCGGTTGGTGTCCATCTCCTGGGAGCCGGGAATCGAGATCACCGCCGTGGCCGGCGAAAGTTCGATGACCCCGGATCGCGGGTCGACGGTGACGCGAATGACGGTATCGGTTGTCGGGCAGCGGGATTCGATCCGGGCGGGGTGGCCGAGGATCGCCGGGAACAGCAGGGTGTCGGCGGCGCACCACGTGTAGAGGTGGTGACCGTCGACGATGTAGGTGTGTGGGGTGCGGTTGAGGGTCAGTCCCCACCCGATGATGCGCTGCTGGTCGTCGTATTCGATGTCGTGGCCGGCGGGCGCATTGGTCAGGTCCGCGACCTCGACTCCGGCGCCCGCGGCGAGTTCGGTGATCGTGACCGGTTTGCCGTGGGCGAGCAGGTGCACGGCGGTGCGCATCAGGTGCCTGCCGGTCTGCTGGTCGGGGCCGAACAGGGTGTCGGCGATGGTGTTGGCGAAGCGGTCGGCGGTCATATCGGGTCCCTTCCGTGCTGCATTGTGGTTGCGGTAGCGATCGTCGGGTCTGCCACCGGTGGGAGGGTCAAGCGGCGCGGATGGTTTCGGCGGGATCGTGTCCCCATGGATGGGGTGTGCCGCACGCGCCGTGTCCGGTGAGCGCATCCCGGTAGCGGTGTTGGAAGGTGTCGATGAGTTGGCGTTGCTGCTGCAGCTCGTGGATGCGTGCGTCGATGCGGTCGCGGGAACGCTGCAGTAGCGCGGCCAGCGGCGGCCCGACCAGCCCGGGGTTGTCATCGCAACGCCTCGCGAGTTGTTGGATCTCGGCTTCGGCAAGTCCAGGTCGCGCAGACCGCGCACGATACGCACGCAGCTCAAGGCGTTCTCATCGAAGAGTCGATATCTGGCTGGGCTGCGGCCGCGGGTGTAGATCAGGCCAAGGTCCCTGTTGTCGCCGCAGCACTTTGACCGCCACCCCGGTGCGGCGGGCCAGATCTCCGATCGTCATTGCGGGCTGGGCGGCCATCAGAATTCCGTTGGCTGTGAAGGGGTTTGGAGATGACCTGGTGTGTTGGCGCGCAGTGCGTCGAAAACGCGTTGCGGTGTGGGCAGGTCGAGTCGGCATGCGTCACCGACCGGCGCTGCGGCCTCGGGGCGCATCACATCGACACCGTTCACGAGGACTGTCGGTGAGGGGTAGCGACCGACCCGGTCGATGATCGGCACGTCGAGCAGGCCCAGGGTGGTGAGGCAGTCGGCGATGACCTGTCGGGCGGGCGCGGCGTGGGGGCAGTGCGGCGCGGTGAGTAGTTCGATTCGCATGCGGTCACTCCTGGGCGGCGGAGGCTGTTGTGGTGGCGGCGGTTTGGATGTCGTGCAGGATCGGGCAGTCACGCCGGGCGCGGGGCTGATCACAGGTGTCGACCAGCCGGGCGAGCGCATCACACATGCCGGCGAGGTTCTCGATGCGGCGCTGCAGGTCGGTGATTCGAGCGCGGGCCATCGTCTTGGCCTCGTCACAGCAGACGGGGCCACCATCGGCCAAGTGCAGCAGTTCCTCGATGTCATCGCAGGTGAAGCCCAGTTGTTGGGCGCGTTTGACGAAGCCCACCACCCGCACCGCGACAGGGGTGTAGGCCCGATACCCCGAGTGGGTCCGCTGCGGTTGGGGTAGCAGGCCGCGGCGTTCGTAGTAGCGCAGGGTTTGGGTGTTGACGTGGGCCGCCGCGGCGACCTCGCTGGTTCTCACTCCACCAGCATGAACCCTGTACCCAACTACCGAGTCAAGACGACCGGCGTTGGGCTAGGTGCCGATTTCGCGGTGGATGCCGCCGGCGGCGGTGTTGACCCGTTCGGCGAGGGTGGGGTGGATGCACAGCTAGCGACCGTTTCGACGGCCGATGATGAGATCTTTGATTTCGGCGAGCTGCTCGTCGACCGAGCGGAACGTGGCTCGCGTCTCTGTGCGAAAGTCACCCAACTCGATCGTGACTGCCGCGAGGTCTGCGTTGACCGCGGAAAGGTCCGTGTTGACCGCCCCAAGACCGACCGCGTGCTCGCGCTGGTTTGCACCCAATGCGTTCACCGCGGCCAGAACAGCACGGTAGTCAGCCTGGGAAGCGTCAAGCGCCGCTACGCGCGCTTCCAGGTCTTCCAGCGTCGCCATCACACTATCGTATGGGCGGTGCCACATCTGGGGAGCGCCAATCCACAACCCCGTCCTGGCTCGCCGCGTTCTTGTTGCTCACCGACCGCCTTGAGATCACTGCTTAACGCGCCGCCCGGCGCAGCCGCTCGGCGAGCGATCCAACGGCCCGTTGAACCTCCGGCGGCTCGAGCACCTCGAACTCGCACCCCGGCAGCGCCAGATAGAACACCATGCGCTCGGGATCGTCGGCACCGGCGGTGACGATGCAGGCGTCGGGGCCGTCCGCCTCGATGCTGACCGATGCCGGGGAAAAGTGCCGGGCCACAACGTGTTCAGGTGACTGATAGCGGACCCGGGCGACATAGCGGTAGGGCGATGCGCTGATCGAGTGCCGCACGTAGGCCGCCGCATCGGGCGCCTGCCGCGGTGTGAACGTGCTGCCGAGCGCCCGCACATCGGCCATCCGGTCCAGTCGCAGGCTGCGCCAGTCGTTGCGGTCACGGTCGTAGGCCAGCAGATACCAGCGCCGGCCCGTCGTCACCAGCTGGTAGGGCTCGAGGCGCCGCTGGGTGGCGCTGCCGGTCCGGTCGACGTAGCCCGCCGTGACGTGCTCGTGGTCGCGGCAGGCCCGCGCCAGCGTCATCAGCACGTCGGGTTCGACGGGTGAATCCGAATAGTTCGACGGCAGCGTGACCGTTGCGTCATGCACGGCGGCCACCTGCGACCGCAGCCGCGCGGGCATCACCTGGTCGAGCTTGCTCAGTGCGCGCAGCGCCGACTCACCGACGCCGGCCACACTCCCGCCCGCGGCCAGCCGCAAACACACCGCCATGGCGACCGCCTCGTCGGGATCGAGCAGCAACGGCGGCAACGCCGCGCCCGCACCCAACTGATACCCGCCGCCGTGGCCCTTGCTGGCGTGGACCGGATAGCCGAGGTCGCGCAGTCGTTCCACATCGCGGCGCACGCTGCGAGTCGTCACACCGAGCTTGTCGGCCAGCTCCTCGCCCGTCCACACTCGTCGCGACTGCAGCAATCCGAGCAGCTGCAGCACGCGGCTCGTCGTTTCAGACACACAACCACCTTGACACAGTCTTAGGACAGAACCTGTCCTCTATGACTGTCAGGCTGAACCCATGAGCACGCAAACGACAGACCTGACCACCCAACTGGCCGACCAACTCGACTTTCACTGGAACCGGCAGCTTCGCGCCCGCCTCGATGGGCTCACCGACGACGAGTACTTCTGGAAGCCCGTGGACGGCTGCTGGACCGTGCACCGCGACGGAACCGTCGACTTCGAGTTCCCGCCGCCCGAACCCGCGCCGTTCACCTCCATCGCCTGGCGGATGGCGCACGTCATCGTCGGCGTGCTCGCGATGCGCAACCACTTCCACTTCGGCGGCCCGCCAGCGGACTACCAATCCTGGAACTACGCCACCGACGCCAAGACGGCCATGCAACAGCTCGACGACGCGTACGCGAACTGGATCACCGGGGTGCGCGGCCTTCACGCGCAGGCTCTGGCGCGGCCCATCGGCCCCAACGAAGGCCCGTGGACCCACTTCGCGATGTCAGAACTTATCCTGCACATCAACCGGGAGGTCATCCACCACGGCGCCGAAATCGCTTGCATTCGACATCTTTACGCACACACCACCAATAGAGAGGGAAAGTAGCCATGCCGGGAATGCCCCCGCCCGCCTCCGACGAGCGCCAGACGTTGCTGGAGTTCCTGCGGTTCAACCAGAACGCGTTTTTCGCGGTGGCCTACGGCCTGACCGACGAGCAGGCCCGCTCGAAGCCGTCGGTCAGCGCGTTGTCGATCGGCGGCCTGATCAAGCACGCGACCGGAGTTCAGCGGGGCTGGATGGAGCGAGTCAAGGCGGCGCCTGATTTCCCACCAAGGGATGAGCGCCCGTTCGAGGAGATCGTCGCCTCGTACGAGGACCAGCATGTGATGCGCGAGGACGAAACCCTCGAGCAGTTGTTGAAGGGCCTGCACGAGCAGAACGCGGAGACGCTGCGACTCTTCGCCGAGGCCGACTGGGATACCGCGGTGCCGGTGCCGCACGACGTGCCGTGGTTTCCGCAAGACATCGACAACTGGACGGTGCGCTGGGTTGCGCTGCATCTCATCGAGGAGCTGACGCGCCACGCCGGCCACTCCGACATCATCCGCGAATCCGTTGATGGCGCAACGATGTACGAGTTGATGGCCGGGGTCGAGGGCTGGCCGGAGTCCGAGTGGATCAAGCCCTGGAAGCCTGCGGTCACGACGTAGGCGTAAACAAGTAGGCGTAAACAAGGGGTGTGCAAACCCGAAGCGGGACGGCGGCCTGCGGGGACCCCTCATCGCCTATCGAGCTCTTCTACGAAGACCTCGGTGATCCCGCCGACCCGCCGGTCCTGCTGATCATGGGTGTCGGCGCACAGCTGCCGATGTGGCCCGACGGTTTCTGCGAGCAGCTGATCAAGCACGGCTACCGCGTGATCCGGTTCGACCACCGCGACACGGGACTGTCCACGAAGATGCACGGCAGCCGGGCGAAGGGTTCCGTCTATCCGCGGGTGCTGCGTTACCTCCTTGGCCGGACCAGCGCGGTCCCGTACACGCTCGTCGACCTCGCCGACGACGTGCGCGGGCTCGTCGACCACCTCGAGATAAAGCGCGCGCACGTCGTCGGTGCGTCGATGGGCGGGATGATCGCCCAGGTTTTGGCCGGCCGCCACCCCGACCGGATCCTGTCGCTTGGCCTCGTCATGACTAGCACGGGCCAGCCATTCTCGTCGGTGCCGCGGTGGAAGGTGATCGGGCTGGCGTTCGGCGCACCCGCCAAAGACGCACCGGCCGAAGAGAAGCTGGCGTACGAGGTCCGCAACATCTCGATCATCAACGGCCCGAATTTCCTTCCACCCGTTGATCAATTGCGCCGCCGCGTCGAGGAACTGACAGCACGCAGCCACTACCCGCAGGGCATGCTGCGCCAGTTCGACGCGATTCTGGGCACCGGCAGCCTGCAGCGCTATACACGCCGGATCACGGCACCCACCGTTGTCATACACGGTTCGAAGGATCCGATGGTGCGGCCCAGGAACGGCCGCAACGTGGCCCGCGTGATCGACGGCGCACGCTATGTCGTCGTCGACGGCATGGGCCACGACCTGCCCGAACCGGTGTGGCGGCCGGTCGTTGAGGCGCTGACCGAGAACTTCGCTGCGCTGTGACCCGGTACACAACGTTTTCACGCGTATACGCGCGGTTTGAGACACTGCAACCATGAGTACGACTAAGCACCGCGAGGTCGCCAAGCTGGATCGGGTGCCATTGCCGGTCGAGGCCGCCCGCATCGGCGCGACGGGTTGGCAGATAACCCGCACCGGCGCACGGGTCGTCACCAGGCTCGCAGGCAGAGGCTCGTTACAGCAGAAGATCATCAAGGAAGTCCCGAAGACGTTCGCCGATCTGGGACCCACCTACGTCAAGTTCGGCCAGATCATCGCATCCAGCCCCGGCGCGTTCGGCGAGTCGATGTCGCGGGAGTTCCGCAGCCTGCTCGACGCGGTCCCACCGGCCGACCCCGGCGAAATCCACAAGCTGTTCAAGGAAGACCTCGACGACGAGCCCTCCAAGCTGTTCAAGAGCTTCGAGGACGAGCCGTTCGCCTCGGCCTCGATCGCGCAGGTGCACCACGCGACTCTGCACAGCGGCGAAGAGGTCGTTGTCAAGATCCAGCGCCCGGGGATCCGTCGTCGCGTCGCCGCCGACCTGCAGATCCTCAAGCGAGGCGCACAGATCGTCGAGCTGGCCAAGCTCGGCCGGCGCCTGTCGGCGCAGGACGTCGTCGCCGACTTCGCCGACAACCTCGCCGAGGAGCTGGACTTCCGCCTCGAGGCGCAGTCGATGGACGCGTGGGTCGCGCACATGCACGCCTCGCCGCTGGGCAAAAACATCCGGGTGCCGCAGGTGTACTGGGACCTGACCAGCGAGCGGGTGCTGACGATGGAGCGGGTGAACGGGATCCGCATCGACGACGCCCCGGCGATCCGCAACGCCGGCTTCGACGGCACCCAACTGGTCAAGGCGCTGCTGTTCTCTGTGTTCGAGGGCGGCCTGCGACACGGCCTGTTCCACGGCGACCTGCACGCAGGCAATCTGTACGTCGACCCCGACGGCAAGATCGTGTTCTTCGACTTCGGCATCATGGGCCGGATCGACCCTCGCACCCGCTGGCTGCTGCGCGAGTTGGTGTATGCGCTGCTGGTGAAGAAGGACCATGCCGCAGCAGGCAAGATCGTCGTGCTGATGGGCGCGGTCGGCAACGTCAAACCCGAGGCTCAGGCCGCCAAGGATCTGGAAAAGTTCGCCACCCCGCTGACCATGTCGACGCTGGGCGACATGAGCTACGCCGACATCGGTAAACAGCTTTCGACGCTGGCCGACGCCTATGACGTCAAGCTGCCGCGCGAACTGGTGCTGATCGGCAAGCAGTTCCTGTACGTCGAGCGCTACATGAAGCTGCTTGCACCGAAGTGGCAGATGATGTCTGATTCGGAGCTGACGGGATACTTCGCCAACTTCATGGTCGAGGTGAGCCGGGAGCACTCCGACGAGCTGGAGGTCTAGTTTGCAGGTTCGGACCGGCACCGCCCGCTCGGGCGACATCGACATCTACTACGAGGACATGGGCGATCCCAACGACCCGGCGGTCCTGCTGGTGATGGGGCTTGGCGCGCAATTGTTGTTGTGGCGCAAGGAGTTCTGCGAGAAGCTCGTCGACCAGGGCCTGCGCGTCATCCGCTACGACAACCGCGACGTCGGCCTGTCGACCAAGGTGACCGGCCGCCACAGCGGCGCCCCGCTGGCGCAGCGGATGGTCCGCTCGTTTCTGGGCCTGCGCAGCCCTGCGGTGTACACGCTGGAGGATGTCGCCGACGACGCCGCCGCGCTGCTGGATCACCTCGGCATCGGCACGGCGCACATCGTCGGCGCCTCGATGGGCGGCATGATCGCGCAGGTTTTCGCGGCCCGCCACGAGGTACGCACCAAGACGCTCGCGATCATCTTTTCCAGCAACAACCAGCCGCTGCTGCCGCCACCGGGACCCAAACAACTGCTGGCCATTCTGCAGCCGCCAAAGGACTCGACGCGCGAGGCGATCGTCGAGAACGCGATCCGGGTGACGAAGGTCACCGGCAGCCCCGGCTATCCCGCGCCTGAGGAGCGGGTTCGCGCCGAGGCGATCGAGGGCTACGACCGCTCTTACTACCCCGCCGGTGTGGGCCATCACTTCGCCGCGATCCTCGGCAGCGGCAGTCTGCTGGGCTACAACCGGCAGATCAGCGTTCCGACCGTCGTGATCCACGGCAAGGCCGACAAGCTGATGCGGCCGTTCGGCGGTCGGGCGATCGCCCGCGCGATCAAGGGTGCCCGGCTGGTGCTGTTCGACGGCATGGGACATGACCTGCCGCGCGAGTTGTGGGACGATATTGTGGGCGAGCTGAAAACCACGTTCGCAGAATCTGCGTGACGCCCCGCACACCCCTTCGATTCGGCCGCGCCACCACCGGGCGGTACCATTTGGTGGTCGAGTGCTTCAGGGGCTGCGTGCCGTCAGCGGCGACGCCGGCAGGACCTCTGAGGCCGCCAGAAAGGCACCCCACATGGCCCGAGCGGGTAGTTTGCAGCCTCATTTCGAAGACGTCCAGGCCCACTACGACCTGTCCGACGAGTTCTTCCGGCTGTGGCTGGACCCCACTCAGACCTACAGCTGCGCGTATTTCGAACGTGACGACATGACGCTGGAAGAAGCCCAGCTCGCCAAGATCGACCTGGCGCTGGGCAAACTCGGGTTGGAACAAGGGATGACGCTGCTCGACGTCGGTTGCGGCTGGGGTTCGACGATGATGCGGGCGATCGAGCGCTATGACGTCAACGTCATCGGTCTAACACTCAGCGAGAACCAAAAGGCGCATGTCGAGACGGTTTTCGCGCAGTCTGGCGGTCCCCGCAGCAAGCGGGTGCTGCTTCGGGGCTGGGAGCAGTTCGACGAGCCCGTCGACCGGATCGTGTCGATCGGCGCGTTCGAGCATTTCGGTTTCGACCGCTACGACGACTTCTTCAAGTTGGCCTACGCTTTGCTGCCCGATGACGGCGTGATGCTGCTGCATACGATCACCGCGCTGACACTGCCGCAGATGGCCGACCGAAAAATTCCGCTCACCTTCGAGGTCGCGCGGTTCGTGAAGTTCATCCTCACCGAGATCTTCCCTGGCGGGCGACTGCCGTCGATCGAGAAGGTCGACGAGCATTCGGCCAAGGCCGGCTTCAAGCTGACCCGCACGCAGTCGCTGCAGCTGCACTACGCACGGACGCTGGACACCTGGGCCGAGGCGCTGGAGGCGCACAAGGACGAGGCCATCGCGGTGCAGTCCGAAGAGGTCTACGACCGCTACATGCACTACCTCACTGGCTGCGCGGACGGCTTCCGCGGCGGCTACATCGACGTCCACCAGTTCACGCTGACCAAGTAAACGTCCAGAGAGCACACGCCCCCGGGGCGTAGCACGACCGGGAAGGCGGAGGCTTGATGGCCAAATTCACTCCTCATTTCGAGGATGTGCAGTCGCATTACGATTTGTCGGACGACTTCTATCGGCTGTGGCTGGATCCCACTCAGACCTACAGCTGCGCCTACTTCGAACGTGACGACATGACGCTCGAAGAGGCTCAGATCGCCAAGATCGACCTGTCGCTGGGCAAGCTCGGCCTGCAGCCAGGTATGACATTGCTCGACATCGGGTGCGGCTGGGGCGCCACCCTGCGGCGAGCCGTTGAACGCTACGACGTCAACGTCATTGGGCTGACGCTTTCGCAGAATCAGCATGACCACGCCGAGAAGGCGTTCGCGGCTCTGGACAGTCCGCGGTCCAAGCGGGTGCTGCTCAAGGGTTGGGAGCAGTTCGACGAGCCGGTCGACCGCATCGTGTCGATCGGCGCGTTCGAGCACTTCGGCCACGACCGTTGGAAGAGCTTCTTCACGATGACGCATGATGCGCTGCCCGACGACGGGGTCATGCTGCTGCACACCATCACCCGGCTGACCCTGGACGAGGTCAAGCAGCGCGGGATACCGCTCACGATGGACGCCGCACGGTTCGCGATGTTCATCGCGACCGAGATCTTTCCCGGTGGGCAGCTGCCGGCGATCGAGGCCGTCGAGGAGCAGGCCACCGCAGCCCGCTTCACGGTCACCCGTATCCAGTCGCTGCAGTCGCACTACGCTCGGACGCTACAGACCTGGGCGAAGGCGCTGGAAGCGCAGCGGGACGAGGCCGTCGCCGTCCAATCCGAAGAGGTCTACCAGCGATACCTGAAATACCTGACCGGATGTGCGGACATGTTCCGCGATGGCTACATCGACGTCAACCAGTTCACGCTGCAGAAGTAGCCAGATTGGAGTCCAGCGCCTGCTAAACGTTAGGGTGTACGGCTTGAGGTGCGTGTTCGCACGTCAAGCGACCGTACCGGGGGTACGGTCGCAGCACTATCCGTATGTGATTGGCTGCTAGTCGCCGCACCAGGGCATCACCGAGAAAGGCCTACCAGGGGAAACATGTCTGACAACTCAACTGGCACGAAGGATCTGCGGCCGCATTTCGAGGACATCCAGGCCCACTACGACTTGTCGGACGACTTCTTCGGCGTGTTCCAGGACCCGACCCGCAAGTACAGCTGCGCGTACTTCACCGGGCCCGACGTCACGCTGTCGGAGGCCCAGGTCGCCGACGTCGATCTGAACCTGGACAAGCTGGACCTCAAGCCGGGCATGACCCTGCTCGAGATCGGCTGCGGATGGGGTTTGACTCTGCAGCGGGCGATGGAAAAGTACGACGTCAACGTCATCGGCCTGACTCTTTCCAAGAACCAGAAGGCCTACTGCGACCAGCTGCTGACCAAGGCGGCCAGCGACCGCACGTTCGACGTGCGGCTGGAAGGGTGGGAGCAGTTCCACAGACCCGTCGACCGGATCGTGTCGATCGAGGCGTTCGAGCACTTCGGCTTCGAGCGCTACGACGACTACTTCAAGAACTGCTTCGACATCCTGCCCGACGACGGCCGGATGACCATCCAGAGCAGCGTCGGCTATCACCCGTACGACCTGGCCGAGCGCGGCAAGAAGCTGACCTTCGACCTGGCCCGGTTCGTCAAGTTCATCATCACCGAGATCTTCCCCGGCGGCCGGCTACCGACCACGCAGATGATGGTGGATCACGGCGAGAAGGCCGGCTTCGTGGTGCCTACACCCCAGTCACTGCGCGGTCACTACATCAAGACGCTTGGCATCTGGGTAGACGCCCTCGAACGCAACAAGGCCGAGGCCATCGCGGCCACCGATGAGGAGAACTACCAACGCTACATGAGGTACCTGAAGGGCGCCCAGTACTACTTCATCGACGAGGCCATCGACGTCAGCCTGGTCACCTACCTGAAGCCCGGCGCGGCGGCGTAACCACCACGGCATCGCCGAACTTCTCGAGCCGCGTGAAAATGCCGCCGTCGGGGTTGTAGGCGTTGCCGATCGTGACCACTTGCAGCTGGGCACGCTGCGCCGGCGTCAGGTCACCGAGATTGCGCAACTCGTCGGAGACAACCGCCCCCCTGGGAGTAGCAGAAGATGACGACGTGCTGCGACGCGTCGCCAGTAAGCCCCGCAAGGGGTGTCGAGGATTTGCACGCCCACTCTCACCGAGGCGTTCCGGGTGTCACATCCGTTTGGTCCTGATCTGCACCAGTTGGGAAAGATGACAAAACGACGCGGGGTAGTTGATCCCCTACAAGCTGCAGCCATTGGCGGATGTGCATGATGGGTCGAACGGCGCGATATAGCGGTCGGCCGCGTGTTGCAAGTAGTCCGGTCACGATGTTCGCGTTCGGCGTCCCCGTGCCAGGCACGATCAGCGCCGTGGCCGCCCCAGTGCGAGGGCCGACATGAATGCCGACCCGACGCCGGGGATGGCCGTGGTGAGGATTGCCAGGACAACAAGAACGAAAGCGCGCGCCGACTTACGCATGTGTCAACGACCACACAACGGCGACGCCACGGTTGGCGGAACAAGGAAGTTGATTCGGCAAAGTTCGCCGAGGCTGTCGGATTCGCGCGGCGCCGCTCGTCGGACGGGTAGAGAGTGGAACACAAGGGTTCTGCTCACTTCCGGAAGGTGACCACGATGCACTACTTCGCCCTGCTGCTTGTACCTGAGTCCGCCTCGGCGCCGGACCCCGACGCACAGGCCGCCCAGATGGCGGCCTACGAGGCGTTCCATGCCAAGGCCGCGTTGGCGATACGGGCGGGCGACGCGCTCACCCCGTCGGCGACCGGCGTGCGAATCACCGGCGGCCCCGACGCGCCGACCGTCACCGACGGCCCCTTCGCCGAGGGTGCCGAGGTAGCCGGCGGCTACTACGTCTTCGAGGCCGAGAACCTCGACGAGGCACTGGCGCTGGCCCGCGACATCCCGGCGGCCAAGCACGGCGCGGTGGAGGTCTGGCCGATGGTCATGTGGAATCAGCCCGAGAAGCCGCTCACGGGCAGCCACTGGCTGGCACTGCTGCTCGAACCGGCCGACAACGCCGTGGCACCCAACAGTCCGGAATGGGAAGCCGGCATCGCCGCGCACGGCCAGTTCAACTCTGCGGCTGGCGATCACATCAAAGGTGGTGCGGCGCTTCATCCACCGGCCACGGCGACGACCGTCACCGTGCGCGACGGCAAAGCCACGCTCACCGACGGCCCGTTCGCGGAAGGCGCGGAAGTCGCCAACGGCTTCTACATCCTGGACGCCGCCGACGGCGACGAAGCGGTCAAGATCGCGTCGATGATTCCGGCGACGACGGTCGAGGTGCGGCAACTCATGGGAATCTCTGGGCTGTAGCCGCCGAATGACGAACCTGGACGGCGTCTTTCGGCGCGAATGGGGCCCGGCCGTCGCGGCGCTCGCGCGCTGGTCGGGTGACTTCACGGTCGCCGAAGACGCCGTCCAGGAGGCCTTTGCGGAGGCGTTGAAGGTGTGGCCGCGCGACGGCGTGCCTCACAACACCGGCGGATGGATCCTGACGGTTGCCCGCAACCGCGCACTGGATCGGCTACGACGCGAATCCGTGCGCCCAGGAAAGGAACTCGCAGCCGTGGTGGACGACATCCGAGCCCGAACCGATCGCGCGGACGTGCATCCCGTTCGCGACGACGAACTACGAATGATGTTCACCTGTGCTCACCCCGCGCTCGACCCGACCTCACAGCTGGCGCTGACACTGCGGCTGATCTCGGGGCTCACCGTCGCGGAGATCGCGCGGGCGCTGTTGCAATCCGAAGCGGCCGTCGGCCAGCGGATCACCCGCGCGAAGAACAAGATCCGCCATGCCAACATCCCACTACGGGTGCCGCCGGCCGACTTGCTGCCGGAACGCACACCGAACGTGCTGGCCTGTATCTATTCGGTGTTCACCGAGGGCTACTGGTCGACGGCTGGACCGTCGGCCATCCGCGACGAGCTGTGCGATGAGGGCGTACGCCTGGCCGGTGAACTGTGCTCGTTGATGCCCGGCGAACGCGACGCGCAGGCGCTGGCCGCCCTTGTCCTGCTCCATGATTCGCGCCGACCGACCCGAGTGGACGCCGAAGGGGCGCTGGTGCCGCTCGATGAACAGGATCGCATCCGATGGGACCGCGGCCGAATCACGCGGGGACTCGACCGGCTTCAGTTGGCCGCCGGTGCGCGAGGTCCTTATCTGCCGCAGGCGGTGATCGCGGCGCTGCACGCGACGGCGCCGAGCTGGCAGCAGACCGACTGGTCGGCGATCTGCCTGGCCTACGATCGGCTGATCGAGAACACTGACTCCCCCGTCGCTCGCGCCAACCGCGCGCTGGCGATCGGCTTCCGCGACGGGTTCACGGCAGGCCTTGCGGCGCTCGACGAGGTGGCCGACGACCCCAGACTGGCCCGGTCGAACACCGTGGCCTCGATCCGCGCAGATCTGCTGCGGCGCACCGGCCGACGTGACGAGGCCCTCAGGTGGTATCGCATCGCGCTGGGCCGCAATGGCTCGGGCCCGGCAAGAGAGTTCCTGCGCCGGCGGGTCGCGGAGTGCGCCGGGCGCATTTGATGGGTGTCCTGACAGTCGCAGGCACCATGGCGCTCGCCGTTGCCGTCGTCGCGTTGATCGCGCGCTATGTGCCGGGTATGACCCTCCCGGTCGTCGCGACTGCAGCGCTGGCGCCCTACCTCATGTTGGCGGCGCCGTTGGCGATGATCCCGTTGGCGGTGTCAGGCAGCTGGATCGCCGTCGCGGTCGCGGGTGCGGTGACAGTCGCCACCGTCGCCGTGCAGTTGCCGTGGTACACGCGTGGCCGGGCCGAGCCCGCCGCCGTCGTTCGCGTGGTATCGGCCAACCTGCGCTACGGGCGGGCCGACCCACAAGCCATCGTCCGAATAGCTAGCGACCACGCGGATATCCCTGCGGTGCAAGAACGCACTCCAGAGAAGGCAGAACCCATCTCCGCCGCGGGCATGGACACCGTCCTGCCCCACCACGAGCTGCGGGCCCGTGAGGGACCGGCCGGCGTCGGCATCTGGAGCCGATTTCCCATGCACCGCGGCGCGGAGTACGACGAATTCTGGGTGGGCCTGTTTACTGCACAGGTACGCATCCCGGATGTCGCAGGCCCTGTGACCGTCATCGCCGCCCACATGTCGGCGCCCTGGCCGGATGTGTTCCAGCTGGCACGACGATCTGGCGCGACTGGACACGACCCTGCACGACATCGCTTCTTCGGCCGACGGGCCCGTGATGCTGGCGGCTGACCTGAACGCCACGCCCGACAATCTCGAGTTTCGCCGACTGCTGCACAACGGCTATCGCGACGCCGCTGATCAGGCGGGCGCAGGTTTGACCCGGACTCATCCGTCCGATGTTCGACTCCTGCCACCGGTGTTCGCGGTCGACCACATCCTCACCCGCAGTTGCGCGGCGATATCCGTTTGCACGCTAAACATTCCAGGCTCGGACCACCGGGCGCTGGCCAGTGTGATTACCGTGCCGACTTAGTGTCTCCGGTGCGACAGTGCCGTTCGACGATGGCAGTTTCGACGGCGTACTCATGAAACGAGGGTCCTCGAGCATGTCGCAGACGAAGACCGTGCACTGTCCGAGATCCGCCGCGTGCTCAAGTCAGGCGGCTGCGTCGTGGTGATCAATCCGAACAGGTGGTTCCGATCGAGGGAGACAGTGTGACCATCGGCCCGCTGACGGTCTGTCCGGCGCCGCTGATTCCGTGGTTCATCTGGCTCTCGAGACGTACCCGTGGTTGCCGCGGGGGAAGGTGTGAGGAATCGGGTGTTTCCCCATGGTTGTAACGAGCTGACGACGGGCGAACACCCGAATATCGGTCTTTTCTGGCCAGCCGTGAATCTAGTTAGAAGTGGCGGTTGGGTTGACTTCGCAACGGAGTGGGTCCTAGCGCCCATCCAGGCACGTCGATGAGCAGGGCATACGTTCGACGGACACACTTCATGGCTTTGTCTTCACCAATAGGGAAACACCCGATTCCGTATGTGCCGCAAACCGCTACCTTGAGCTCATGGACTCCGCTTCCGATGTGGCGTACTACCTTGCCGAGTGGTACCTGCCCGAGCTGACCGACCAATCGGTCGACGCCATCGTGGCGAAGCTCGACGTCGCCGCGGTCACCGTCAGCGACGAAGGCACGCCGGTCCGGCTGGTCGTCACGCTCGCGGTACCAACGGACGAAGTTCTATACGGTGTCTTCGGCGCACAATCGCCCGACATCGTGACGGCCACATGCCAACTGGCCGGCGTCCCACATCAGCGGCTTTCTGGCCACGTCGGCACTCGGATACGGGTACAGCGTCAGGCCGCCGGTTAGCGTTTAGCGCATCCGGGTACGGACTGGCGCGAAAGTCTTCTAGCTGGCTAGCGGTGCACCGTCGGTCGACAGCCAGCTAAGCTGGGGTTGGTTTGCTGTCTGCGATGGGTGGGGTCGTCGTGAATGCGGGACTGGTTAGCCGTCCGGTTGAGTTCCGGGCGATGTCTGAGTTCCTGCGGTCAGCAGCTGAGCGAACCTCCGGCTTCGTTATCGAGGGCGAGGCAGGTATCGGCAAGACCACGTTGTGGCTGACCGCGCAGGATGAGGCACGCGCACGCGGATTCGAGGTGCTGTCCGCGCGCGTCGGCGAGACAGAATCGGTGCTGGCCTACGCTGCCATTGCCGACCTACTCGGCGACGTCGACCCGGCGATCCTGGGACGGCTCCCCCCCGTGCAACGCCTGGCCGTGGATCGGGTGCTCCTGCGGGCCAGCACGGAGGGTCCGGAGACCGATCAACGTGTCGTCGCCGCGGCCTTTGCTGCCGCCATCGAACACGTTGCCGCCGAAAAGCCGCTACTAGTCGCGATCGACAATGTGCAGTGGCTTGATTGGTCCAGCCAGGCCGTCGTAGCGTTCGCCGCGCGAAGGTTCAGGGGTCGGGTCGGGGTGCTGGCCACTGAACGGTGCGATCCCGACTGCGGGAAAGCGACCTCATGGTTACACCTGGCCAGGCCCGATGGGGTTAGACGAGTTCGTGTTGGTCCCCTCAGTCTTGGTGGGCTACACGCGTTGGTTTCGGCGCGGCTGGGGCGATCGTTCTCCCGCCCGACGATGGTGCGGGTCGCCGAGATCTCGGGGGGCAACCCGTTCTACGCACTTGAACTGGCCCGCGCGATTCACATCGGGTCGGGGAGGGCTCAACCGTCGTTGCCCGGCACACTGGCCGAGTTGATGCGTCTTCGAATCGGCAGTCTCGAAGGGCAGGCCGGTGAAGTGCTGCTCGCCGCCGCGTCTGTGGCGAATCCAACGGTCGAGTTGCTGGCACAGGTGATCGGCACCACCGAGGAGCACGCTATTGACCTGCTCGACGAGGCCGAAATCAAGGGCATCGTCGCGATCGACGGCAATCGTGTCCGGTTTTCCCACCCGTTGTTGGCTCGGAGTGTCTACACCGACGCAAGCCCGGCGCGGCGCCGGGCGATGCACCGGGTGCTGTCTGACGTCGTGGTGATGCCGGAGCTCAAAGCCAGACACATGGCGTTGGCTGCTGCGCGAGCGGATTCGGAAACGTTGAAGGCGCTCGACGACGCCGCCGATGCGGCGCGCGCTCGCGGGGCCCCAGCCGCCGCGGCCGAGTTGGTTGAGCTGGCAATCTCACTCGGCGGCGACAAGCCGTCACGCCGAATTCGCGCGGGCGAACACCACTTCAAGGCCGGCGACGCCGACCGCGCTCGCAGCCTGCTCGAGTCGACCATCGATGAGCTGCGGCCCGGGCTGCTGCGGGGAATCGCACTGAACCTGTTGGCCGGGATCCATATCTACGACGACACTTTCGTCGAAGGTGCCGCGCTCCTGAGCCGTGCGCTCGACGACGCCGACGCCAATCCGGCCCTAAAGGTCCAGACGCTGATGTCGCTGGCCTTCGCGCAAGGAATGTCCGGTGAGTTCGATGATTCCTTGAGCAACGCCCGCCAGGCGGTGGCTCACGCCGAGCAGCTCGGCTATCCACCCCTGATCAGCCGGGCCCTGGCCATGTTGGTGAACACCAGCTTCCTGTACGGACACGGGGTCGATGAAACCAACTTGCGGCGAGCATTGGAGCTCGAAGATCCCGACTCCGACACCCCAATTCCGTTCTGCGCCAGCGCCGTCAATGCGTTGATCTACGCATGGACGGGACAACTGAATATAGCGAACAGGCAGATGGCAGCGGTCCGCGACCGATGCGTCGAACGCGGGGCCGAGAACGACATGATGGCCGTCACCGGGTACTGCACGCTGATCGAGATGTGGCGCGGCAACTTCGCCGCAGCTGCCGTGTTGGCCGACGACACCATGGAAAGGGCCGAGCAGGTCGGCGGTTCGCGCACGATCGCGCTTACGGTGCGCGCAGCGGTGGCCGCCTACACCGGCCGTGAACGCGAGGCACGGGCAGATGCCGCTGCTGCTCTGGCGATCGCTCGCGAATGCCGGTCACCGCGGCTGGCTGAGTGGCCGACGATGAGCCTTGGCTTCCTTGCGGTCTCGCTTGGCGACTACCCACAGGCGCTGACAAGTTTGCAGCCAATGCTGGACGTTTTTGACGCGCTTCCCGGCAGCGAGATCATGACCGCCACGTTCATCCCCGACGCCGTCGAGGCGATGATCGGGGTGGGTCGTCACGCTGATGCGGTGCCGCTCATCGAGGAGCTCGAGCAGAACGGCGCCCTACTCGGCCGCTCCTGGATGATCGCGGTCGGCGCGCGCTGCCGCAGCATGTGGTTGGCCGCCACCGGCGACGTCGCGGCGGCAACGCGGATGGCCGAGGACGCCATGACCGAACACGAGCGGCTGCCCATGCCGTTCGAACGCGCCCGCACGCTGCTGCTGCTTGGCCAGCTCCAGCGACGTCAGCGCCGGAAGGAGTCCGCCGCTGCCACCCTGCGCGAAGCGCTGGAGGCCTTTGAAGCCATGGGCACACCGCTGTGGGCGGACCGCGCACGGGCCGAACTCGCGCGGACCAACGTCGCGCCGAGACATGACCGCGGGTTGACCCCCTCGGAGCGAAGGGTGGCGGAGTTGGCCGCATCGGGCATGACCAACCGCGATGTCGCGAGCGCGTTGTTCATCAGCCCGAAGACGGTGGAGGCCAACCTGGTCCGCATCTACCGCAAGCTCGGGATCAAGACTCGCGCCGAACTTGGCCGTCTGATCGGCAACCTATAGTCAGGCTTCGGTGCGTGTCGCAAGGCGCACAGCCAAGCTGACATGCGATGTATCCTCGCTCTGCTGTGGGTTGGGGGTCGTCGTGAGTGCGGGGTTGGTAAGCCGCCCGGTGGAGTTCCGGGCGATATCTGAGTTCCTGCAGTCCGCAGCTGAGCGAACCTCGGGCTTCGTCATCGAGGGCGAGGCAGGCATCGGCAAGACCACGCTGTGGCTGGCCGCGCATGATGAGGCACGCGCACGCGGATTCCAGGTGCTGTCCGCGCGCGTCGGCGAGACAGAATCGGTGCTGGCCTACGCAGCCGTGGCCGACCTACTCGGCGACATTGACCCGGCGATCCTGGAACGGCTCCCCGACGTACAACGCGGCGCGGTCGACCGGGTGCTGCTGCGGGCCAGCAGCGACGGTGCCGCCACAGATCAACGCGTCGTCGCGGCGGCCTTTGCGTCTGTCGTCAATCGGCTCGCCGCGGACTCACCCGTACTGATCGCCATCGACGATGGGCAGTGGCTCGACCGGTCCAGCCAAGACGTCGTCGCGTTCGCCGCCCGGCGATTCAAGGCCCGGGTCGGGTTGCTGTTCACCGAGCGGTCAGATGCAGACGGCGCGAGCGCCGTGACGTGGCTGCATCTCTCAAGACCCGATGGCATCGAACGGGTGCGTGTCGGCCCGCTGAGCCTGGGCGGCCTGCATGCGCTGATCTCCGCGCGTCTCGACCGATCGTTCCCGCGCCCGGCGATGGTGCGAATCGCAGAGATCTCCGGCGGAAACCCGTTCTACGCATTGGAATTGGCCCACGCGATCGATGTCGGAGCGGCCAGCTCCGAGCCGGTATTGCCCGGCACGCTGGCAGAGCTGATGCGTCTGCGGATTGGGCGTCTGGACCCCGACGCGCGGCAATTGCTGCTGGCTGCGGCAGCAGACGCCAACCCGACCGTGGAACTGGTCGCTCGCGTCACAGGCAACACGGTCGAGTGCGCCGTCGAGCTTCTCGAAGAAGCAAAGAACAAGGGCATCATCGTGATTGACGGCGATCTCGTCCGATTCGCCCACCCTTTGTTTGCCCGAAGCGTGTACACCGACGCGAGCCCGGCCCAACGCCGAGCCGTGCACCGGTCGCTCGCTGCCGCCGCGATACTGCCCGAGCTCAAGGCACGGCATATGGCTCTGTCGGCCTCTCGTGCCGACCCCGAAGTTCTGAATGCGCTCGACAAGGCAGCCGGGTCGGCGCGCGCTCGTGGTGCGCCGGCCGCCGCCGCCGAGATGATCGACCTTGCAATCGGCCTCGGTGGCGACACGCCGACGCGTCGAATCCGGGCCGCGACCAACCACTTACAGGCCGGCAATCCCGAAAGCGCCCGTACTGTATTAGAGCCAAGCGTCGATCAGCTTCCGGCTGGACGGCTGCGGACCACCGCATTCAACTTGCTCGCCGCCGTGCAGATTCACGACAACAGTTTTGTGCGGGCCGCCGCCCTACTCAGACAGGCACTCAGCGACGTCGACGTCAACGATGCGCTGTACGTGCAGACCTTGTTGTTGTTGTCATTTGCTCAGCTCAACGCGGGCGAGTTCGGTGAATCACTGCGCAATGCAGAGCAAGCCGTCGCCAGTTCTGACGAACTAGGCGTACTCGCGTTGCGCAGTCGGGTGCTGGCGCTGTGGGTGACGGTGAGCTTCATGTGTGGGCGGGGGCTGGACGAGGCCAGTCTGTACCGCGCGCTGGAACTCGAGGACCCCGATGACGATGCCCCGATTGCATTCCGTGCCAGTGCGAACAGTGCCCTGCTCCTCGCGTACACGGGGTCGCTGGATAAGGCGCTGACCCAGATGCAGGCCGTGGGGCGGCGCTGCGTCGAGCGCGGCGCCGAAACCGACATGATGTTCGTCGCCGTCTTCAGCGCATTGATCTATATCTGGCGCGGTGAGTTCCACAACGCCCAGCTCTTAGCCGACGAGGCCACGGAGCGCGCGCAGCAGCTTGGCGGCGATCACATGCGAGTGGTCGCCATGACCGTGCAGACAGCTGTCGCCGCCTACATTGGAAACGAGGGCGAGGCCCGCGAAGCCGGCCAGGCCGCTCTCGATCTGGCTCAACAGCACGGTTCACCGCGGCTGGCTGACTGGTCGACCATCAGCCTTGGATTCCTCGAGGTGTCGCTCGGCAACTACGTCGATGCGATGGCGAGGCTGCAGCCGGTGGTCTCCAGATTTGACGACGTACCCGGCACTGAGATCATCACGTCTGCGTACATCCCCGACGCGGTCGAAGCGATGGTCGCGGCGGGTCACCACGCCGACGCCGAGCCACTCATCGCGGCGCTGGAACGCAACGGCGAGCGCCTCGGCCGGTCCTGGATGCTCGCCATTGGCGCCCGCTGCCGCGGCATTTGGCTGGCCGCCCAGGGCGACGTGGAGGCGGCCGCCCGCAAGGCGCAAGACGCGATGGCCGAGCACGATCGACTGCCGATGCCGTTCGAACGTGCCCGCACCCAGCTGTTGCTCGGCCAGCTGCAACGTCGTCAACGCCAAAAGGAGAGTGCCCGCGCAACCCTGCGCGAGGCGCTGCAGGCCTTCGACGCGATGGGCACACCGCTGTGGGCCGACCGCGCCAGGGCCGAACTCGCCCGCGCGGACGTCGCCCCCACCCACGACCTAGCGCTCACGCCGTCCGAGCAGCGAGTCGCCGAGCTGGCGGCATCGGGCATGACCAACCGCAACGTCGCGGCCGCGTTGTTCATCAGCCCCAAAACCGTCGAAGCCAATCTGGCCCGCATCTACCGCAAGCTCGGCATCAGCTCACGCGCCGAACTCGGGCGCCTGGTCGCCGACCTATAAGCGCTGCTGGCGCGAGCAGATGTTCGCGCTGTGAGGTCTACGCCTCGGCGAAGTTGCGGGTGACCGCCGGGTCGACCGGGATGCCAGGGCCGGTGGTCGTCGAGACGACGACCTTCTTCAGGTAGCGGCCCTTCGACGACGACGGCTTTGCCCGCAGGA
>JAOPVX010000266.1 GCA_025965975.1 Mycobacterium sp. | reverse complement strand
TACGACACCTACCTGCAGACCGAAGAAGTCTTCGAGCAGCACCGCCCAATCGTGGCCGGCGACGAACTCCATACCGACGTCGAACTGTCATCGGTGCGCAGGATCGCCGGCAGAGACTTGATCACCGTGACCAACACCTTCACCGATACCGCTGGCGAGCGGGTGCACACCCTGCACACCACCGTCGTCGGCGTCACCGCCGAGGATGTCGATCCGGCGATCAGGCCAGCGGTGCAGAACGTGATGATGCACGACGTGAACATGCTCGGAGTCCACGAATCCCATGCGGCGTACCAGAAGATGGTGCGCCCCGAGGGCGAGGTTCGGATCGCCGAGGCAGGCACGACCCGTACACCTGGGACGCCGTCCTTCGATGACGTGAAGGTCGGCGACGAGCTACCGGTGCACCACGCGCGACTGTCCCGCGGCGACCTGGTCAACTATTCCGGCGTGTCCGGCGACGCCAACCCGCTTCACTGGGACGAGGACATCGCCAAGCTGGCAGGGCAGCCCGACGTAATCGCCCACGGAATGCTCACCATGGGCTTGGGTGCCGGATTCGCCTCCGCATGGTCGGGCGATCCCGGCGCGGTCACCCACTACGCGGTCCGGCTGTCCCAGCCCGCGATCGTGTCGGCCACCGACGGCGCAGACATCGAGTATCGCGGCCGGATCAAGTCGCTGGACCCGGCAACCCGCACCGGTGTCGTCATTGTCGCCGCGAAATCCGGTGGCCGGAAGATCTTCGGCCTGGCGACGTTGGACGTCCGCTTCCGCTGACCTGTGGCGGTCGGCGCGATCTAGGTCGTGGTGCAGCGCGGCGGTCCAGCAGATGCAGGTCCCGAGCATCGCGGCGGTTTCGCCGCGGTCGTCGGTAGCCATCGCAGGCCGCCAGGCCGCCTCGAACTCGTCCCACCCGGTGTCGCTGCGCAGCACCGTGGCCATCGCGACGTAGCCGCGGGCCCGGAGCACCACGGCCGCCGCCCCAAGTTGGGCGCCCAGCGTGATGGCGCGGGCTGCGTACTCGGCGCAGGGGGGGTCGTAGCCGAAGCGGGCCAACTGCGCCAAATTGGCGAGCGACCAGGCCAGCTGCGGGCAGGGGCCAAGGTCCTCCAGCAGCCGCAGCGAGGCAAACCCGCCTCGGTGGCCTCGGTGGTGCGCCCCGGCGACCACAGGAGGTGGGACAGCCAGCGCAGGTCGTCACCGTCTTCGAGCCGATCACCCAGCTCGTGGCGCAGCGCGATCGCCTCCCGCCACGATGCCACCGACGTCTGTGTCTGCCCGCACAGGTAGCTTTCGAACACCTGCTGCTCCAGCCATACCATCTTCTGCTGGGCGGGGGCGGTGTCGGCGCGGCGCAGTACCAGCCCGTACAGGTCGGCGGCCTCGCTGTGGGCCTCTAACGCCGCGGCGCGTTGGGCGGCGGCTAGCCCGTAGCTGATCACCGCGTCGGCATCGCCGGCCTGATCAGCGTGAAACGCCAACGCCGCCAACGTGTCTGGAGTCACGGGTGGTTCGGCCAGCGCGACCATCGCCCGCTTGTGCACCGCCCACGTCAACAAAACCCCGGCCCGGGGTCGGCACAGTAGTTGGGATCGGTAGCCACCCGGACGGCCTGTACTTAGCCGCACAGGCGACACCAACGAGGCGGCGCCTCACGATTAGGAACACGGCAAATGAAAATCGTACCCACCAGGATCGAGCAACAGATCAACCGCGTCGATCGCACACGCAGTCTGATGATCGGGATCAGCTGCGGCCTGCTCGCGCTCTGGTCCATTTACCGGTTGCTCTGGTCGCTTTACCTCGCAATGACATACAACTTCTTGTTCGGGTCGCCTACGGCGCCCAAGCGTAGAGAGCAGCGAGGTCTTTGGGCGCAATTGGGAAACCTGGTCGGGGCCCGGGTCTTAGCCCGAATCGGGCTTATTCTCAGACCATGAGGACGAAGGTCCCCAGCGCCGGGCAGCAGCTGCTGCAAAAAACGTTACAGTTGTACACACAGTAGCAGCTATGTTGGTAGACAAGGCGTTAATGGACCTCCCCGGTTCCCCGAGACTTTTCTATCTGGGGCCGGCACCCTCGGTTTGGAGGGTGGCCCGGTCGGGTTGATGCGGCTGGCTAGCCTGCCAGGCAGCCTCGTATTTGTCGGGTGAGAGCCCGCCGAGTCCGGCTTGGATGCGTCGGGGGTTGTACCATCCGTCGATGTAGCGGAACGACGCCGCGTGCGCTTTCGCTCTGGTGGCGAAAGTGGTTGCGGACCAGTAGATCAGCTCGACCTTGATGGCTGACCATAGGTTCTCCGCAAGGGCGTTGTCGAACGAATCGCCGACACCCCCGGTGGACGGTGCGATGCCGGCGTCAAGCAAGCAAGGCGTCGCGCGCGGCTACTGCGGCGTCCCAGAGTCGCTGCCCTGACACCGATATCAGGAGAAGCATCTGCCGACGGCGCGGCCGACTCTGTGTGCACCAACGACGGCGACCGATGAGTATTTGGTCCTGATACAGGCCCTGTCGACAACGGGTTGTCTAGAGACAATGACCAACCTTGTGTCGGGCATCACTCGGCTGGCCTTGACACGGCGGTTACCGGTGCTACCGCCATTTGTTTTCGGCTGACCGCCAATAGATTTCGCGTGGGAGCTCTCGGCTCAGCAGCCAAGGTGGACCACAGCCGCGGCGACAATATTGCCAGCCGCGGACACTGACACCCCAAGGTCTTTCTGCACCATGACTAAGGCGTCCGTGGAGTTCTTGCCATTCCGGGTTGCGTTGCAAATCTTTGCGCCCTCGGATAGCAACTGCTGGGTGCTCAGAGAGGTGTACGTGTCTTGCAGCGCCTGCAGGTAGTCTCCCTTGTCAGCCGCTGCTGGCGCTGCAGCCGCTAGCGACGTCGTCGTGCCGGCGATCAGGACTGAAAGCACGATGGACCGCATACCAGAATGAACCTTCTCTAAGCGAGTGCTTACTGCTAGTAAGGAGCCACTTTACTAGTCCTTCTAAGCGTGGGCACAGCCGCGTCACGATCTCTTACCTGTGCGACCCGCCGTCGAAGTGTTCTGCCTGCAGACCGCAACACAATTCGGTGACTCTTCGACCGCCGCACGGCTCGCCGAATTGTCGTCAATCGTGCAGGGCCCCAGAGTCGGCGCCGCCGCCGCACACAGCGCAGCTCTACGGGACCGCGACGGCGACGGGCTGCTCGCGGCGTCACAGCGGTATGAGGCCTTCGGCGATCGGGTCGCCGCCGCGGATGCGGCCGCCAAGGCCGCGGTCGCCCACCGTGGCAACGACCGCCGGGGATCGGCGCTCGCGTGCTCGACCCGCGCCAATGCGCTCGCCAAGCAATGCGGCGGTGCCAGCACGCCAGCGCTTGGTCAAGCAACCCAGCCGTTGCCACTGACCGCCCGCGAGCGCGAAATCGCGGTGCTGATCGGTGTGGGCTTGTCCAACCGGGAGGTGGCTGAGCGGTTGACGGTGTCGGTGCGCACCGTCGAAACCCACATCTACCGCGCTATGGCCAAGACCGGCGTCGCCAACCGCGACGAGCTCGCGGCGCTGCTGTCGCAGCCAACGCCCGTGGCCGGCTGACAGCACGATTCCCCCGTGTTGACGAGACGGACCCGGTTATCGCGTTTTCGGCGGAGCCCGAGCGGGAATGTTTTGTGCACCAACCTGTCACCTCCGAACTCATCACAGCAATCCGACGCCGATGGTGGGACCGATTGGAAGTTCAGTGGAACTTACGATTGGGATTTGGAAGCAATTTTTGGGATCTCACAAGAAGAAGCGCTCTCTCTCGCCGTTAGGTTCCCAAATCACGTGTCATCTGACGATCCCCTGAACTGCGGCGATGCAAGTTGTCTCACACGATGTCATCGAGCCTTTGTCTCAAACTCGTGTCATTTTTTCAGGACCCATCAGAAACCACCCCGACAGTCCGGCCGAAGTTCTGGGCCAACGTCCAGGCGCCTTGGCGCAATTCCGTCACGTGACAGCCGGAACTAAGCAAGTCCTGGCCGAATCACCCCAATGGCCGTTGACGACTCGCGGCCATCGGCCAGCGGAGAACAGGCAATTGCCGGTGGGTATATGGCTAACTGGCGCAGATGCAGCATGTCGACGGTGTCGGCAGCGGCCTGTGGGGGGCGGGGCTGGCCGCGACAGTCGGCGCCCGCGCCAGTTCGACCTAACACCGCTGGATAATTGTGCCCGTGCCAAAGCCGCCGCCACAGCACATACTTACGAGTCCGAGCTCTTTGTCTGATCGTTGAAGTTCGTTGATAATTGTCGCTACTAGGCGCGCGCCGCTGGCGCCGGCGGGATGACCGAGGGCCAGTGCCCCGCCGTTCACGTTGACTCGGTCAAGATGTGCTGTCAACTCGCGCTGCCATGCGACAACGACGGACGCGAAGGCCTCGTTGATTTCGAACAGGTCGATGTCGTTGATCGATAATCCGTTGCGGTCGAGGAGTTTGTGAGTGGCGGTCCCGTGAGCATGATGATCGCGTCGACGCCAACTGTTGTTTGGTCGATTATTCGCGCTCGTGGGACGAGGCGTATCGCTCGATGGCGCTTTCGGACGCCAACAGCAGGGCGCCGGATCCGTCTGAGATCTGTGACGCGGTGCCGGCGGTAATTCGGCCATCCGGTTTGAACGGTGTTCGCAGCACTGCGAGCTTGTCCATCGTGGTGTCGGACCGAATACCCTGGTCGCGGTCTGGAGCGCCATACGGTGTCTCAACCCTGACCAGTTCGCGATCGAACCGCCGTTCGACGGTAGCTGCATGGGCGCGTTGGTGAGCCCTTCGGCCAAAGCGCAGTGACCCGCCCGGCGGATCAGACG
>JAOPVX010000221.1 GCA_025965975.1 Mycobacterium sp. | reverse complement strand
AGCTGCTGGTCCACCAGCGACCGGCTGCGCCGCGACAGCGTCTCGAACATGTCGCTCACCTGCAGCTGCAGCCGGGACTGCTCACCGGCCAGCAGGACGGCCCGCTCGTGCAGCTCGTCGACGGCGTGCGCGACCTGACCGACCTCTTCGGAGGTGTGCACGGGGATCGGCTGGACAGGGCCGGGCTCCGCACCCCCGCGGACTCGCTCGATCTCGCGGGACAGGTCGTCGTGCGCCACCCGCAGCGCGCTGTCGCGCAGCCGGCGCAGCGGACGCACCAGCGAACGCGCCACCAGGATGACCAGCAGCAGCGCAAGCAGGATCGCGCCGATGACGATCGCGGAGTCTCGGATCGCGGCGGTGCGCTGAGCCGAAGCCTGGCCCTCCACCGCGCCGGTCACCGCGGTGGACGTGTCGGCGATGATCTTGCCCGCGATCTGGTTGGTGGCCTGAATTGATGCGCTCAGGTCGGGGTTGTTGACCAGGACGGCGGTCGGGTCGGACAGGATCGCCATCCGCTTGACCATCTCGGCCTGCAGCTTCTGCGCCGCGGGCGAGCCGACGCCGAGCACCTCGCTCATTCCGAACAAGGTCGACGGCTCGGTACCGGCGAGGGTGATCATCGAGGTGCGCAACTGGGGCTCGGGCAGCTCTCCACCGAGGTTCACCAGCAGCTGCTGCATCATCATCTGGCCGCGGGCACCGATCGCGCGGCTGAGCCCGAGCGTCTCGGCGCGGATGCGTTCATCGTCGACGCGCACGGAGCCGTTGACCGCGTCCTCGGCGGTCAACAGGATCGGCGCATAGTTGGTCACCCGGTCGCGAAGCCCAATGTTGTTCGACGTGACCTTGTCCATCAGCGCCTGGCCGGCGCCGATCATCGTGTTGAGGCCCTTGCCGACATCCGGCGCGATGTCAGTGCCGGCCAGCCGTCGCTGCAATTCCTGCCGGCTGGCATCGAACTTGGTCAGCGTCGTCTGAGTGTCACCACCGGTCGAACTCGCCAGCATTGCCGCGTCGAGCGAGGCCATGTAGCTCTCGATCGCGGGCACCATTTCGGCCCGGTCGGCCGCGCGCCGCAAATCGGCCGCCTGCGTCGCGCTCGAGTAGATGCGCAACCCGCCGAACGTCCCGGCCAGAACCAGCGGCACCAACACGATCGCGAACACTTTCCAGCGAACCGGCCAATTCGCGATCGACCATCGCGATGGTCGCTTGGCCGCCGGTGGCTGCTGCGCGTTCGGTTCGAAATCGACGAGCGTGCCGTCCGACTGCTTCAGCTGCGAGAACGCGGTCATCGGCGCCCGCCGCTGCTATCGGCGGGCTGTCCGCAATTCAGTAATGGAGCGTCGTTCATAAGGCTTCCTGCTGATTTCACCCTCTGATGGGCGGGCGTTCTACGCCTGGCAATTGGTCGAGTATGACAGCCATGTGCTGCTGGTTCCACAATTCTTACTGAACAGACAGAGTTCACAACCGCGCTGACGAGCCGTTTTGTGCTGCGCGAGCAAATGGCTGGACGCCCTGGCTGATTCGAACCGGGCTCAATCGTCGGCACCGCCGACGTGTTGAATCGTGGAATGTTTCGGCTGATGTTCTACTCGCCGCGCATCGCGCCCAACACCGGCAATGCGATCCGGCTGGTCGCCGCGACCGGATGCGAATTGCATCTGGTCGAGCCGCTGGGATTCGACCTGTCCGAACCCAAATTGCGCCGCGCAGGCCTGGACTACCACGACCTGGCGTCGGTCAGCGTCCACCGCGACCTGCCCGCCGCCTGGGAGGCCCTGGCGCCAACGCGGGTCTACGCGTTCACCACGCATGCCACGACGTCGTTTGCCGATATCAGCTACCGGCCGGGTGACGTGTTGATGTTCGGTCCGGAGCCCACCGGCCTCGATGCAGCGACACTCGCCGACCCGCACATCAGTGCGCAGGTGCGCATTCCGATGTTGGCGGGCCGGCGGTCTCTGAACCTGTCCAACGCCGCGACCATCGCCGTCTATGAGGCATGGCGCCAGCACGACTTCACCGGCGCCGTGTGACTCACCTTCCGATGAGCGCTTGCGCGAAGAGAATCACCTTCCGATGAGCGCTTGCGCGAAGAGAATCACCTTCCGATGAGCGCTTGCGCGAAGAGAATCACCAGCTGTTCCAGTGTGCGACCTGCTCGGCGGGCAGCCGCTTGGCAGGCTGGAACTCGGTGCCCTTGGTGTAGGCGATCGGGAAAAGCCCGCCCTGGCTGTACTTGTCGTGCGGGATGCCGAGCAGCTCAGCGGCCTGCTTCTCGCCGTCGCCGAGCAGATGCAGTGTTGTCCACGCCGATCCAAGCCCGCGGGACCGCAGGGCCAGCATGAAACTCCACACCGCAGGCAGGAGCGATCCCCAGAATGACGCACTCATTGGGGCGGGCGCGCCGTCCGGACGTCCCTCAAGGCAAGGAATCAACATCACGGGGACTTCGTGAAGGTGCTCGTTGAGATATTTCGCGGAGTCGTACACCCGGGGCCGCTGCTCGTCGCGCGCATCCCCGTACTCGGGCTTGGGCAGTTCGAGATACGGTGTCGCATTGGTGCGGTAGATGTCGGCCAGCGCCTTCCTCTTCTCGGCGTCTTCGACCAACACCCATTGCCAACCCTGGGCGTTGGAGCCCGTCGGCGCCTGGAGCGCCAACTCGAGACATTCCAGCAGCACCTCACGCGGCACCGGCTTGTCCAGATCCAGCCGCTTGCGCACCGAGCGGGTGGTGGTCAGGACGTCATCGACGGACAGATTCAAGGTCATTTCGCGAGACTACATTCGACTCCATGACAATCGAACTGACGCAAGAGGTTTCCGGCAGGCTCGAATCCGACCGTTACGGGTGGCTGGCCACCGTGGCTAAGTCCGGCCAGCCCGTGCCTCGCCTGGTGTGGTTCGTCTTCGACGGCAAAGAACTCACGGTCTATTCGATGCCGAACGCCGCGAAGGTCGCGCACATCAAGGCCCACCCGCGGGTCAGCCTGAACCTGGATTCCGACGGCAAAGGCAGCGGAATCGTCGCCGTCGGCGGCGAGGCGAGGATCGACGCGGTCGATGCGGATCCGACCGCGGACGAGCAGTATCAGGCCAAGTACGCCGAGTACGCGGCCAGCACGGGGATGAGCCAAGAGTTTCTCGCCGGCTTCAGCACCCGGCTGAAGGTCGCGATCGACAAGGTCTGGACGACACCGACCGGAGGCTAGGCGTCGAGATTGCAGCCAGGGCTGTGGTGAGGCGAGCAGCACAGCCCTGTGTGCAATCTTCAGCGGAAATCGCGGCTGCGGGAGTTGACGGCCATGTTGAGCTTGCCCATCCGATCAGCGACGACGGTGACAGCACCGCTCGCGTTCTGCACCTGACCGCGGATCAACAGCGCCGACGCCGACTGCGCCAGCCTGCGGTGCCGCGCCCACACACCTGGCGAACACAGGACGTTGACCATCCCGGTTTCGTCCTCGAGATTGATGAACGTGACACCCTGCGCGGTCGCGGGCCGCTGTCGATGCGTCACCGCCCCGGCCACCAGCACGCGGGTTCCATCGGGCACCGCCAGCAGCTGGTCGGCGGGCACCACGCCGATGGCGTCGAGGTCCTCCCGCAGGAACTGAGTGGGGTAGCTGTCCGGTGAAACGCCCGTGGCCCACACGTCCGCAGCTGCCAGCTCCAGTTCGGTCATGCCGGGCAGCGACGGGATGTGCGACGACGACCCCACACCAGGCAGCCGGTCCGGTCGCTGGGTGGCGGCCGCGCCGGCCGCCCACAACCCTTCGCGGCGGGTGATCCCGAAGCAGCCAAGCGCCCCGGCGGTGGCCAGCGCCTCGGTCTGCGGTACGGACAGCTGCAGCCGCCCGGTCAGATCGAGCAGGGATGCGAACGGCCCGTTGGCCTTTCGTTCCTCGACCATCTGCTCGGCCAGCTCGTCGCCGATGTGCCGGACACTGCCAAGGCCCAGCCGCACTTGTCGCCCGGCGTTTTCCAGCGTGGCGTACGCGAGGCTGGCGTTTACGCATGCGCCGTGCACGGCGACGCCGTGCCGTCGGGCGTCGGCCACCAGTGACTGCGGCGAGTAGAAGCCCATCGGCTGCGCCCGCAGCAACGCGGCGCAAAAAGCCGCCGGGTGGTGCAGCTTAAACCACGACGAGTAGAACACCAGCGACGCAAACGACAGCGAATGGCTTTCCGGGAAACCGAAATTGGCGAACGCCTCCAGCTTCTCGTAGATCCGGTCGGCCACCTCGCCGGTGATACCGTGCCGCTCGCGCATGCCGTCATAGAACCGGCCACGCAATCGTCGCATCCGCTCCGTGGAGCGCTTGGACCCCATCGCCCGGCGCAGCTGGTCGGCCTCGGCGGCGGAGAAGCCGGCGCAGTCGACCGCGAGCTGCATGAGCTGCTCCTGAAACAGCGGCACCCCCAACGTCTTCCGCAGCGCGGACGCCATCGACGGGTGGTCGTAGGTGACAGGTTCGACGCCGTTGCGCCGCTTGATGTAGGGATGCACCGACCCGCCCTGGATCGGCCCTGGCCGGATCAGTGCGACCTCGACCACCAGGTCGTAGAACACCCGTGGCTTCAGCCGCGGCAGGGTGGCCATCTGTGCGCGCGACTCCACCTGGAACACCCCAACGGAGTCGGCGCGCTGCAGCATCTCGTACACCGCAGGCTCGGAGAGGTCCAACCTAGCCAGGTCCACCTCGATGCCCTCGTGCTCGGCAACCAGGTCGATGGCGTAGTGCAACGCCGAGAGCATGCCAAGCCCCAGCAGGTCGAACTTCACCAAACCGATGGCCGCACAGTCGTCTTTGTCCCATTGCAGGACGCTGCGGTTCTCCATCCGCGCCCATTCCACCGGGCATACATCGGCGATCGGGCGGTCACAGATCACCATGCCGCCGGAGTGGATGCCCATGTGCCGGGGCAGGTTGTGGATCTGCATGGCCAGGTCGATCACCGATTCGGGAATGTCCTCGATGTCAGGCGAATCCTCCAACCCGTTCCACCGGCTGATCTGCTTGCTCCACGCGTCCTGCTGGCCCTGGGAGAACCCAAGCGCGCGGGCCATGTCGCGCACCGCGCTGCGGCCGCGGTAGGTGATCACATTGGCGACCTGGGCGGCGTAGTCACGGCCGTAGCGGTCGTAGACGTACTGGATCGCGTTCTCGCGCAAGTCGGATTCGATGTCGATGTCGATGTCCGGCGGCCCGTCACGCGCCGGGGACAGGAACCGCTCGAACAGCAGCTCGTTGGCGATCGGGTCGACGTTGGTGACGCCAAGCGCGTAGCAGACCGCCGAGTTGGCCGCCGAGCCGCGGCCCTGGGCCAGGATGCCGTTGTCCCGGCAGAACCGGGTGATGTCGTGCACCACCAGGAAGTAACCCGGAAAGGTCAGCTGCTCAATAATTTTCAGCTCGTGTTCGATCTGCGCGTACGCCCGTGGCGCCCGCTCCGGCGGGCCATAGCGGTTGCGGGCGCCCGCCATGACCAGATGCCGCAGCCAGCTGTCCTCGGTGTGCCCGTCCGGGACGTCGAACGGCGGCAGCTGCGGGGCGATCAGCGTCAGCCCGAACGCGCACTGCTCGCCGAGGTCGGCCGCGGCCGCCACCACTTCAGGGCAATGCGCGAACACCCGCGCCATCTCCTCCCCCGACCGCAGGTGCGAGCCGCCCAGCGGCGCAAGGTAACCGGCCGCCTCATCCATCGAGTGCCTGGCCCGGATGGCGCCCATGGCCATGGCCAGCCGGCCCCGAGATGGTTCGGCGAAGTGGGCGGCGGTGGTCGCGACGAGACCCAGGCCGAACTTCGGTGCCAGCTCGGCCAACGCGGCGTTGCGCTCGTCGTCGAGAGGATGGCCGTGATGGGTCAGCTCGACGCTGACCCGGTCGGCGCCGAACCGGTCCACCAGGTCGGCCAGCGCATTGCTGGCGGCTTCGGGGCCGCCGGTGGAAAGCGCCTGGCGCACATGGCCTTTGCGGCAGCCGGTCAGGATGTGCCAGTGCCCGCCTGCGGCCTCGGTCAGCGCGTCATAGTCATAGCGCAGCTTGCCCTTCTCGCCCCCTGCCAGATGAGCGGTCGCCAGCTGTCGCGACAGCCGCCGATAGCCCTCCGGCCCGCGGGCCAGCACCAGCAGGTGGGGTCCGGGCGGATCGGGATCCTCGGTGCGGTCGCCACCGCCGAGTGACAGCTCCGCACCGAACACCGTCTGCATGTCCAGTTCCTTGGCGGCCTCCGCGAACCGCACCACCCCGTAGAGCCCGTCGTGGTCGGTGAGCGCGATGGCCCGCAGATCGAGCCGGGCGGCCTCCTCGACGAGTTCCTCGGGCGTGCTGGCGCCGTCGAGGAAGCTGTATGCCGAATGCGCGTGCAACTCGGCATACCGGACTGCGGAGACAGGCCGCTCAACGTCGACCGGTTGATAACTCCCGCGCTTGCGCGACCAGGCCGGGCTGTCACCGCCGTCACCGTTCGGCCAAGTAAGGGGCGCACCGGCCCGTCGCGGCTTGCCATTGAGCACCCGCTCCATCTCGCCCCAACTCGGCGGTCCGTTGTGCCAACCCATCCATCCAGATTAATCGAACGCACGTTCGAATTCTAGTCAGGACGCCGGCCCCCGCCCAACCGCTTGGCGCCACGTACTAGGAGTGCTCGACCTCGTCGAGAGTCAGCCGCTCCCGAACACCGGATACGTCGTCGTCCAGGGCAGTGCGACGACGGCTTGACGTTGCTCGACTGGAACGGCACGAAGACCAACCAACCCGGCGATTACTTTCGCTCAAGGACCCGGTCAATACTGCAGAGCAGATACACCCCATACCTCTGGAGGAACTCGTGACCGAGCAGACCGCCAAGCAGACCGCCACCGCGCTACCCCCGGTGGTCGACCACGACACCTGGCGCGCCGCACTCGACGAACTGCGGCGCCGAGAGAAGGCCGCCACCCGCGAACTGGACGCCATCGCCGCGCAACGCCGCCGACTGCCCATGGTTCAACTGCCGGACTACACGCTGATCGGCGCGGATGGCCCCGTCCGGCTGGCCGACGTCTTCGACGGGCGCGCGCAGCTGATCGTCTACAACCACATGTGGTCGGAGGGTGCGCAGTGGCAGTGCGGCGGCTGCACCGGATACACGTCGCAGTTCACCCGGTTGGACTTTCTGGACAACTACGACGCCCGGTTCGTCATCGTCACGAACGGCACTATCGACGAGGCCCTGGCCTACAAGGAAAGGGTCGGCAACAAGATGGACTGGTATTCGTCGTCGGAGAGTTCGTTCGGCGCCGACGTTGGTGCGCCCAGGGGGGCGGGCTTCGCAGTCAACGTCTTCCTGCGTGACGGCGACACGGTGTACCGCACCTGGCACACCGACGGTCGTGGCACCGAACAACTCAGCCACAGCTTCGCGCTGATCGACCTCCTGCCCTGGGGCAGGCAGGAGGAATGGCAGGACTCCCCCGAAGGCTGGCCGAAGTCACCGACGTATTCGAACTGGCTCGACTCCCCCGACATCGCACGGATTTACGGCGCGAACGGCGGTGGCCGGTGATGAGCGCAACGAAGGAGCGTTACGTCGTCACCCGCACCATCGGCGCCACCCCTGCGGACATCTTCGCAGTACTCACCGACCCGACCCGTCACAAGGACACCGAGCCCGGCGATTGGGTCCGCGACGCCATCGACACCAGCCCGGTCAGGGCGCGCGGCCAGATGTTCGCGGTCAACATGTTCCTCAAGGAGGCCGGCGGGCACTACGTCATGCACAACCTGGTCACCGAGTTCGACCAGAACCGGACCATCGCCTGGCTCCCTGGCCAACTGGACGATTCGGGCAGGCACAGTCCCGGTGGCTGGTGGTGGCGCTACGACCTTGCACCCGCCGGTGCGGATACCGACGTCACCCTCACCTACGACTGGAGTGAGACGGCGCAGGACTTCCGCGACAACGTCGGCGTGCCGGTTTTCGGTGAGGATTTCATCGAGGAGTCGTTGGCCACGCTTGACCGCACCGTGACGCGACGCTGAGCCTGACCCTACCGTCGGTCGAAGTTTCAGGGCAGATCCGCAGCGCCGAGTTGGTCACGGGGCACGACCATCATCGGAACGTCAAGCACGCGCAGCATCTTCGCCGCAGTCGAGCCGAGGAACAGGCGCTTGGGTGCGCTGAGCCGGCTCGACCCGACCATTATCAGGTCCCCGTCGTGCCACTCCAGCTTGCGCACCGCCTCCTCGACGGTCGGCCCATCGACGGCTGTCGCCGTCACCGGAAAGCCTTCCGGCAGCGAATTTTTGGCGGTTTCCAAGACCTGCCTGGCGTGCGCCAGCGCACGCTCGCGGACCGCTTCGTCGTCGCCGCGTAGCGCGCCGAACACCGGATCCAGCGCCACCAGCGAAACCAACCGCAGCGGCGTTCCCGCAGCCTTGCTGAACCGAACCGCCTTCTCCAGCAACAGATCCGCGCCGTGCCGTTGCCCGATCGCGCAGGTGACCTCCCTGACCCGATCGACCTTCGATTCACGGGTGCCGCGCGGGGCGACCGCCACGGGCACGGGCGCAGAGTGCAACAACTCGTTGACGACGGAGCCCAGCGAGTAACTGCCCGCCAGGCCACCACCGGATCCGCCGACCACGATGGCGTCGGCCTCGAGTCGCGCGGTCTCCCGGATCAGCCCATCAGCGAACGAGTCATGGAAGGTCACATGGCTGTAAGCGGCGATGTTCTCGGGCACCGATGCGAGCGCTTCGGCGAGCCACTTCTCCGCCTGCTCGCCCAGCTTCGCCTCGTAGTCACGCGTACCGGTGAGCGTCGGGAGCGCCCGGTCGGGCGGCAGGATGATGCACGCCTCGACCTGGGCACCGAGCGTCAGGGCCAGACGGGCACCCAGTGCCATCGCGTCTGCACCACCCGGCGTGGCCAGATACCCAACGACCAACTTCATAGCCAGCTCACCGCCCATCTCGCACCGCACCGTGCGGACGTGTCTGCCTCACATCCTGTCAAGTTGGAGCGGCCGGATAGGCCAATTCGGCGATGAGCCGTGCGCGCGCTCAGTCGGTGTATTCGGCGGCGCCGTCCTCGAGCACAATTCGGGCGTCGGATCCGTCCGGATTGGACGCCTCGGTGCGGAACACCGCGCGCCCAGGCTCGGTGCGCCAGATCGATGTGGTCAGCGTCTCGCCGGGGAACACCGGCGAGGTGAACCGCGCGTCGACGGCACTGACTTTGGTGGCGTCACCGCCGCCGAGCTCGCTCACCACCGCGCGGCCGGCGACCCCATATGTGCAGAGCCCATGCAGGATTGGCTTCGGGAAGCCGGCCAGGTTCTGCGCGAACCACGGGTCGCTGTGCAGCGGGTTGCGGTCGCCCGACAGCCGGTAGATGAGCGCCTGGTCCTGGCGGGTCGGCAGTGCGATTCTCGCGTCGGGCTCCCGCTCGGGAATCTCCGGCGCCACCGGTCGCTGCCCCGGCTGTCCGCCGAAGCCGCCCTCGCCGCGGATGACCGCGGTCGTGAACGTTTCGGCGACGACCTCCGACGTGTCGGGGTCCCTGCCCGTCGCCTTCAGCATGACGATCGCGTTCTTTCCCTCACCCTTGTCCTGGATGTCGGCGACCTCAGCGACGACGCTGAGCTTGCCGGATGGCGGCAACGGCTTGAAAAGCCGGATCCCCTGAGATCCGTGCAGCAGCATCGCGAAGTTGAACGATCCGATCTTGGCGGCGGCCGCGAACGGGAGGCAGGCGATGACGGCGTAGGTGGGCAGCACCTGCTGCGGGGTGTCGTGACTGTTCTCGGTGGTGAAGGCCAGGTCGTCGAGGCCGGCGCCGACGCCCAGCGCATACAGCAGGGTGTCGCGGTCGGTCCATTCGAATACTGAGGGTTCGGTCGTCGCGCCTATGGCGTTCGGGTCGATCGGCATTGATGCTTCCCTTTCGTCTCTGAATCGGACGATATCTGTCGCGCCTGACCGGCACGTGACCGACCGCGTCACACCTCCCGACGCAAGCGCGGGGCCCAGCTTGACCTTTGCCTGACGAGGGGTGACCATGGCTCGCATGCGCTATGTCGTTACCGGCGGTACCGGGTTTATCGGCCGCCGAGTGGTATCGCAGATTCTGGCCAGCAGCCAAGACGCCGAGGTGTGGGTGCTGGTGCGACGAGAATCGTTGGCGAGGTTCGAGCGGCTGGCGCTGGACTGGGGCGAGCGGGTCAAACCCCTGGTCGGCGACCTGACGACCCCTGATCTCGGCCTTACCGACGAGACCATCGCCGAGCTGGGCGCCATCGAGCACGTCGTGCACTGTGCTGCGATCTACGACATGACCGCGGGCGAGGACGAGCAGCGCGCCGCCAACGTGGAGGGCACCAGGGCCGTGATCGCCCTGGCGCGTCGGCTCGACGCGACGCTGCACCATGTGTCGTCGATCGCGGTGGCAGGCACGTACCGCGGCACCTATACCGAGGACGACTTCGACGTCGCCCAGGATCTGCCGACGCCGTATCACCAGACGAAGTTCGAGGCCGAGTTGCTGGTGCGATCCGCGCAGGGGCTGCGGTACCGGGTGTACCGGCCGGCCGTCGTGGTCGGCGACTCCCGCACGGGCGAGATGGACAAGGTGGACGGCCCCTATTACTTCTTCGGGATTCTCGCGAAGCTGAGAAAGCTGCCGTCCTTCACGCCGATGGTGCTGCCCGACGCTGGCCGCAACAACATCGTCCCGGTCGACTACGTCGTGGAAGCATTGGTTGCGCTGATGCACGCCGACGGCCGCGACGGTCAGACCTTCCACCTCACCGCGCCAAAAACGATTGGGCTGCGCGGCATCTACCGCGGAGTTGCCCAAGCGGCAGGGCTGCCGTCCCTGCGCGGTTCGCTGCCGAGGTCGACGGCGACGCCGTTCCTGCGGGCCACCGGGCGCGCCAAGGTACTGCGCAACATGGCGGTCACCCAGCTGGGCATACCCGGCGAGATCATCGACGTTATCGACCTCGCGCCCACATTCACCTCCGACAACGCCCAACAAGCATTGCGCGGCACCGGGATAACGGTTCCTGAGTTCGCCTCGTACGCCCCGCAACTCTGGCGCTACTGGGCCGAGCATCTGGATCCCAACCGGGCCCGTCGCGACGACCCGGCCGGACCGCTGGTGGGCCGGCACGTGATCATCACGGGTGCCTCCAGCGGCATCGGGCGCGCATCGTCGATTGCGGTTGCCGAACGCGGAGCGACAGTTTTCGCGTTGGCGCGCAACGCCGAAGCGCTCGACGACCTGGTTGCCGAGATCCGAGCGGCGGGCGGCAAGGCGCACGCATTCACCTGTGACGTCACCGACTCCACGTCGGTGGAACACACGATCAAAGACATCCTGGGCCGGTTCGGTCACGTCGACTATCTGGTCAACAACGCGGGCAGGTCCATCCGCCGCTCGGTGATCGCATCGACCGACCGCTTCCACGACTACGAGCGGGTGATGGCGGTGAACTACTTCGGCGCGGTGCGCATGGTGCTCGCCCTGCTGCCGCACTGGCGTGAGCGCCGGTTCGGACACGTGGTGAACGTGTCAAGCGCCGGCGTGCAGGCGAGCAGCCCCAAGTACAGCTCGTATCTGCCCACCAAGGCTGCACTGGATGCGTTCGCCGAAGTGGTATCCACCGAGACGCTGTCCGACCACATCACCTTCACCACCATTCATATGCCCCTGGTGCAGACGCCGATGATCGCGCCGTCGCGTCGACTCAATCCCCTGCCACCCATCAGCGCCGAGCACGCCGCGGCCATGGTGGTACGCGGACTGGTCGAGAAGCCGGTGCGCATCGACACCCCGATGGGCACATTGGCGGATGTCGGCACCTACTTCACGCCGAAGCTGGCCCGTCGTGTCCTGCACCAGCTCTACCTCGGGTTTCCGGATTCCGCGGCCGCCCGCGGCGTGGCGCCCGTCGAGCCGCTGGCGAGCCAGTCACCGGAGCGACGACCGAAGCGACCGGCTCGGGCGGTGCCGACGCTGCGTATTCCGCGACCGATCAAGCGCGCGGTGCGGCTGGTGCCCGGCGTGCACTGGTAGGTGGACAGCCCTATCGTTGGCGAGGTGACCGTGGGGGGTGAGGGGCCGGGAGCCCCGCTGCCCGTGTTCGTCGACGTCGATACGGGCGTCGACGACGCGATGGCGCTGGTGTACTTGTTCGCCAGTGACGATGTAGAGGTGGTCGGCATCGCGTCGACCGCGGGAAACGTTCCGGTGCAACAAGTTTGCCGGAACAACCTGGAGCTGCTGGAGTTGTGTCAAATCACCGGCGTGCCGGTGTCGAAGGGCTCCGAGCGGCCGGTCAGGACTCCACTGCGGACCGCCGAGGACACCCACGGACCCGAGGGCTTGGGTTATGCGCAGTTGCCGTCGACTGACCGTCAGGTCACCGCCCACGACGCCGCCGAGGCGTGGGTGCGCACTGCCCACACCTACCCCGGCGAATTGGTGGCCATCGCCACCGGACCGTTGACCAACGTGGCGCTGGCCCTGCGCATCGAGCCGGCACTGCCCACGCTGTTACGGCGGCTGGTGATCATGGGCGGCGCGTTCGACTACCGCGGCAACACCACGCCGGTGGCGGAGTGGAACATCAGCGTCGATCCCGAGGCCGCGGCCGAGGTTTTCTCCGTTTGGGGCGCTGCGTGGGGACTCGAACCACCAAAGCACATCCCAATCGTGTTGGGACTCAACCTGTCCGAAAACGTCGCGATGACACCGACCATTCTGAGCCGGCTCGCGACGGCCGCGGAATCCTCATCGGTCCCGATGAGCGTGCTCGACGACCGCGGTACCCGGTCGGTGGCGTCCAACCCGCTGATCCGCGTGCTCGAGGACGCGATGCGGTTCTACTTCGAATTCCACTTCGACCAGGGTGAGGGCTACCTCGCGCATCTGCACGACCCGCTCGCCGCCGCCGTCGCACTGGATCCCGATCTGGTGCAGTACCGGCCCGCCGCGATCGATGTCGAGCTCACCGGCACGCTGACCCGCGGCATGACGGTCGCCGACTGGAATGGTCACTGGGGCCGAGAACCCAACGCGCTCGTCGGCGTCGAGGTCGATCCTGGCGTGTTCTTCGACCGGTTCATCGCCAGGGTCGGGCCGTTCGCGCAGCGACTGGGGTGATGCAGGCGTCGAGACTGCGGTGAAATCGCGATCGCCCGCAGCCTGGGGGATTCAGTCGTCGGTGACGACGAGCGTGACGTCGATGTTGCCGCGGGTGGCATTCGAGTAGGGGCACACCTGGTGGGCCTGCTCGGTCAGCGCCTGCGCGGCGTCGTGGTCCATGTTGGGCAACGTGACCTCGAGTTCCACCGCAAGGCCGAAGCCGCCGTTGTCGATCTGACCGATCGAAACCCGCGCTCCGACAGCCGAATCCGAGACATCGGCCTTCTGCTGTCGGCCGACCAGCCGCAGCGCGGAGTGGAAGCAGGCGGCGTAGCCGACGGCGAACAGCTGCTCGGGGTTGGTGCCGTTGCCGGTGCCACCCATCTCCTTCGGAATGGCAAGGTCGAGGTCGAGCCTGCCGTCGGAGCTGCGGCCGTGACCGTCGCGGCCTTCCCCGGTGGCCAACGCCTCGGCGGTGTAGAGGGTCTTCATGCGGATTCCTTTCGTAGCGATGCGTTCAGCGCATCGGTGAGGTGACGGACCGCATCGCGCAGGTCCGCGGCTTCTTTCTCGGTCAGTCCGGTCGAGCTGAACAGCTGTTCCGGGATGCACTGGGCCTTGCGCTCGAGGCGGCGGCCTGCCGGCGTGAGCGTCACGTCGACCAGGCGTTCGTCGTCTGACGATCTCTCGCGGCGGACAAACCCGTTGGCTTCCAGGCGCTTCAACAGCGGCGACAGCGTCCCGGAGTCGAGCTGCAGTCGCTCGCCGAGCCCGCCGACGGTGATGCGGCCCTCCTCCCACAGCACCAGCAGCACCAGGTACTGCGGGTAGGTGAGGTTCAGCTCGGTCAGGATCGGCCGGTACGCGGCCGTCATCGCCCGAGATGCCGAATACAGGGCGAAGCAGAGCTGGCGGTCAAGGCTCAATGTGGCCAAGTCAAAACTGTAGCGCACAATTCGATTGTGCACAACTGAGCTGCCTACTCGTAGATCCCCTCCACGTACCATCGCCGCTGCCGATAGCACAGCAGCAAGGCTTGCGAGCGCTCGTCGCCACCGTCGAGCAGCACCTGCGCCCGCGCAGTGCGTCCGGCCTTGGCCTGGTCGGGGTCCCACCACCGCTCGTCGACCGGCCATGGCCCGGCCCACCAGGACACCCTGCCGTCACCGGCGGGCAGGAGCGCTGGGGGCACTCCCCTCGCAAGCTGGGGGCCCACCCGGGGATCGGTGGAGCCAGGTGCGGCCAGCCGCGACGGATCGGCGGAGAGCAGCCCGCGGCCGGTAACCCGCACCGGGTTGCCGTCGGCGTCGAGCAACTCGACCGGGTCGTCGAGCAGCACGGTCGGCGACGGCTCCGGGAGCTGACCGGGCCATGGCTGCCCCGGATCGGCCCGCGGCACCGGCTCGTCGCCCAGCGGTGTGAACGTGATGCGTTCGGCAGGCCCCCGGCCGCCGCTGAGCACCGGCACCTGCACCGCCTCCGGCCCGAGCAGCCCCTGAACCCGTACCAGCGCGCGGCGGGCCCGCAGCCGGTCCTCCTCACCGATGCCACCCCACAATGGCAGCTGCAGCGCCTCGGCCGAAACCATCTCCACCGGCCGCAGTCGGATCAGGGTCACCGGGGCGGTCGGCCGGTCGTTGGGATTGCGCCTGTTCAGCCAGCCGTCGAGCTGCCAACGCACCCGGTCAGCGGTGGCGTCCTCGGTCAGCGGTTCGGCGCAACGCCAAACCCGTTCCAGCTCTTCGCCGTTGGCGGTGACGGCATGGATGGCCAGCCGGGTGCATCCGACTCCCGAGGCCTCGAGGCTGCGGTGCAGGATGCTGGCCAGCGACCGGCCGGCGAACGCGGCGGCATCGACACGGTCGATCGGCGGGTCGCAGTTCATCACCGCGTCGAGTTCCTGCGGTGGTTCACGCCCCGACGGCCCACGGGTGGGTTCGCCGCGGGCGAACCGGTGCGCGGCAACGGCGTCGGCGCCGAACCGGGAGGCCACATCGCTGCGGGACAATGCGGCGAACTGCCCGATGTTGCGGATCCCCATGCGCCACAATAGGTCTGCTAGATCCTCGCGGCCAGGCGCGGCCAGGCTCGGCTCGGTCGCCAGTTGGCGGATCGACAGAGCGGACAGAAACAGTGCGTCCTTGCCGGGCTCGACGATCCGTCCCACCCGGGCGGCGAAGACGGCGGTGGACAGCTGGTCGGCGATGCCGACCTGGCATTCGGCCCCGGCCGCGGCCACCGCGTCGACCAGCCGCTCAGCGGCGGCCTGTTCGGACCCGAAGTAGCGGGCCGCGCCGCGCACCGGCAGCACCAGTAGACCGGGGCGCAGCACCTCGGTCCGCGGCACCAAGTCGTCGACCGCGGCCGTCACATCTTCGAAATGGCGGGCATCGCGGGCGGGATCGGCGGTGACAACATGCAGCTCCGGACACCGCGCCTGCGATTCCCGGCGGCGCAGCCCTCGCCGCACCCCGGCCGCACGGGCCGACGCCGAACAGGCGATGACCCTGTTGGCCAGCGTGACCGCTACCGGCGCCGTCGAAGGAAGACCGGCCGCGGCGGTCGCAGCGACCGCCGGCCAGTCCATGCACCAGACGGCCAGCACTCGCGACGAGCCACTCGAGCGTGCGGGCACTCCCCTGGCAAGCCGGGGGCCCTCCCGCCCGAAGGGCAGGGGGAGAGCCGAAGACCCCGAGGCGGAACCGGAAGACACTCATCCGCCTACCGCACGAACGGTGCCAAAGGACCGTCCTCGGGCCCGCATGGCCAACCGCACCCGGCCGATCCGCCCGCATCCGGGAGTGGGCGCACCATCCCCCGCACCGGTGACCTCATAGCCGCAGACCCTGGCGTCCAGCCGGGTGGACGCCCCTTGCCAGTCACCACCGGTGACCAGCAGGGTGCAGCCCTTCTGCCGAGCCCTGGCCACCACCGCCCGCGCCCGGCCGGCAGGCACCGACCGCCCACCCAGGCCGAGCACCACCAGGTCCATGCCATCCATCAGCACGGCGGCCACCTCGACCGGATCGGCACCGGGTTCGGGGATGACCGCGATCCTGCTCAGATCCGCTCCCATTTCGACGGCGGCCAGCAAGCCGACGTCGGGCTGGCCGACGATCGCGGCGTGCCCGCCCTCCGCCGTCACCGCCGCCACCATGCTCAGCGGCAGCGACCGGGCGCCCGACAGCACCGCCACCGTCCCGCGCGGCAACGACGTCGGCAGAAGTTCGGCCAGCGATTCGGGCAGCGGCAGCAAAGATTCCGAGTCCGGCAGCGGGTCGATCGACGGTGCTGGGCCCCTGCGCCCGCCGCCGACCTTGCCGGACACCGCCGCGATCTTACGACGCAGGTGTTCTACCTGCTCAGCGCGGTCAATCGGGCGCTGTTCCATGCTCATAGCTGACGTCACAGCAGCACCTCCTGCACCATCAGAATCACTCCACATTCGAATGTATGTTCGACATTCCGAGTAAACACCCACCCACCGACACCGTCAAGCGGGCCAAGATACGCGAAAACGGTTCCATTGATCGATGGTGACATTGTTGAATGTCATCATTGATGGTGTACTCCAGCCGTGCTCAATGACGAGCGGGGTTCGCTACGGTCCCGCAGTGCGGCAGCAGTCAGCAGCCTGACCCTTCGGCAGATCAGCGCCGTGCTTCCATCAGGGCAGGCATGGGGAGTGTGGCTTTCCCGCCGGATCGTGGCCCGCATCATGGACACCTTCGGGCCGCCGCTTGCCGGCACTCACGTCGACCCCGTCGACACCAGGACGTCCGACGGCCGCCGCGTCGTCGGTGAATGGGTCTACGGCGCCGGGGTGCCGCGCGATCGGGCTGACACCGCAATCTATTTCGTCCACGGCAGCGGCTACGCCTTGTGCTCGCCGCGCACCCATCGCCGGCTGACCTCGTGGCTCTCCCGCCTGACGGGACTGCCGGTGTTCAGCGTCGACTATCGGCTGGCACCACGCCATCGATTCCCTAGCGCCGCAGACGATGTCCGTTCCGGCTGGGACTGGCTCGTCCGTGACGGCGGGCTGGCGCGTGGCATCACCACCATCCTCGCCGAGAACCTGCGCTATCTCGACGTGCGCGCCGACGTACCGCGGCGCTACAACGAGCGCATCCAGAAACGCCTGGCCAAGACCACGTGGATGTCGGGGTGCAGGAGCTGGTATCTGCCCGCGGATGGGTTCAACGCGGCGATGTACCCAGGGTTTGCGACGCAGCATCTTCGACAGATGCGGGACTTGCGGTTCGCCGATTACGACGCGGTCGCGCGCGACGCACACGCCGGCATCGGTGCTCGCATACGCACATGAGCGGCAGGCCTGACACGCCGCCGCGCAGGCCGCCCCGGCAGCAGGCCGGTGCGATTTCGACGATCCTGAACGGACTGCGGCGCGCGCCGCGACGAGTGCGGCGTGGCTCCCGCGACGTTATCGAGACGGCGGTGTCTCAGCTGTTCGACGCCGCGGTACGTCACCCACACGGGGTGGCCTCGTCGGGTGAGTATCGCATCGACGACCTGGCTCGGCTGGCGGGCACGACGACCCGCAACATCCGCGTGTACCGCGACCGTGGGCTACTTCATCCGCCGCTGCGCGTTGGCCGGCTGGCTCTTTTCAACGACACGCATCTCACCAGGCTGCGGCTTATCACCTCGATGCTGGATCGCGGGTACAACATCGCCCACGTTCACGAGATGCTCAGCGCATGGGAGCAGGGTAAGGATCTGGGCTCGGTGCTGGGGCTGGAGTCGGCGATCGCAGGCACGTGGGCGGCGGAGAAGCCGCAGTCGATGACGGTCGCGGACGCGCGCCTGCTGATCGCCGATGAGGCCGCGTTCGACCGGCTCGTCGGGTCCGGGCTGATCCGCATCGAGGACGACGGCGACGCCACCGTGGTGCGGCCCAAGCTGATCGAAGCTTTCAACGACATCCGCGGGTAAGGGCTATCCATCGACAAGCTCATCGACATCCACGAACAGGTGCTGCCACTGATCGACCAGATCAGCTCGATCCTGGTGCAGGCGGGCGCCGAGCATGTCCAGGACCGGATCAAACCCGGCGTATCGCTACCGGACGACACCGAGGTCGCCGAGTTGATCACCATGCTGGTGCGGTTCCGAACTCAGGCGGTGGCGTCGGTCACCGCGACGCTCGCCTCGTCGATCGAGACCACGATCGAGGAGTTGGTCAGCCGCATCCTCGCCGATTACGTCGAGAAGGCACCCGACGCCGAGGGATGACTTACTCCCATTCGATGGTGCCGGGCGGCTTGCTTGTGACATCCAGCACGACCCGGTTGACCTCGGGCACTTCATTGGTGATGCGGGTGGAGATGCGTTCGAGGACTTCGTAGGGCACCCGGGTCCAGTCGGCGGTCATCGCGTCCTCACTCGACACCGGACGCAGCACGATCGGGTGGCCGTAGGTGCGCCCGTCGCCCTGCACACCCACCGACCGGATGTCGGCCAGCAGCACCACCGGGCACTGCCAGATCTGGCTGTCCAGCCCCGCCGCCGTCAGCTCCTCGCGGGCGATCGCGTCGGCCCGCCGCAGCGTGTCAAGGCGGGCGGCGGTGACCTCGCCGACGATCCGGATACCCAGACCGGGGCCCGGAAACGGTTGGCGCGCAACGATTTCCTCGGGCAGGCCGAGTTCCCGGCCCACCGCGCGCACCTCATCCTTGAACAGCAGCCGCAACGGCTCGACGAGTTTGAACTTCAGGTCCCCTGGCAGCCCGCCCACGTTGTGGTGGCTCTTGATGTTGGCGGTGCCCGTTCCGCCGCCGGACTCCACCACGTCGGGATACAGCGTTCCCTGCACCAGGAACTCGACCTCAGAGTCACTGGCACCCAACGTGTCTCGGACTGCGGCCTCGAACGCGCGGATGAACTCGCGGCCGATGACCTTGCGCTTGCCTTCCGGGTTGGTCACCCCTGAGAGCGCCTCGAGGAACCGGTCAGCGACGTCGACGGTGACCAGCTTGGCGCCGGTGGCGGCGACGAAATCGCGCTGCACCTGCGCTCGCTCACCCGCGCGCAGCAGCCCGTGGTCGACGAACACGCAGGTCAACCGGTCACCGATGGCGCGCTGCACCAGTGCCGCCGCCACTGCGGAGTCAACGCCGCCGGACAGCCCGCAGATCGCCCGCCCGTCACCGATCTGGCTGCGGACCTGCTCGACCAGCGCGTCGGCGATATTCGCGGGCGTCCACGTGGCGCCGATCCCGGCGAACTCGTGCAGGAACCGGCTCAGCACCTGCTGCCCGTGCGGGGAATGCAGCACCTCGGGGTGATACTGCACCCCCGCCAGCCGGCGGGCCCGATCCTCGAACGCCGCCACCGGTGCACCCGCGCTGACGGCCACTACGTCGAACCCGTCAGGGGCGCCGGTGACCGCGTCGCCGTGGCTCATCCACACCGGCTGGGTCGTCGGAAGATCGGAATGAAGCTGTCCCCCAGTCACATTCAGCTCGGTGCGGCCGTACTCGCTGGTTCCGGTGCGGGCGACCGTGCCGCCGAGCGCCTGGGCCATCGCCTGAAAGCCGTAACAGATGCCGAACACCGGCACGCCGAGGTCGAACAGCGCGGGGTCCAGCTGCGGGGCACCGTCGGCGTAGACACTGGCCGGCCCGCCCGAAAGGACGATGGCCTGCGGATCCTTGGCCTTGATCTCCTCGACGCTCGCGGTGTGCGGGATGACCTCGGAATACACCCTGGCCTCGCGGACACGGCGGGCGATCAACTGCGCGTATTGCGCGCCGAAGTCGACCACCAAGACGGGGCGGGGCGATGCTGATTCCACAGGTTGAGTCTAGTTGGCTGGCCAAAACGTGTGTCTCGACGTAAGCAGTTCAGACATGCAGCGCAGGAAACGGTCCAAAACCCAAGTTACGCACCACAAACCACACTAACGTCAGCGCCAGGGCGGTCGGCGCAGACCACCTCAGATGCTGCCAGCTGCCAATGCGCCGCCCCACCAGCCTGCCGTATGTCCACGCCGCGAAGGCCCACACCAGCAGTAACACCGCCACCAGGCCAAGAGCGTTGTATCGCACGGCAGCCTCGAAGTCGAGGTGCAGCAGCGAGTAGATCATCCGAAGGCTGCCGCAGCCAGGACAGTCGATGCCGAACAACGCCTTGGTGGGGCACACCGGGAGGTTTCCACCGGGCACCGTGGGGTTCGCCAGCCAGATACACACGCACCCGCTCGCCGCCACGGCGGCGACCCCCAGTGGGGCGACGAGCCGGCGCGCATCCTGCATTACATGAACGAAGAGCTCGAAGTGAACACGATGACGCCGTAAATGATGCCAACCATGACGCCGGCGACTGCACCCCAGATCGCCCACTTCTTGGCGTTGTCGGCTGCGGCCTGCGCCTCGGGGTAACGCCCCTGCGACCACAATCCGGAAACCTTGCTGGAGTAGATGATCGATACCACGCCAAACGGCAGACAGCACAGCACCGCGCACAGAATGCCCCACACCAGGTTGCTGTCGGGCTGTTGCGCGGGATAGCCGCCTTGCGGCGCGCCTTCCGGCGGCGGTTGGGACGGCGGCCGTCGCGGTGGCGGATAGGTCACGTGAGTCCTTTGTCTAGAACCAAGAGGCGCTGTGGTTTGTCAGCACAGCGCCAAACCAGGCCAATATAGAGCACCGATTTGCTGCTCGCGTGGCTATCAAGCTGTCGGCGCCTGGTCGGCGAACGGCTGCGCCCGTTTGATCAGGAACCGCGCCCGCCGGCACTGCAGGAAATTCATTGGCCAGTAAGAAGTTCATTGGCCACCAAGTGTGCCCGCGACGGATAGTGAGCATGGTGAAGTAGAACGACCCGAACTCTTCGGTGACGGGAAGCGAGGTTTCGCCGTGCTCGGTCTGCCGGAACAAACGCGCGCCTGCCTGTTCGACCTCGACGGGGTCCTGACGGACACGGCCAGCGTGCACAAGAGGGCCTGGGCCGCCATGTTCGACGCATACCTTCGGGAGCTCGCCGAACGGACGGGCGAGGAGTTCGTCCCGTTCGATCCGGGCGCGGACTACCTGAAATACGTCGATGGCAGGAAACGCGAGGACGGGGTCCGTTCCTTCCTAGCCAGTCGCGGAATCGAACTGCCCGAGGGTGACCCCGGCGACGGCCCCGGCGCCGAAACGGTGTTCGGGCTGGGTAACCGCAAGAACGAGATGTTCGTGCGGACAATGCGCGAGGACGGTGTGAAGGTGTTCGAGGGGTCGCGCCGCTATCTCGAGGCCGTCGCCGCCGCGGGGCTCGGCATCGCGGTGGTCTCGTCCAGTGCGAACACCCGCGACGTACTCGAAATCACCGGCCTCGACAGGTTCGTGCAGCACCGGGTTGACGGAGTGGTCATGCGAGAAGAGAACATCCCCGGCAAGCCGGCCCCTGACTCGTTCCTGCGGGCGGCAGCACTACTAGACGTTGACCCGGGCGATGCCGCCGTCTTCGAAGACGCACTGTCCGGCGTTGCGGCGGGACGCGCGGGAAACTTCGGTTTCGTGGTCGGAGTCGATCGGGTGGGTCAGGCAGCTGAATTGCGGCGCGACGGTGCCGACATCGTGGTGACCGATCTCGCGGAGCTACTGCCGCGATGATCATCGACGATGCCTTCCCCGTCGAGCCTTGGCACGTGCGCGAGACGTCGCTTGATCTCAACCTGCTGGCACAGTCCGAGTCCCTGTTCGCGCTCTCGAATGGGCATATTGGCCTACGCGGCAACCTCGACGAGGGTGAGCCGCACGGGCTTCCGGGCACTTACCTCAACTCGTTCTACGAAATCCGTCCCCTGCCGTACGCGGAGGCGGGCTACGGATATCCGGAGGCCGGCCAAACAGTGGTCGACGTCACAAACGGCAAGCTGCTGCGCCTGCTGGTCGATGACGAGCCGTTCGACGTCCGCTACGGCGAATTGCTCGAGCACGAGCGAGTTCTCGACATGCGGGCAGGCACGCTGACCCGCAACGTGCAGTGGAGATCGCCCGCGGGCAAGCAAGTAAAGATGGTATCGACCCGACTCGTGTCGCTGGCGCAGCGCGGCGTTGCCGCCATCGAGTACGTGGTCGAGGCGCTCGACGAGTTCGTCCGCGTCACCGTCCAGTCGGAGCTCGTCACCAACGAGGACCAGCCGCCGACGTCGGCCGATCCGCGGGTCTCTGCGGTGCTCAACAACGCATTGCAGTCCGTCCACTACGAAAAGAGCGACCGCGGAGCGCTTCTCGTGCACCGGACGCGGGCCAGCAAGCTGATGATGGCTGCCGCGATGGACCACGAGGTCGAGGTGCCAGGGCGGCTCGAGGTCGCTACCGAGGCTGGCGAGGACTGGGCCCGCACCACGGTCATCTGTGGGCTGCGGCCGGGTCAGAGGCTGCGCATCGTCAAGTACCTCGCCTATGGATGGTCGAGCCTGCGCTCCCGCCCCGCCCTGCGGGATCAGGCCGCGGCCGCTGTCAGCGGCGCCCGCTACACCGGCTGGACCGGCTTGTTGGAGTCGCAGCGCACCTATCTGGACGACTTCTGGGACTGCGCCGACGTCGAGGTCGAGGGCGACCCCGACTCCCAGCAGGCAGTGCGGTTCGGGCTCTTCCACGTGCTGCAGGCAAGCGCGCGCGCCGAGCGTCGCGCGATCGCGGGCAAGGGACTCACCGGCACCGGATACGACGGGCACGCATTCTGGGACACCGAAGGTTTCGTCCTTCCGCTCCTCACCTACACCACACCTCATGCCGCCGCGGACGCGCTGCGGTGGCGCGCGTCGACGCTCGACGTCGCCAAAGAGCGCGCGGCGCAGCTTGACCTCGAAGGCGCGACCTTCCCCTGGCGGACGATCCGCGGCCAGGAGTGCTCGGCGTACTGGCCGGCCGGCACCGCCGCATGGCACATCAACGCTGACATCGCTATGGCGTTCGAGCGGTACCGCACCGTGACGGGCGACAACTCGTTGGAGGCGGACTGCGGCCTGAAGGTGCTGGTCGAGACCGCCCGGCTCTGGCTATCCCTCGGGCATCACGACCGGCACGGCGTTTGGCACGTCGACGGCGTGACCGGTCCCGACGAGTACACCGCGGTGGTGCGCGACAACATCTTCACCAACCTGATGGCGGCACACAATCTGCGCACGGCGGCCGAAGCCTGTGCGCGCCACGCCGAGGCGGCGCACGCGATGGGAGTCACTACCGAGGAGACCGCCGCCTGGCGAGACGCGGCCGACGCCGTGCACATCCCCTTCGACCACGAGCTGGGCGTCCACCCCCAGTGCGACGGCTTCACAACCTTTGCGGAGTGGAACTTTTCGGCCAACACCACCTACCCGTTGTTGCTACATCAGCCCTACGTGCGGCTGTACCCGGCGCAGGTACTCAAGCAAGCGGACCTGGTGCTGGCGATGCACTGGCAGAGCCACGCCTTCACGCCAGAGCAGAAGGCGCGCAATGTCGACTACTACGAGCGGCGCACCACGCGCGACTCGTCGTTGTCGGCCTGCACCCAGGCGGTGATGTGTGCCGAGGTCGGTCACCTCGAGCTGGCCCACGACTACGCCTACGAGGCGGCGCTGATCGACCTGCGGGACCTTCAGCACAACACTCGCGACGGGCTGCACATGGCCTCACTGGCCGGATCGTGGACAGCGCTGGTAGCCGGCTTCGGCGGCCTGCGCGACGACGAGGGCGTGCTGTCGCTCGACCCCCACCTGCCTGACGGTATCTCGCGGCTCCGATTCCGCTTGCGCTGGAGAGAGTTCCGGTTGACGGTGGACGTCAATCACGCCGATGTCACCTATACGGTCCGCGACGGAGCCGTTACCGGGTTGACCATCCGCCACGCCGGCAAAGAAGTAAAGCTCAGCTCGCAAAGCCCGTCGACCATCGCAATCCGCCAACGCCACCCGATGCTTCCACCCCCGCCGCAGCCCCCGGGCCGCCATCCGATGCGCCGTCGGGTGAACTGAGGAGCGTTCACGCTCGCGCGCTTTCGACGTAGACGGCGATCATGTCGATAAGAGCGCGCCGCTCTCTGCCGGTATCCAGCGGATCGGGGACCACGAGCTGGGCGACGACAAGGCCGCGCAACGTCGTCCAGATCAGGTTGCCGATCGCTGCGGCGTGCCGGGCGTTCAAACCCTCGCCGATGTGCTTGCCCAGCTTGGCGAACGTAGTTGCGAGGTCGCCGAGGTGTTGGGTGGCGCCGCTGTCGCGCATGGAGCGGGTGGCGATCAGGATCTCAAGTGCGGCCATCGAGGTGGGGCTGGAAAACGCATCCCACGCCGCGGTGACAATGAATTCCGTTCGGTCGCGGGCGTTCTCGGCGCCAGCCGGCAATTCGCGCAGCGCCGCCTGCAGCTCGGCGAAACCCTTGTCGACGACGGCCATCAGCAATCCGTCGCGGTCCCCGAAGTGGTACTGCACCACACCCCAGGTCACGCCGGCCCGTTCGGTGATGTGCTTGGCACTGGCGGCGGCGAACCCCTCCTCGAGAATGCAGCGGATCGTCTCGTCGATCACCAGGGCACGGGTGCGGTCGGCGCGCACCTGGCTGCCGTTGGCGGGTCGTCGAGGCGCGACTAGGGGTGCCATGGCATCCAGATCACCACATCACACCGCGGATGTGTGCGGCGGGCAGATCGCGCGCTGCGAGCAGGCCGCTTACCGCGGTGCACACCGGCTCGATCATGTTGACGGCGCGGGCCGCGGTGGCGATCACGCCGCCCTGGTTGTGGTCGATGCCGGCCAGGCCGACGTGTGCGTTGATCTCGACGCCCGGGTCGCCCGCGAGGGTGACGCGGTGGACGCCGGAGCGTCCGTCGGGCGGATAGGGCCAGTGGGGGGCGGCGGCATCGGTGAGCCGGTTGACGTGTTCCATGGTGATGACAGGCAGGCCGTCGTGCACACCCTGGACCGCGAATCGGACGGCGGCCACGCGCCCAGGGGGCACGGTCATCATCGTGCACTCGATCGGTTCTGGCGTGACCCAGGTTTCGTGCCGTTCACGAACGGCGTCGAGCTCGACGCCGAGGCCGTCGGCGAGGCTTCTGACCTGCCCGCCCCACAGGGATGTCAGTACACCGGGCTGGAACATGATCGGCGTGTGATCGGGTGTGGTTCCGAATCCCATGCTGACGCCGGTGAATTCGGCGTCGTCGTAGCTACCGTAGTCCAAGATCTCCTGCACGGTGATCGCGGTGGCACGTGCCGACAAACTCAACGCGGTGTACACCAGGGTGTCGCCGGAGAACCCGGGGTCGATGCCGTTGATGTACAGCGAGGTGTCTCCGGCCTTGCATGCCCGGTCCAGCGGATCGCGCAGCCAGGCGTCGGCATGCTCAGGCGCGACCAGCCAGACCATCGAGGTGCCAACAACATTGGTGCCCGCAGCAAGGAATCGGGATATCTGGTCGAGCGCCTTTGCGGGACGGGTCTCGGCCTGCGAGGTGTACACCACACAGTCGGCGTGCAGGGCGACCAGCGCGTCGATGTCGTCGGTGGCCACCACGCCGCTGGGTTCATCGAGACCACAGAGCTCGGCGGCGTCTCGTCCCACCTTCTGTGCGCCGTTGGCGTGCACGCCGACGAGTTCGAGATCGGGGCGCCCGATGATCGTGCGCAGCGCGTGGCGGCCCACATTGCCGGTGGAGAACTGGATGACTCGTCGCACTCGTGTCCCCTAGAGCAGGTCGGTGATGGTTTTCAGGCCGGCTTCGTACAGCACGCCGGGCAGCATTCCGCCATCGATCTCGATCGTGGTGCCGTTGATGAAATCGGCCGCGCCACTGCACAAGAACACGCATGCCCGGCCGACTTCGGCGGGCTCGCCCGCGCGTTTGAGTGGAACGTTGCGGAAGTACTCGGCACCGTCTGGGTCGTCCTTGGGCAGCACGAAGCTACGGAAGTTGTCGGTCATGGTCGGGCCGAGGGCCAGGCAGTTGACGCGGACGCGTGGACCCCACTCCTGGGCCAGCGATCGGGTCATGTGGTTCAGACCCGCCTTGGCGGCGCCGTAGGACACCAGCGTCGGCGCACCGGCGGGATGACCTGCGCCGCTGGAGATGTTGACGATCGACCCGGCGCCCTCTTGGACGCGCATCTGCCGATACACCCGAATGGCGAACCACAGCGGGCTGATCAGGTTCATCTGGATCGCGAAGGAGTGAAACAGCACCGTGCGCTCATAGTCGTCGTCGCTGCGCGGTGCGCCCTGAATCTTCTGGACGAGTGCGGGCACGTCCTCGACGTTCGGGGCGGGCACCGTGCCACCAGCGTTGTTGACGAGGATGTCGATGCGGCCGTATGTCGCCGCCACCTGCGATACCAACGCGTCGATGGCGCGGTAATCGCCTTGGTCGCATGTCATTTGCGCGGACCGACGCGCCCAGTCCGGTTCCGCCTCCACCCCGGGAAGCGCATCGAGCTGGGACCGCGAGCAGCCGATGACCGTGGCGCCGGCGCGCAGCAGTTCGTGCGCGATGCCGACGCCAACGCCCCTGCTGGTGCCGGTGACGATCGCGATCTTGCCGTCGAGTGTGCCCATGTCAGAACGCCGGTACGCCGTCGCGATGCGGGTGCAGTGCGCCCAGCGGTGAGGTCAATGGCAGATGCAACGCGTCGACGATGCCCGGCTCGGCATCGCACACCCACGGGATGGCGTTGACAGCGCGCATGCCCGTGGCGAGCAGGCCTTGGTCGCTGGAGTTCTCGTCCTGGCGGAAGCCGACTTCGAATTCGGCGTCGAAGCTTGGTTCGCCGTCGACGATGACCCGCCATGTGCCGTCCGTTTTGCCCGAGCGGCTCGTCGGCCAGTCAGGGGCGAGGTCGTCGGCCATTCGGTCGACGTGCTCGATGGCGATCACTTCCTGGCCGTCGACCACGCCGATGCATTTCGCGTAGGTCGCACCGACGGTGCCCGCTTCGATGACACCGCAGGCGGTTTCGAGCCGCCGCGGCGTCGGCAGAAACTCGCACGATTCCCTTATCTCCGCGAGCTGCACACCGAGCGCATCGGCGACCATGGTCACCGCGGCGCCCCAGCCCCACGTCAACACGCCCGGGCTTTTCAGGCCGCCCTGATAGTCCAGCGGCTGGCCGAACCCGAACAACTCGCGCATGTCGAACTCGACCGGATACCGGGAGTAGTTGGTGATCTCGATGCCGCGAACGGAGTACACCTTGTGCGACATGGTCATGAGCGCGATCGGGAACAGGTCGCAGCCGAATCCCGGTTCAACGCCCGAGGAGAAGATCGAACTCGAACCGGCGTGCGCCGCTTGGCGAATCGCGTCGAGATGGCGTTCCGACAGCGACCCGCGTTCGTATACCAGGCCGGGAAGCGATGTGGTGACGACGTTCTTGCCCGCAGCCAGGATGCGGCAGAGGTCGGCCAGCGCCTCTTTCGGTCGCGAGCCGGCAGGAGCCGCGTAGACGACGCAGTCCGCGTCGCCGTTCAGCACGGCCGCCTCGTCGCGGCTGGCGCGAACACCGACCGGAGCGATCCCGGCCAACGTGCCGACGTCCTCACCGTCCTTGTGTGCCGAATGGACCCAGGCACCTACCAGCTCGAGGGTCGGCCGGTCGACGACCGTACGGATCGCGAACCTCCCGACACCGCCGGTGGCCCACACCGCCACCTTGTATGTCTGCACGGCGAGACCATAAAGCACTCAATGTTTTGTCGCAACGGTTTACGAGAACGCCGACGTCCGCCCTGGTAGGGATGACGTATGACGAACTATCCGGACTCGCCCCGCGAGGCTGCCCGAGCCTTCACGCCCGAACTGACGGATCTGATCAACGGCCCGCTGTACTCCGATGTCTGGACGGATGCGCGGCTCAGCCCCCGCGACCGCAGCATCGCGACGCTGGCTGCATTGACGGTCCTCTACCGCCCGGAGGAGCTGCCCGCCCATCTTCGACGCGCCCGCGACAACGGCGTGACCATCGACGAGATATCGGCGCTGATCACCCACTGTGCGTTCTACGGCGGATTCCCCGCTGCGATCTCGGCGTCGATGATCGCCGCCGACACGCTCCTGTAGACAGGTCAAATGCGTCGGACTGCTTGTCGCCGCTAGGCGACGGCAGGCTGGCCACACGGTTTCGGTGTCGATGCCGCCGAATGATCGACCGTTTGGATGGCTGACGACGACATCACCCTTGGCTACGCCATCTGTTTGTGATCGGGCAGTCCGCCGGTTGTCTCGAACACCACCCGCCTGCCGATCTGGACGGCGTGGTCGGCGAAGCGTTCGTAGAACCGGCCCAGCAGCGCGACGTCGACCGCGGAAAGGACCCCGTCCTGCCATTTGTGGTCGATCAGCAGCGTGAAGAGGTGGCGATGCACGGCGTCGACAGCATCGTCCGCATCGCGAAGGCGTGCGGCCCGGTCGGGATCGCCCGACACCAGCACCTCCCGCGCCGTTCGGGCCAGTTGGACTGCCAAGGTGCCCATTTCAGCGAAGCAGGCGCGAACCTCGTCGGGCAACGCGCATTCGGGATGCCGCAGCCGCGCGATGCGGGCGACGTGCACGGCAAGCGCGCCCATCCGCTCGATATCGGCGCCGACGTGGATCGAGCTCACGATCGTCCTCAGGTCGCCGGCGACCGGCTGTTGCAGTGCGAGCAGTTTGAGCGCACTGCCCTCGGCCCGCAGGCTCATCGCCGCGATGTGCTCGTGGTCGGCGATGACTTGTTCGGCGACGGAAAGGTCCGCCCCAAGTAGCGCTTGCGTGGCGTGCTCCATCGCGTCCGCGGCCAGCCCGCACATGTCACCGACCCGCGCGGAAAGCGCGGATAACTCCTCATAGAACGTCGTCCGCATGGTTTGCCCTCCGCTCTTCGGTACCCGTCGGCCTTACAGCCGGCGTCAATCAGGTACTCCCGCGCCACCTAGTCTAACCAGCCGCGCCGACGGGTTCGATCGCTAGGCAATGCAGAAACGGTCGCGTATCAGTGACCTTGCTGGGACCCGAACTGATTCCGGTTGTCGTTAGGTGGGTTCACATCACGCGGTTGGTAGGTCGGAGTCGCGGTGACGGTCTGGGTAGCCGTCGCGATCGGCGTCTGGACCGTGGTCTGAATGTCTGTCTCGGTGTTGGTGACGGTGCTGGGAGCAACGGTGTCGGTGGCGCCAGTGTCAGCGGGGCCGGCGCCACCGCCAGTCGAGTCGTGTTTCTCGTGATGGCCACCACCGCCGCCGCTACTGGCGGCCGAACTGGTCGTCGTCGTGGTCGTCGTGGTGGGCGCCGTTGTGCCGTTCGAGCTACACGCCACCGACAGCATTCCAGCCGCTATGGCGATGACGCCGAATGTCAACGGCACCCGGCGGCCGATACGCGCAATGGTCAACGGAATCTCGCTTTCATCGCAAGTTACGACATGACAGTGAGATTCATTCCTACCTGTGCGCAGCCGACAAGTAACAGAACCGCGGGTGAATCTTTGCGTAGGGCTCCTGTCAGCCCGCCGAGCTAACCGGCTCGCTGGGGAGGTGGCGCAGCGCCGCCGGTGCATCGGCAGGCACGACGGGATGCTCCGGCGGGATCGGCGCGAGCCGCTTGTACGGCTCGCCCTGCACCGGGCGCTGGTCCACCTGACCCTTGTTGGGCCATAGCGACGCTGCCCGCTCGGCCTGCGCGGTGATCGAAAGCGAGGGATTCACACCAAGATTCGCCGAGATCGCCGCGCCGTCCATCACCGAGAGCGTCGGATATCCGTACACCCGCTGGTAGGGGTCGATCACGCCGTGCTCCGGGGTGTCGCCGATCGCCGCCCCGCCGAGGAAGTGCGCGGTGAGCGGGATGTTGAACAACTCGCCCCAGGTGCCACCGGCGACGCCGTCGATCTTCTTGGCGATCCTGCGGGTGACCTCATTGCCCACCGGAATCCAGGTCGGGTTCGGCTCGCCGTGGCCCTGCTTGCTCGTCATCCGACGGAATCCCAGCTTCGTGCGTTCGGTGAACGTCGTGATCGAGTTGTCCAGATGCTGCATCACCAGCGCGATCACCGTCCGCTCACTCCAGTGCCTGACGTTGAGCATGCGAAGCGTGGCGCGCGGATCGGCGGCGGCGTTGCGGAAGAACTGCCGCCACCGCGGAACGTCGGTGCCCTGCGGCCCGGCGCCGTCGGTCATCAGGGTCTGCAACAGCCCCATCGCATTGGACCCCTTGCCGTACCGCACCGGCTCGACATGCGTGTCGGAACTCGGATGGATCGACGAGGTGATCGCGACGCCGTGCGTGAGGTCGAGGTCGCGGGACACCACGAAGCGGCCAGCACCGACGATCGACTCCGAATTGGTTCGGGTCAGCACGCCCAGCTTGTCCGAAAGCTTGGGCAGGTTCCCCCTGTCACGCATCTTGAACAGCAGTTTCTGGGTCCCCCACGTGCCAGCGGCCAGCACGACGTGCGAGGCGGTGTACGAGCGCCTCTTGCGCGGCAGCAAGCCGGTCCGGCTGGTGCGGATCTTCCACAGCCCGTCGGACCGGTGCTCGAAGCCGGTCACTGTGGTCATCGGAATTACTTCTGCCCCAGCCTTTTCCGCCAAACCGAGGTAGTTCTTCAGCAATGTGTTCTTGGCACCGTAGCGGCAGCCCGTCATGCATGAGCCACATTCAATACAGCCCGTGCGTGCGGGCCCGGCGCCGCCGAAGTACGGGTCGGGCACGGTCTTGCCCGGCGTCTTCTCACCATCCGGTCCGAAGAACACCCCGACCGGTGTCGGCCCGAACGTGTCGCCAACGCCCATCTCGTCGGCGACCTCCTTGACGATGCGGTCAGCGTCGGTGAACGTCGGGTTCTTGACCACCCCGAGCATCCGCTGGGCCTGGTCGTAGTGCGGCATCAACTCGGCGCGCCAGTCGGTGATGTGTGACCACTGCCCGTCGGCGAAGAACGGTTCCGGCGGCACATACAGGGTGTTGGCGTAGTTCAGCGACCCCCCGCCGACCCCGGCGCCCGCCAGGATCATCACGTTGCGCAGCAGGTGGATCCGCTGAATGCCGTACATGCCGAACTTCGGTGCCCACAAGAACTTGCGCAGATTCCACGAGGTCTTGGCGAAGTCTTCGTCATTGAACCGCCGGCCGGCCTCGAGCACCCCGACGCGATAGCCCTTCTCGGTGAGCCGAAGCGCGGTGACACTCCCCCCGAACCCCGAACCAATGATCAGAACGTCATAGTCAGGTTTCATCCGATCAGTATGGACTTGCCGAGAGGCCGCTTTCTAGACAGGAGCGCCTAACTTGTAAAGAAGTCAGCTTCCGACGGTCAGGCCAACCTTCTGGAACTCCTTGAGGTCACAGTAACCCGCCTTGGCCATCGACCGGCGCAGGCCGCCGACCAGGTTCAGCGAGCCGAACGGGTCGTCCGACGGGCCGGTAAGCACCTGCTTCAGCGACGGCCGCTCGCCGAACGCCACCTGCATCAACGCACCGCGCGGCAGCGACGGGTGGGCCGCCGCTGCCGGCCAGAACCAGCCGTCGCCAAGCGCTTCGGCCGCCGACGCCAGCGGGGTGCCGAGCACCATCGCGTCTGCCCCGCATGCGATGGCCTTGGCCAGGTCGCCAGACGTGTGGATGTCGCCGTCGGCCAGCACGTGGACATAACGACCGCCGGTCTCGTCGAGATACTCGCGCCGGGCGGCGGCGGCGTCGGCGATCGCGGTGGCCATCGGCACGCTGATACCCAACACCTCGTCGCTGGTGGTGACGCCGCTGGTCGAGCCGTAGCCGACGATGACGCCGGCCGCACCGGTGCGCATCAGGTGCAGCGCCGTGCGGTGGTCGAGCACGCCGCCGGCCACCACCGGCACGTCGAGCTCGGAGATGAACGTCTTGAGGTTCAACGGCTCGCCGTCCTGCGCAACCCGCTCGGCCGAAATGATGGTGCCCTGGATGACCAGCAGATCGATGCCGGCGGCAACCAGCGACGGCGTCAACGACTGCGCGTTCTGCGGACTGACCCGCACCGCCGTCGTCACCCCGGCCTCGCGAATCCGCGCCACCGCGGCGCCAAGCAGATCCGGGTCAAGCGGCGCCGAATGCAGCTGCTGCAGCAAGCGGATGGCCGCCGAGGGCTCGGGCTCCTTTTCGGCGGCCTCGATGACCTGGAGGATCTTGGACTCGACATCGGCGTGCCGGCCGATCAGCCCTTCGCCGTTGAGCACGCCAAGGCCGCCAAGTCGGCCCAGCTCGATGGCGAACTCCGGTGACACCAGCGCATCGGTCGGATGGCTCACCACCGGGATCTCGAACCGGTAGGCGTCCATCTGCCAGGCCGTCGACACGTCCTGCGACGACCGGGTACGGCGAGACGGCACGATAGTGATGTCGTCGAGTTCGTAGGTGCGGCGGGCAGTGCGGCCCATGCCGATTTCGACCATGTCGCGCATGACCGTGCTATCTCCTCTTCACGCAAGCGCTCATCGGTAGCCCTTAACGGGTGTAGTAGTTCGGCGCTTCGACGGTCATGGTGATGTCGTGCGGATGGCTCTCCTTCAGACCCGAGGCCGTGATCTGCACGAACTGCGCCTGCTGCAGCTCCTCGATGGTCGCAGAACCGGTGTAACCCATAGCGGCGCGCAATCCCCCGGAAAGTTGATGGATGACCGTCGACAGCGGACCGCGGAACGGCACTCGTCCCTCGATGCCCTCGGGCACCAGTTTGTCCTCACTCAACGCGTCGTCCTGGAAGTAGCGGTCCTTGGAGTACGACTTGCGGCCTCCCGCCCCACCTCGGCCCTGCATCGCGCCCAGCGAGCCCATGCCGCGGTAGCTCTTGAACTGCTTGCCGTTGACGAAGATCAGCTCACCAGGCGACTCGGCGGTGCCGGCCAGCAACGAACCCAGCATCGTGGTCGAGGCGCCCGCGGCCAGCGCCTTGGCGATGTCACCGGAGTACTGCAGACCACCGTCGGCGATCACAGGAACCCCCGACGGCGCGCAGGCGGCGACCGCCTCCAGGATCGCGGTGATCTGCGGTGCGCCGACCCCGGCGACCACGCGCGTCGTGCAGATGGAACCAGGGCCAACCCCGACCTTCACCGCGTCGGCACCGGCCTCGACCAACGCGGACGCCGCGGCCCGGGTGGCGACGTTGCCGCCGACCACCTCGACACGGTCACCGACGACGGTCTTGAGCCGGTGCACCATGTCCAGCACGAGTCGGTTGTGTGCGTGGGCGGTGTCAACGATCAGCACGTCGACGCCCGCGTCGACCAACGTCATCGCGCGTGTCCACGAGTCGTCGCCGACACCGACGGCTGCGCCGACCAGCAGCCGGCCGTCGCTGTCTTTGGTGGACAGCGGGAACTGTTCTGTCTTGACGAAGTCCTTGACGGTGATCAGCCCGGTTAGCGTGCCGTGACCGTCGACGATCGGCAGCTTCTCAATCTTGTGGCGGCGCAACAGACCTAGCGCAGCTTCGGCGGAGACACCCGCTTGTGCGGTGATCAGCGGCGCCTTGGTCATCACCTCGGAGACCGGCTTGGATTGGTCCACCTCGAAGCGCATATCGCGGTTGGTGATGATGCCGACCAGCGCGCCGGTGTCGTCGACGACGGGCAGACCGGAGATCCGGAACCGCGCGCACATTGCGTCGACCTCGGCCAGTGTGTTGTCCGGCGAGCACGTGACCGGGTCGGTGACCATGCCGGCTTCCGAGCGCTTGACCGTCTCGACCTGGCCGGCCTGCTCGGCGACCGGCAGGTTGCGGTGCAGCACGCCCATGCCACCGGCGCGGGCCATCG
>JAOPVX010000209.1 GCA_025965975.1 Mycobacterium sp. | reverse complement strand
GGACCGCCGAGACGGTGGCGGCCCGGCTGCGCGAGCATCTCGACGCCGGCGCCGACCATATCGCCGTTCAAGTGCTCGCCGGCCCCGCCGAGCTCTCTCCGGCGCTTGCCGAGCTGGCCGCAGCGCTGGGCCTGAAGTGAGTTGGTGATTGGTGCACCGTCGCCGCCAACGGGTGCTGCAGCGGCCGTCGCGCCGATGACCATGCGCTCAAAGCCAACCAGAATCAGGGCCAGGGCATGTTCAGCAAGGTGACATAGGTCCAGCGGCTGCGGACCACGGGTGGCGTGGCACCGGCCGGATCGTGCACGGAGGGGTCGCAGCAGGCCATCCAGTACTCGGCGGTGTACCGCTTCTGGTCGGCCGCCCCCTGACCTCTTGAACGAGGTCGACGGTCCGCATAGCGACTGCCAGCGTTGACCATTGCTCCCACCGATCAGTGCCCGCCGTTGCCGGCCCGACAACCTTGAATTTATCTGGTCGCGACAGCCATCAGCTGCGGTTTGACATCGCGGTCCGTCGGGCCGTCGCTGGCGTGGCGCTCACTTGAAGACGCCGGCGGGCTTTTCTTAATGACGCCTACTCCGCAGGGCTAACTCCCTCGCTCACAACGTCTTTGACTCCGATGCCAGCTGGCCCAAGACACCCGTCACGATTCCGGGCGATGGCGTCGTCGTTGCCTTTCAGGAGTCTCCCAAGGGCAAGCCTTGATCGTTACACGTTCCAGACGGACTGGTCGGCCGGCGGGTACTGGGTGCAGATGTCGGTGGTGTGCGCGGCGACGCCCTCGTTGTTGAAGAGCAGCTTTTGGTGGTTCGGCCACGCCACCGTTAGCGGATCTGCGAAGTTGGTGGCGATTTCCTCGGAGTAGGCCCTGCGGTTGGTGGAGTCCATCGAGAAGAACCAGTGCATCTGGCCCTGGGTTGCCTGCTGAATCTGCGGCGAGTGGCTGTTGTGGTCGATCATGTACCGCTCGTAGTACACCGGTTCGACATCGCGGGCGGCAGCCATGATCTGCTCGGCCGTGCAGGTGGTTTCGAGAATCCGATCCGGGATCGGGTAGTCCCCCACTGGCGTCGGCGTTGGCGATACAGGCTGTGGCGAAGGCGGTTCCGCACATCACCAGTGCTACCAGCCCTGCGCGCAGATACATGGCGTTCACCTTCGCTCGGCGGCCCGCTGCACGACGGGCCTCTCATCTGGGCAGTACATGTTGACGGCGGCATCGACGAACTGCCACACCTGCTCTGTGGATGTTCCTCGTTGGAGGCTGGCGGAAACGAAGGCGGCCGACTTGAAGGCGTCGGCATCGACCCCGCTGTACAACCGCTTGCAGACGTTCTTGCCGATCCACGCGTTGTAGTCCTTCGGGCCGTAGATCCCGTAGCCGTGCAACTGATTCGCGTAATCGGTGTCCGGATCGGCATGCGCATGCGGGGCAACGGCAAGTCCTGCGATCAGGACGATGATCCCTAGGACAATCCCTGCGACGAGAATCACGAGGTTCTTCGCGGCCCCCTTGACCGACAGGGCGCTCCAGCGCCTGCGCTCAGACCTGGCGCCGATGGTGTCAGATCTCATCGGAGGTTCCCTTCGGTAGCGCGGCTACGGGTGAGGTAGCGACACGTGCGGGTTGGCTTCGCACCTTCAGGGGCCACCAGAACCATCGGCCGAGCAAGACGGCGATTGACGGGGTCATCAGCGACCGCACGATCAGGGTGTCGAACAGCAGTCCCAGCCCGATTGTGGTGCCGCCCTGGCCGATCGAGCGCAGGTCACTGGTCACCAAAGAAGCCATCGTGACGGCGAAGACGACGCCGGCTGCGGTCACCACACCGCCCGTTGCGCCCATCGCCCGGATGATGCCCGTCTTGATGCCGGCGCCGATTTCCTCCTTGAACCGGGACACGACGAGCAGGTTGTAGTCGGATCCGACGGCCAACAGGATGATGACCGAGAACGCTTGGACTATCCAGTGCAGTTCCATGCCGATGATGTACTGCCACAACAGCACCGAGAGGCCGAATGATGCCGCCAGCGACAGCACCACCGTGCCGACGATCACAAACGACGCAATCAGTGCGCGCGTGATGATCAGCATGACGATGAAGATCAGGGTGATGGCACCGACGGCCGCGATCAACACGTCCCACTTGGCGCCGACCTGGATGTCCTTGAAGGTCGCTGCCGTCCCGCCGAGGTAGAACTTGGCATCGGCGAGCGGGGAGCCCTTGACGGCCTGCTTGGCCGCCTGCATCTCGGCGTCGACGTGCGAGATGCCTTCCGGGGTAGCCGGGTCGACGTCGTGGGTGATGATGAACTGCGCCGACTTGCCGTCGGGGGAGAGCATCAGCTGCAGGCCGCGCTGAAAGTCCGGGCTGTCGAACGCTTCGGGCGGTAGGTAGAAGTAGTCGTCGCTCTTCGCGTCGTCGAAGGCCTGGCCCATGACGCTGGCGGTGTCGGTCATCCGGTTGATCTGGTTGATCAATCCGTTGAGCGTGCTGTACATCGACTTCATGGTCGACTGCATGTTTCGTGTCACAGCGATCATGGGTGGCAACAGCTGGACCAGTTGCGGCATCAGCTTGTCCAGATCGGCGACATTGGACAGCAGTCCATTGAGATTGTCACTGAGCTTGTCGACGCCGTCCAATCCGTCGAATATCGAACGCACCGACCAGCAGACCGGGATGTCGAAGCAGTGCGGTTCCCAGTAGAAGTAGTTGCGCAGCGGCCGGAAGAAGTCGTCGAAATCGGCCAAGTGGTCGCGCATCTCGTCGGTGGTTGCCTTCATCTCCTTCATGTTGCCCAGCATCTGATGGGTGGTGTCGGCCATCTGCTTCATCAGTGCCTGCATCTTCTGCATGGTTGAGGCCATGATGCCGAGTTGGTCACTCATCGTGAGCAGGTCGGCCATAGTCTTTCTGAGGAACTGCATGTTCTCCGTCAACGAGACCGACTGCAGGCTCACTTGGAACGGGATGGAGCTGTGGGCAATCGGATTACCAAGGGGACGGGTGATGTTTTGCACCCTGGCGATGCCGTCGACCCGGAACAGGTTCTTGGCGATCTTGTCCAGGACGATCATGTCCGCGGGGTTGCGCAAGTCGCGTCCTGCGTCGACGAGCAGGATGTCGGGGTTCATTCTGGCGGCGCTGAAATGCCGTTCGGCTGCGGCGTATCCGACGTTCGCCGGCAGATCGGCCGGGATGTACTTGCGATCGTCGTAACTCGTCTTGTAGCCGGGCAGCGCCAGCAGACCGACCAGCGCAATCGCAATGGCCGTCGCGAGTATCGGCACCGGCCAGCGGACTACCGCAGTGCCGATTCGCCGCCATCCCCGGGTCTTGGCCGCCCGCTTGGAATCCAGCAGACCGAAACGGCTGCCCACGGCGAGCACCGCGGGCGCCAGGGTCAGTGCGGCCAGCAGCACAACCACCAGTCCGATGGCGCTGGGAATTCCCATGGAACTGAAGTAATTCAGCCTGGTGAAGTGCAGGCATAGCATCGCTCCGGCGACGGTGAGACCCGATCCCAGGATCACGGGGCCGACACCGCGGAAGGCGGTGTAGTACGCGTCCTCCCGTTCCTGGCCGGATTTGCGCGCCTCCTGATACCGGCCGACCAAGAAGATCGCGTAGTCGGTGCCCGCCGCGATCGCCAACGACGTCAAGATACTCGTCGCGAACGTCGAGAGGCCGAGCAAGCCGAAGTTGCCGACCACCGCGACCACGCCTCGCGCCGCCGACATTTCGATGAGGACCACGAAGACGACAAGCGCCGTCGTCGTGATGGACCGGTAGACGATCAGCAGCATCACCATGATGGCCACAATCGTGATCACGGTGATCTTCACCATGCTCTTGTCACCGGCTTCGGTCCCGTCGGTCGTCAGCGGTGCCTGGCCGGTGACGTAGGCCTTGACTCCCGCCGGCGGGTGCGACCGGTCAACGATGTCGCGAACCGCCGCGACGGACTCGTTGCCCAGCGTCTCGCCTTGGTTGCCTGCGAGGTTCACCTGAACGTAGGCGGCTTTGCCGTCGGTGCTCTGCGAACCTGCCGCGGTGATCAGGTCACCCCAGTAGTTCTGCACGTGCTGGACGTGTTTGGTGTCCTGCTCCAGCTGGTGGACCAGATCGTCGTAGTAACGATGGGCCTCGTCGCCGAGCGGCTGGTCGCTCTCGAGGACGATCATGGCCATGCTGTCGGAGTCGAACTGCTGGAATTGTGAACCCAGGCGTTTCATGGCGATCAAGGCGGGCGCGTCCAGCGGTGACAGGGATACGGAGTGTTCCTTGCCGACCATCTCGAGTTGTGGCACGAGGGTATTCGTGACCGCGGTCACGATCAGCCAGCCGAGGATGATCGGAATCGACAGCAGCCGGATCGCGCGCGCAACCATTGGTCGCGCCGAATGCTTGGTGCTCATGCTGCCTTCACCAAGCAGAAGGCCTGAGGGTCGGTTCCGGTCGCCGACTGGTGCTCGCGGACCTCGCCGTTGACGCTGATGCGACAAGAGATGGTGTCGCTGTCCCCTTGTGCCACGAGGTTGGCGAACATCGACGGAAGCGTGGTCGTAACCAGAAATGACCACGGCAGTGTCGTGAAGTCAACCCGCTGCGGCTTGGTGTTCTCGTCGAGGTAGCTGATGCTGCCGACCGTGGCGCTCGGGCCATACACCTCGTAGAGCACACGTTTCGGGTTGAACGGCACGATCTGATCGACACCGCCACCGCTAGCGCCGGCGGACTGATTCGACCCGAAGATGCCATGCATCCGACTGATGGTGAACCCACTGAGCGCCACCACCGCCACCAGCACCAGGGGAATCCATCCCCGCCACAGAGTACT
>JAOPVX010000198.1 GCA_025965975.1 Mycobacterium sp. | reverse complement strand
AGGTCACCGGGGTCGGCGGTGTACGCGACGATCGGCTCGTCGTGATGCGCCGACACCTCGGCCGCCCACTGTGGCGAGTCGACGTCGACGTAATCCACATCCAGGGCCGTTGCCGATGCCGAATCAGCAAGCACCACCTGGCAATCCGCATGCGTGACATCGCGGGCGAGTGCCGCGCCGCGCCGAACCGGGTTCAGCCCCACCGGCACGATGCCCGTCAGGGCCGCCGCGGTCAGCACCGCCGAGAAGAACGGCGTGTTCTGCAACAGCACCCCGACATGCGGTGGGCGGTCGGGATCGAGACGCGCCTTCAACGCCGCAGCGATCGCGGCGCCGTGCCGGATGTGGTCACGCCAGCTGGTGAAGGAGTCCTCGAAGTACACGCCCCGATCGTCGACCTCGACCAGCTGCGTGAGCAGGTCGGTGACGGTGGGCAGCCCCTGGGTCACGAATCAGGCGGGCGTTTCGGCCAACTCGCGGCCGATGCGCAGCAGCTGGCCGGTCGCGCTGCCGACTGCGAACTCCGTCTGCTTGGCCGCCAGGAAGTACCGGTGGACGGGGTGGTCGAGGTCGATCCCGACACCGCCATGCACGTGAACGGTGGTGTGCGCCACGCGATGTCCGGCGTCCGCCGCCCAGAACGCCGCAGTGCTCGCCTCGACGTCTGCAGGTAGATCCTCCGACAACCGCCACGCCGCCTGCGTGAGCGTCAGCCGTAGTCCCTTGACGTCGATGTAGCCGTCGGCCAGTCGCGAGGAGACGGCCTGGAAGCTGCCGATGGGCCGATCGAACTGCTCGCGCTCGCGCGCATACTCCGACGTGAGCTCCAGCGCGCGCTCGAGCACGCCGAGCTGATACGCGCTGCGGCCCAAGGCGCCATGGGTAGTGAGCCAGGCGACGACATCGTCATCACCGACGACACGAGCGGCCTCAACACCCTGCAGTTCCAGATGACCGACACTTCCGTGACCAGTGGTGTCCAGGGCACTCACCGTCACGCCAGGATCGTCCGCCGCAACCAGGAAAACCTTGGTGCCCGAATCGGTTTCGGCCGGGACCAGGAACGCGTCGGCCACGGGCCCGTAGCCGATTTGCGTGCGCGAACCCGTGAGTCGGTGCGCGTCGCCACTCGCGGTCGCCTGAACCGGGCCCTCGCCCATCTCACCGTCGAGCGCCACCGCGAGGATCTTCTCGCCGTTGATAGCGGGCGTCGCCCACTCCTGCTGTAGCGACTCGGAGCCGAACTTGGCCAGCGCGCCCGCGCCGAGCACCACCGACTCCAGGTACGGCACCGCTGCGAGTTGGCGACCCAGCGCCACCAGCACCGCGACCTGCTCGAGCACCCCGAAACCGCCGCCGCCCAATGATTCCGGAGAGGCGGTGGAGAGTATGTCGGCCTCGACCAGCTTGCCCCACAAGACGCGGTCGAAGCGTTGCTCGAGCCCGTCGAGCTCCCGCTGGTGTTCGGCGGTACAGACCGATTCGGTGATGGTGCGGGCCAGGCCGCCCAGATCGTCGGAGGCTTCCGTTGTTGAAAAATCCACGCGAAATCTCTGCTTTCTCTTACCGATTGACCCTGGGCAGGCCGAGCGCGACCATTCCGATGATGTCGCGCTGAATCTCGTTGGTGCCGCCGCCGAACGTCAGAATGAGGCAGCTGCGGTGCATCCGCTCGACCCGTCCACGCAGCAGCGCGCCAGGCGAGTTCGTCCGAAGCGTGCCCGCCGTGCCCAGCACCTCCATGAGGAGGCGGTAGGCCTCGGTGGCCAGTTCCGTGCCGTACACCTTGGCGGCCGATGCGTCCGCGGGTGACGGCGCGGCTTCGGTCGATGCCAGCTCCCAGTTGATCAACTTGAGCACCTCGGCCTTGGCATGCACGCGAGCGAGGTTGAGCTGCACCCACTCCGAGTCGATGAGTCGGTTCCCGTGGATGTCCTTGGTGTTCTGTGCCCACTCGCGGACGCCGTTGAGCGCTACGAAGATCGGCTGCGCCGAGACCAGTGCGACGCGTTCGTGGTTGAGCTGGTTGGTGACCAGCTTCCAGCCGCCGTTCTCCTCGCCGACCAGACTGCTGGTCGGGACCCGGACGTCCTGGTAGTAAGTGGCGCTGGTGTCGATGCCCGCCATGGTGTGCACCGGCGTCCAGGAGAAGCCGTCGGCCGTTGTCGGCACGATCAGCATCGAGATGCCGCGATGCTTCTTGGCCTCCGGGTTGGTCCGCACCGCCAGCCACACGTAGTCCGCGTACGCGATCAGACTGGTCCACATCTTCTGACCGTTGACGACGTAGTCGTCGCCATCGCGCACCGCCGTGGTCCGCAGCGCCGCCAGGTCGGTGCCAGCGCCGGGCTCCGAGTAGCCGATGGCGAAGTGAAGGTCACCCAAGGCGATCTTGGGCAGGAAGAACTTCTTCTGCTCGTCGGTGCCGAACGCCATGATCGTCGGCGCGACGCTGTTGATGGTCAGGAACGGCACCGGGACGTTCGCGATGGCCGCTTCGTCGTTGAAGATGAGCCCATCCATGGGTGGGCGCGCCTGGCCGCCGAACTCCCTTGGCCAGGACAACGTCAGCCAGCCGTCCTTGCCCATCTGCGCGACGGTCTCCCGGTAGACGTTGCCACGCCCCATCTCACCGTCGTTGGAGGCCAGTGCCTCGGCACGCTCGGGGGTCATGAGTTTGGTGAAGTAGGACCGCAGCTCGCGGCGCAACTCCTCCTGCTCTGGGGTGTAGCCGATCCGCATCGCCTCGTCCTAACTTGGGTTGACAGGGACCCGTGGTCTTACCCTTGTTCACACCCGGTTGTAACACGTTCTAGTCTTGGGGTCCAGGCCGGTGTCGCACAGGTGCCCATCGGGCGGGTCGTATTCTCAAGGCTGAATTCGGGCGAGGAGGTTTGTTATGCGAGTGGAAGTAGACCGTGACCGCTGCGAGGGTAATGCGGTGTGCGTGGGAATTGCCCCGGACCTGTTCGATCTCGACGACGAGGATTACGCGGTTGTCAAGGCCGACCCGGTGCCCGCCGACCAAGAGGAGCTGGCCGAGCAGTCGATTGCCGAATGCCCGCGAGCTGCCCTGATCCGCAGAGACTAGAGGTATTCATAAAGTGACTCCGAACAACGCGACCGATCTGTCCGGACTGGTCGCGGTGGTAACAGGCGCGGCAGCGGGGCTTGGCCGCGCAGAGGCCATCGGGCTTGCTCGAGCGGGCGCGACCGTCGTGGTCAACGACATCGCAGGCGCACTGGACAAATCCGACGTCATCGACGAGATCACCGCTACCGGGTCAAAGGCCGTCGCCGTCGCCGGCGACATCAGTCAGCGGTCAACCGCCGACGAGCTGGTGCAAACCGCCGACGGCCTCGGCGGCCTGAGCATCGTCGTCAACAACGCGGGCATCACCCGCGACCGCATGTTGTTCAACATGACCGACGAGGACTGGGACACCGTGATCGCGGTCCACATGCGCGGCCACTTCCTGTTGACCCGCAACGCCGCCACCTATTGGCGGGCGAAGGCCAAGGCCGGAGCCGGAAGGCCGGCGACATCGGGCAGCGCCGACGGCAGCCAGAACGGACGGGTCTACGGCCGCATCATCAACACCTCGTCGGAGGCGGGACTTGCCGGCCCCGTCGGTCAGGCCAACTACGGCGCCGCCAAGGCGGGCATCACCGCGCTGACGCTCACGGCGGCGCGTGCGCTCGAGCGTTACGGGGTGCGGGCCAACGCCATCGCCCCCCGCGCCCGCACGGCGATGACGGCCGACGTCTTCGGGGAATCGCTGGAGCTGGCCGAGGGTCAGATAGACCCGCTGTCGCCCGAGCACGTCGCGAACCTCGTGCGGTTCCTTGCCTCCCCCGCGTCGGAAGGCGTCAACGGACAGCTGTTCATCGTTTACGGTCCGACGGTGACGCTCGTTGCGGCGCCGACGGCCGAGCAACGGTTCAGTGCGAAATCCGACGCATGGGACCCGTCGGAGCTGTCGAAAACTCTGCAGAATTACTTTGCTGACCGTGATCCCGAACGGAATTTCTCGGCGACCGCCCTGATGGGTCAGGGAGAATGACGTTCTTGATTGTCCGAGCGATGTGAGGACTAGAACACGTTTCACAATGATGTCCCTCACACTGGCCTTGACCTGCGCAAAGGTCACAGTTTCGAGTACTTTAACCGTTCTTTGACACTGGGAACTTGTTCTAGTTAGTATGATCCGGCTCACTAAGAGCAACGCTTAAACCTGGACTGGGAACACCGCCGCGGCGAACA
>JAOPVX010000140.1 GCA_025965975.1 Mycobacterium sp. | reverse complement strand
GCTGCAAGATCTCGCCGGATCAGCTTGAATCGCTGGCTGACATCCGAGGTCATCGAGGCCTCGACCCTCGGTCTGTTCCGCTCAAACTCATCGACCACAACCTGGGGCACGAGCAAGTCCAGACGCGGAATCTGCGGATCCTCGAAGTCGAGGGTCACCGCGAAGACTCCTGCTAGTAGTCGAATGCCGTCACGCCGCTTCGCAAGGTCGAGCCAGGTCGAAGTGTCAACCAGCAGATGGAGCATGACGACGTGCTAGCCGTTCGAACCGGCGTCGGGTTGCGCGGCGATCCACGCCTCAAGCGCCTGATCCAGTGCCGCGTCTTTTGTGATACCCGAGGCAGCGACGACCTTGTCGAACTCGGCGACGAGCGTCGCTTTTGCGTTCGCCTCCACGCGCAGTCGATCCCTCGCAAACTCTGGCGGCTTTACCTTGAGTTCCTCGGATGGAAAGGCGGTCAGCAATTCGAGGTAGTTAACGGGCGTCGGGATCATCGCCTGCCCCTTCGTGAACCACTTCAGCAGCTTGTTCTTCGCGGAGTTCTTGGAGAAGCCGCGAGTGTGGACGTAGTCCTGGCGCATATTCCGGAGATCGCCGAAGTAGTTCAGCCTGATGGCCTCCGGCTCACAGCCGAGCGCCTCGGCGAGGGCAGGCCGGTAGTGCTCTTCCCATTCGGTGTAGAAGGTGACGATCAGCTGCGCGGCGAACTGTTTCATGATCGACGGCTGATCAGCCGGATCAGGCTGCATGGCCTCAGCCCACGTGCTGGCGATCGTGTTGTCGACCGAGGCGGCGAACGCCGCGAGGGGGATCGACGTCGCCGTGGGGACATTGACGAGTGTGTTGGTTGCGAAGTCGAAATGCCTCGGTGGCAACCGAAATCCAGTGCGCACGGCTTCAGCTTGCTTGGCGAGCTCGTCGTCGATGACCCTGATCGGGCCCAGGTGGCTCGTCCCGGCGACAGGAGATTCACTTTCAGCCACATCTCCATATCGGCGACAATCTGCTCCGCCGTGGGTGCGAAACCACTACCGTCACTCAGCTTTTCGCGTGCAGCGGACACGGCATCCACGAGCTGGTCGATCTGCGGCTCCAATGGCTCGTAGGGCGTGAAGGCATGGGCGGCATCGTGGACAGGCTGGAGAACGTCCTTCAGTGACGAGTCCTGCGGTGGGTCCGCCGCCCACAATTCTTTGAACCGCCCCGTGTAGATGCCGGAGATCACGCTGTATGCATTCGCCGCAGGCAGGTCGGCACCCGTCTTTCCGCCGGCAAGCGCCCGGCGTGTGTTCCGCCCGGACGGAGAGTCGTCGACCCGCTGGATGTCCTTCAGCACCTTGTCCCAACGGTCGGTCGCATCCTGAGTTGCCATACTGCAACGGTAGCGAGGTCGACGGACAAAACGTCGTTCACGGAATCGGTGTCAGCAGCGGTCTTCGGATCGCGCTGTGAGTCCACCCCGCTGTGCCCAGAGTGTGCCAAGACGCGCAACAACAACCCGTGAAACGGTGGACGCGGTGACACAGCTGGGACTCGCCACCAGGACATATCGACATCACCGGCACTCGCTGAGACGGTGGGGACGCGACACGGCAGCTTTACACACCAGCGGTCGGCGGTTCGCTACCGTCCGAGCCCCACCAGCTAATGCGCCAGCTAGAGATCGGTTTCGGCTTCAGTGCGCACCCCGCCGGAACCCGCGCACAAGTTGGCCAGCAGAAACACGTCGTGAAATAGTGTCGTGACGCGTCAGCGCGCAACCTTTTGGGTGGCCGGCAGTTTACAGCTAACGAGCAGCGTCGTTCGGAGACTTTGATCATCGGGACGGCTCGCTACGCTGGTGATGTGGCCGACGAACACGACGACGATACCGACTTCCGGCAGTCAGTGCCGGGCCTCCGCGAATCGCTCATCGACGCGAACGCTGAATACGCGGTGGGCCCCACCATCAGCGAAGATAAGGTCAACGCCGCGAACGGCGTGTCTCCCGCTAAAAAACGCAAATTTGGTCAGCTCCCAAGTCTCGCCGTGCCCAGCACCTTCGACGAGCCGCTTCCAGACATCGAAATCACGCCGTGGGAAGGCGATGCTCGATGAGCCTGAGTCTGCCAACACCTCCACGGGCGCAGCGCGGCGCTCACTGAACGATCGCTTCGTGTAGTCGCCACCGCCGAGCGCGAGCAAGTTGTGCGATCCAAATCCACTTCTCATTAGTCCGTCATCCGCGGCGCCCGGTGTCCCATCAATGTCCCAAGACACGCTCGGGCGCATTAGATCAGGCGACACAGACGAGACGCGTCGCCGACCGGTCGCTGGCGGCAATTGACGCCTCAGGTTGTGAACGGATTTGTGAACGAAACGGGGCGCAACTGCCGTGATGATGTGAGACGCACCGTGATGGCTGGGACGGGCGGTTGATCGTGACCTGCACGTTTGAGACCCGGGAGGCCATGCGAGACCGGAACCGGTTGGCTCATAACCCAGAGGTCGCAAGTTCGAATCTTGTCCCCGCTACCAGGTAAAACGACCCCCGGAGAACTCTCCGGGGGTCGTTTTCATGCCGCTTGGGAACGCGTTTGGGAACATTAGTCACGCTAATCATTCCGTTTCGTCGTTGCTGGCGTCCCAGGGGGCGCCGATCAGGAACGCGGCCGCCTGCTCGGCGGCATCTCGGTCGTCACTACCGAGAACGTGCGCATAGGTCTGCAGGAAGAACCCAACGTTGGCGTGCCCAATCCGCTCGCTGATCACTTTCGGGCTCACGCCGGCTTTGAGCGCACCGGTGGCGTAGGAGTGGCGAAGATCATGGAAGGTGATCCGCGAGAGCCCAGCGGCTGCAGCGAGGCGGTCGAATCGCTGTCTGATCGTGTCCGGATGCGGTGGGCGGCCGTCCTCGAAGGTGAACACGTAGTCGCCACGGTGGTAGTCAGTACCGAAGAAGTCGCGCTCGCGGTCCTGGACCCCGCGCCACCTGTCTAACGCCGATGCTGTGGCCCGGTCGATGGAGATCGTCTGATCGGCGTTCTCGGTCTTACCACCTGCTTTGTCTCGTGCGTGGCCTGCGACCACGACGCGACTGTCGTGCACGGTGATCTGACATTTGTCGAGGTCGACGCCCGACCACTTGAGCCCGCACAATTGCCCCCGGCGGATCCCGGTCGTGAGCTCCAGCAAGAACAACGCGGCGAACCGATCCTGCTGGACGGACTTGAGGAAGACCTGGATCTGATCGGGCGTCCAGACCTTGCGGCGGGTTCGGGGCAGCTTGGGCGGCTTGATGTTGCTCGCCGGATTGTCGCTGATGTACTTCCATGCAACGGCATCGCCGAGTGCCCGGTGGATCATCGTGGGGATGCTGCGCAGGCACCGCTCGTATAGCTCGAGGTACGTGGTGGCCATGACGGTTGGTGCGAAGCGACGTTCAGCGACCGCGCGGCAGTTGGCGGGGTCGATCTGGTCGACGCGACTAAGCCTCGATCCACGTGTGTCACGAACGCTGAAGGGAGCGTGATAGGCGAGCTTCTTGAGGTGGTGCTGTGCAGGAGATGAAGGATTGTTGGCCCTTCGGAGTCGCCCTGCGGGGGGAGGCTTCAAGCCGCCCACTGCTGCGTTAGCTGAAGACTGTCGTCGTGAGCGATGTGGGAGAAGGCCCGGTTCACGGGTCAGGCGGGGATCAGGAAGACGAGCGTTGTAGCCGTTGACGTGTCGAAACAGGTTGGCTGGCGTCGAAACCGGGGCAGGTGGATAGTCCCGGGACCAGCCTGGAGGGGTGCCCGTTTACCGGCCAGGCGGTGTCCGGCATGGAGGCGACGTGAGCCTCGTCTGCGGCTCCTGCGCGGAACGTGAGAAGGCCGCAAAATCATCAACACCCCCGCTCGACTGGCCCGCCCACGACGCCGACCGATCCTGCACCTGCCCACTCACTGGCCCTGGTCGAGACACTGGCTCCGGCTGTGGCACAACACGATCGGATACAGCCCACCAATCACGATCTGACCCCGACAACCCGCCGGACACGGCCCTACCGACGGGACAAATGCTCGGGTGCGGCGAGCTGTCCGGCGCGTCCCGGAATCGAACTTGCGAGGTTCGCGTGCGTGGGCACGCACGGTCCGTTGTCGCCGTTGGATGTCGGTCAAGGACGGCGTTTACTGGAGGTCTAGCGCCAGAATTGCAGCCTGCAGTCGCGGTCTGTGGTCACCGAAACGATGGAATCCGCGATGAGCGTCGGTACGAAGATCGCACACACACACACACACACACGACCGAGGCCGCCACGAATCGGGGCCAAGAAAGGAGCGTCGCCATGACGCCACGACAGCATCGAACCGACGTCGGTCGACACCAGACACCGCCCGAACACACGCCGCGGTTGCGGTTGAAACCCAAGGCGCCCCAGACCGGGTATGTCGATGGGGCATGGTGGCCGCGCAGTGATGACCTGACCACAGAGCTTCCAGATCTGCTCGCGGTGCTCTCGGTGCGGCTCGGGCCCATTGACCGCGTGCTGTACAAGCTCAGTGACTGGGCGAAAGCACCTGCCAAACTCGCCACCGGCGGACGAGCGGTACGACTCGACGGATTCCGACTCCAGCCGCCAAACACCGTCGAAGTCCTCGGACTCAACCGCAACAGGATCGCTCTGCTGGTAGTCCCGCCCCACACCGACCCCGACCACGCACACGCCACCATGATGGCCGCGGCGGGCCCGAACAACGTCTCGACCGTCGGCGGTCTCTTCATGGCCGGCGAGCCAGACAGGGAAACCGGCACCCAGACAGCTGCCGCGCAAGAGCGCTGGGATTCAGAAGGCGGAGCCGAGTGATAGCTCGTCGGCGCCGACGACGGCGAGCAACGTCACCCCCGTCTGGCGGCCCGCTTCGCACCCCGCCGATAATTACACCTTAGGAGCAGACGACAGTGACGTTTAACGACCCAGTATTTAAAGCATTCAACGATTTTGATATTGACGACATGCTTCCGCAAGCAGATGTCTCCCGGCGCATGCTCCGGCGACTCGAGGACATCGATAATTCGACCACCGCCGGCCCTACCGCCCCGGCCGCGCGCGCAGCCCTGGCAACCAGCGTCGTGGCACACGCCGTGGTTGAACTCGAGACCCAACTCATAGAACTGAAACGACAACTGGGGACAAAGTAATCAAAGAACACCCGGTAGGGAGACATGTGGACGAAATCCTGGCTAGGGCAGGGATTTCCACGCAGTCGAGCCCGACGTCGCGTCTGCGCTCACCATACGAATGCACAAGGTCGACTTCCCTGCGAACCGACACGACGACAAAGCAGCGCACAACCGCAAGACTCTATTCGCAATCGCCCCAAGAGGTTCCGGCTCACACTAACGTCTCGGATGCCTTCTGTATCACCGTGCGAATTGTCCTGCTCCATCACGAACTACCTCAAACCCCACCACTGATCAGAGGGGGTGTTCGAGTGTCGCAAAGTTGCTGTCTCCAGTGGGGATGAACCTCGGGTGATTGCCCCGGGGATCGGTGCTCACCGTGTTTCTGCGGGAGCAGATCTACGAAGGGGGGGAGTATTCTTGAGTGGTTCCGGGTGTTGCGGGATGCGGAATCGGTCCTACGCGATCAGTGCGATCACTGAGCACGCGCCATGCCTGACCGGCTTGCCGTCGCGACAGGTGGGAGAAGATCCAACATGTCAGGGTCCGACCGAGTCGACGCGGCCGGCACCGTCGAGCCTGACGGGTGGGTCCACCCGTCGATGGGGGTCGAGGAGGAGTTTCTGCTCGTTGATCCGTCGACTGGACACCCCCTCCCGTGCAGCCTCGCGGTTGTCGAGGCGGCTGAAAAGCTTGGTGTCCGGGTTCAATTGGAGTTCACCCAGTGCCAGGTCGAGACCACATCGCCGGTGTGCTGGCACACGCACGAACTACGTACGGGGCTGGCCGAGATGCGGTCGGCGGCCGCCGATGCTGCCGCGCAGTGCGGCGCTCGGTTGCTGGCGGTGGGCGTGCCGGTGCTCCGTTCAGCCGTGTTGCCGATCACAGACATTCGTCGGTACAGCACGATAGCGACCAGGTTCGAATACCTTGCAGGCACGCGGGGAGTCTGCGGCGGCCATGTCCACGTTGGCGTACCTGACCGGGAAACCGCGGTGCAGGTCGGCAACTACTTGCGTCCGTGGCTACCGGCCCTGCTGGCCCTGACCGCCAATTCCCCCATTCACCGCGGCGTCGATACCGGGTTTGCGAGCTGGCGGTCGGT